>CAZHRQ010000028.1:0-24066 GCA_964535075.1 uncultured Rhodobacterales bacterium | reverse complement strand
GCCCCACGTTAAGTGCGCCCCGGCGAGGACGGCGCCCCCGCCACCACCATCGACGCCTATGCCCGCGCCCAGGGCCTGAAGCAGGTGGGCCTGATCATGCTCGACATCGAGGGCGGAGAGGGACCGGCCCTGGAGGGCGCGGCGGAACAACTGGCCGGCGGACCGCCGGTGGTGTTCGAGGTGCACCGGCACTACGTGGACTGGTCCGACGGCCTCGCCGCCACCCCCATCGTCCGCAATCTGGAAGACACGGGCTATGAGGTCTATGCCGTGCGCGATCTCCAGGGGCACGAGGCCATGAGCGGCCCGGTGGAACTCATTCCCTGCCGCCGGGTGGTGCTGGACGGCCCCCCCCACGGCTTCAACATGCTGGCGCTGCGGGACCCGGCGGTGCTCCAACACCCCCTGTTCCGGGTGGTGACCGATGTGAGCCCCAAGCTGCTCCATCATCGCGATCCCGCCCTGCACCAGCCCCTGCCCTGAGGGCCCCTCCGTGGCGACGGGGGAGCTGTTCACGGTGTTCGGCGCCAATGGCTGGCTGGGCGGGGCCCTGGTGGCGGCGCTCACCGCCGTCGGCCACCGGGTGCAGGCGGTCACCCGCCACCAGCCGCCGCCGGCCACCGGGACCCTGGGCCATGTGCTGTGGGCCATCGGCATGACGGCCAACTTTCACGGCCGCCCCCTGGCCACCACCGAGGCCCACGTGTGCCTGCCCGCCGCCACCCTGGCCGAAGGACGCTGGGAGTCGTTTCTCTACCTCTCCTCCACCCGCCTCTATGCCGAGGCCACGGACACGGCGGAGACCGTCCCGATTGCCGCCAGTCCCACCCGGCCCTCGGACCTGTTCACCCTCAGCAAATTGGCCGGAGAGGCCCTGTGCCTGGGGGTGGATCATCCGGCGGTGCGGGTGGTGCGCTTGTCCAATGTGTTCGGGCCGCGGACGGATCGCGGCACCTTCCTGGCCAGCATCGTGGACGACGCCGTGCGCACCGGCCACGTGACCCTGCACACCACCCGGGACTCGGCCAAGGACTATGTGGCGCTTTCCGCCGTGTGCGCCCTGCTGCCCCGCATCGCCCTGGGCGGCCGCCAGCGGCTGTATAACGTGGCCCGGGGGGAAAACACGGCCAACGGGCCGCTGGTGGATCGACTGGCGACCCTCGCTGGGTGTACCGTGGCGGAGGCGCCGGAGGCCCGATCCTATGTCTTTCCGCCCATCGCCGTGGACCGGCTGACGGCGGAGTTCGGACCGGTAACCGCGACGCCCTCGGTGCTGGAGGCCCTGCCCGAGCTGGTGACTCAGGCCCGGGCGGCCGCCGCCTCCCCTGCCCCTGCAAAAGGATGATTCCCCATGACCGAGGTCTCGCCGGCGGCGCGTGAAACGGCCATCACCATCCTGGCTGGGGGCCGGGGGCGCCGCCTCGGCGGCACCGACAAGGCCCTGATGGAGGTGGCCGGCCGGCCGCTGCTGGCCCATGTGCTGGACCGCCTGCGCCCCCAGGGGGGCACGCTGCTGCTGAACAGCAACACCGATCCCGCGCGGCTGGCCCGGTTCGGCCTGCCGGTGATGGAGGATGCCCTGCCCGGGCACCTGGGGCCGCTGGTGGGGGTGCTGACGGGTATGTTGTGGGCCCGGGCCTGGATGCCAGAGGCCCGCTGGCTGTTGAGTGTGCCGGTGGATTGTCCGCTGCTGCCCATGGACCTGCTGACCCGGCTCTACGCCGCCGCCCAGGCGGAGGGCGCCCAGGTGGCGGTGGCCCGCAGCGGCGACGCCCGCCAGCAATCGGCCTGTGCCCTGTGGTCCCTGGACTTGGTGCCGTTGATGCGGGAAGCGCTGGAGGCCGGCGTGCGCAAGGTCCAGGCGTTTCAGGAACGCCTGCCCCTGGCGGTGGTCACCTGGGACGCGCCCCCCCCCGATCCCTTCCTGAACGTCAACACCCCTGCCGATCTGGCCGCCGCCGAAACCGCGCTGTTGCGGGCGCTGTCCTAAAGCCTATCGCGGTCAAGGGGAACCCATTTTTGGGTCCCCTATTTTTTCAGATAATCCCGAATCAGCACTTCCGCGATTTGCACGGCATTGAGGGCGGCCCCCTTGCGCAGGTTATCGCTCACGCACCAGAAGGCCAGGCCGTTGGCCACCGTGGGATCGCGACGCAGGCGGCTGATGTAGACCGCATCCTCACCCACGCATTCCACCGGGGTCACATACCCCTCGTCGGCCCGGTGATCCACCACGACCACCCCTTCGGCTTCCGACAGCAGGGTGCGGGCCTCGTCCTCGTCCACCGGGCGTTCGGTTTCGATGGAGAGGGCTTCCCCGTGGCCGATGAACACCGGCACCCGCACGCAGGTGGCCAGCACCTCGATGTCCGGGTCCAGGATCTTGCGCGTCTCCACCCGCATCTTCCACTCTTCCTTCGTGGCGCCGTCGTCCATGAAACGGTCGATGTGGGGGATGACGTTAAAGGCGATCTGCTTGGTAAAGTTTTCCTGCGTTCTGTGCGGCGGCTCGTTCATATAGATGTGCCGGGTTTGCTGGAACAACTCATCCATGGCCGACTTGCCCGACCCCGAAACCGACTGATAAGTGCTCACCACCACCCGGCGAATACGATAGCGTTCGTGCAGGGGCTTGAGAGCCACCACCATCTGGATGGTGGAGCAGTTGGGGTTGGCGATGATGTTGCGCTTGCCATGGGCGGCCAGGGCGTGGGGGTTCACCTCCGGCACCACCAGGGGCACGTCGGGCTCCATGCGGAACTGGGAGGTATTGTCGATCACCACCGCCCCGGCGGCGGCGGCCTTGGGCGCGAACACCTTGGACACCGACGCCCCCGGCGAGGACAGCACAATGTCCACGCCTTTGAAGTCAAAGGTCTCCAGGTTCTGGACCTTCAACACATCGTCCTCGCCGAAGCTCACCTCGGTCCCCACCGACCGGGCGGACGCCAAGGCGATCACCTCATCGGCGGGAAACTGGCGCTCAGCCAAGAGGGCCAGGAGTTCCCGGCCCACATTGCCCGTGGCCCCGACCACGGCCACACGATACCCCATGACACCGTCCTTTTACGTTCGAGAAACCGACCGGCTCTATCTATTTGTTTTAGAGCGGATTCACGCCCCCGATTGGGGGCGATCCGCTCTAGAGCCGATCGCGTGTCAGCCAGCGTCGTCGCTGCTCAGATTGTCCAGTTCGCGGGTGATGGCCTCGCCCATGACGCTGGTGGAGACCCGGGCCATGCCCTCCTGCATGATGTCGGCGGTCCGCAGGCCCCCGGCCAGCACGTTGCGCACGGCCTGTTCCACCATGTCCGCCTCGGCGCCCAGGTCGAAGGAATAGCGCAGCATCATGGCAAAGCTGAGCACACAGGCCAGAGGGTTGGCCAAATCCCGCCCGGCGATATCCGGCGCCGAGCCGTGCACCGGCTCGTACAGGGCCGGCCGTCGGCCGTTGGCATCGGCCTCGCCCAGGGAGGCGGAGGGCAACATCCCCAGCGACCCGGTGAGCATGGCCGCGCAGTCGGACAGGATGTCGCCAAACATGTTGGTGGTGACCATCACGTCGAACTGCTTGGGATTGCGCACCAGTTGCATGGCGGCGTTATCCACGTACATGTGGCTTAGCGCAACGTCCGGATAGTCCTCGCGGCCGATGCGGGTCACTTCTTCCCGCCACATGAGCGTGGCTTCCAGCACGTTGGCCTTGTCCACCGAGCACACCCGCTTGCCCCGCTTCATGGCCAGGTCGAAGGCCACCCGGGCGATGCGGTCCACCTCGGGCGTGGTGTAGACCAGGGAGTTGACACCGCGCCGGCTGCCGTCGGGCAGGGTTTCCACGCCGCGCGGCTCGCCGAAGTAGATGCCGCCGGTGAGTTCCCGCACGATCATCATGTCCAGCCCGGCCACCACCTCTTCCTTCAGGGTGGAGGCCGCCGCCAGGGCCTCGAACACCAGGGCCGGGCGCAGGTTGGCGAACAGGCCCAATTCCTTGCGGATGCCCAGCAGGCCCCGTTCCGGCTTTTTGTCGAAGGGCAGCTCGTCCCACTGCGGTCCGCCCACGGCCCCCAGCAACACGGCGTCGGCCTCCCGGGCCTTGGCCAGGGTCTCCGCCGGCAGGGGATCGCCGGCGGCGTCATAGCCGGCGCCGCCGATCAGGCCGTGTTCCAGGTTGAACACCACGTCCCGCTTGCGCGCGAACCAGTCGATCAGGCGTCGGACCTGAGCCATCACTTCCGGGCCGATCCCGTCACCGGGCAGAAGCAGAAGGGTGCCGTGGGTGGTCATGATTGCATCTTCCTTGCGTGAGCAGCGATTACCAGCGGTGCCGGCGGTCAGAGCCAGGGCGCCTGTTGCCGGCGGGTCTCCTCGAAGGCCGCGATGGCCGCTTCCTGTTGCAGCGTCATGCCGATGTCGTCCAGACCCTCCAGCAGCCGCTGCCGTCGGCCTTCGTCCAGGGTGAAGGCAATTTCCGTCCCTTCGGGGGTGGTCACAACGCCGACGGCGAGGTCCACGGTGAACGTGGCGTTGGCGCCCTTTTCCGCCTCCCGCATCAGCGATGCCACCGTCTCCGCCGGCAGAACCAGCGGCAGGATGCCGTTCTTAAAACAGTTGTTGTAAAAGATGTCGGCAAAGCTGGGGGCAATGATGCACCGGATTCCGAAATCAAGCAACGCCCAAGGCGCATGCTCCCGGGAGGACCCGCAACCAAAGTTGTCCCCCGTGATGAGCATGCGCGCTTCACGATAGGCCGGACGATTGAGCACGAAGTCCTGGACTTCGTGGCCCTGGTCGTCGTAGCGCATTTCATGGAACAGGTTGACCCCGAGACCGGTGCGCTTAATGGTTTTCAAGAACTGTTTGGGGATGATCATGTCCGTATCGACATTGATCAGATCCAGGGGCGCGGCGATCCCGCGCAGGGTGGTGAACTTTTCCATATTGGATGCTCCCGGGGTTCCGCTCAACCAAGCTGGCGCACGTCGGTGAGGTGACCGGTGATGGCGGCGCCGGCGGCCATGGCCGGGCTCACCAGGTGGGTCCGCCCGCCGCGGCCCTGCCGGCCCTCGAAGTTGCGGTTGGAGGTGGCGGCGGCCCGCTGACCGGGGCTGAGGCGGTCGGCGTTCATGGCCAGGCACATGGAGCAGCCGGGCTCCCGCCATTCAAAGCCGGCCTCGGTGAACACCTGGTCCAGCCCCTCGCTTTCCGCCTGTTCCTTCACCAGACCGCTGCCGGGCACCACCATGGCCCGCACGCCGTCGGCCACCCGGCGGCCTTTGGCCACCTCGGCGGCGGCGCGCAGGTCCTCGATGCGGCCGTTGGTACAACTGCCCACGAACACCACATCCACCGCCACGTCGGTGAGCCGTTGCCCGGGCGTCAAGTCCATGTAGGTCAGGGCCCGTTCCATGGCCCGTTTCTTGGCCTCGTCCTTGGCGTCGGCGGGATCGGGCACGCAGCCGGTGATGGGGGCCACGTCTTCGGGGCTGGTGCCCCAGGTCACCATGGGCGCCACGTCGGCCGCGTCCAGGGTGAGGGTGGTGTCATAGACGGCGCCCGGATCGCTGGCCAAGGTCCGCCATTCGGCCACCGCCGTTTCCCACAGGGCGCCCTTGGGGACCAGGGGCCGGCCGCGCAGGTAGTCGAAGGTCACGTCGTCAGGGGCGATCACCCCGGCGCGGGCCCCGGCCTCGATGGTCATGTTGCACACGGTCATGCGGCCTTCCATGCTCAGGGCCTGGATGGCGTCGCCGGTGTACTCGATCACGTGGCCGGTGCCGCCGGCGGTGCCCAGGCGGCCGATGATGGCCAGCACCAGGTCCTTGGCGGTGACCCCGGGCCCCAGGGTGCCGGTGACCGCCACCCGCATGTTACGGGCCTTGGTCTGCAACAGGGTCTGGGTGGCCAGCACGTGCTCCACCTCGGAGGTGCCGATGCCGAAGGCCAGGGCGCCGAAGGCCCCGTGGGTGGCGGTGTGGGAATCGCCACAGACGATGGTGGCACCGGGCAGGGTGAAGCCCTGTTCCGGCCCCACGATGTGCACGATGCCCTGGCGCACATCGGTCATGGGGTAGTAGGGCACATGGAAGGCGGCGGCGTTGTCGGCCAGGGTCTGCACCTGCAACGCCGAGTCCGGATCGCTGATGCCGGCGGAGCGGTCAGAGGTGGGCACGTTGTGGTCGGCCACCGCCAGGGTCTTCTGCGGGGCCCGCACGGGCCGGCCGGCCAGACGCAGGCCCTCGAAGGCCTGGGGACTGGTCACCTCGTGCACCAGGTGGCGGTCGATGTACAGAATCGCCGTGCCATCCGGGTGGGTGGCGACCACATGGGCGTCCCAGATCTTGTCAAAAAGGGTACGGGGCGAATTCCCGGCCATGGCGTGCCTCTCCTGCGCCTTGCGGCCCGGGCCCCCGTGGGCGGTCCGGGCCTCTCTCCAATCCAGCATCAGACGGGCACGCCCTGCGTCGGGCGCGCCCCGCCCCGGGTCTCAGGCCTTGGCCGCCGCCTTTTTCTTGCCACCCTTCTTGCGGGTTTTGCTGGCGGCCTTGTCGGCGGCCTGAACCGCGCGGGCCTGGGCATCCAGCTTGCCGGCCCAGCCGGTGGTCTTTTCGGGGATCCGGGCCGCCTTACCGCGCAGCGCCCGCAGGTAGTACAGCTTCGCCCGCCGCACGCGGCCGCGCCGCACCACCTGGATAGAGTCGAGAATGGGGGAGTACAGGGGAAACACCCGTTCCACGCCGAAGCCGCCTTCGGAGATCTTGCGCACGGTGAAGGAGGAATTCAGACCCCGGTTACGCCGGGCAATGCACACGCCCTCGTAGGCCTGCACCCGTTCCCGGGTGCCTTCCACCACCTTCACGTTCACCCGCAGGGTATCACCGGTGTCGAACGTCGGCACCGGCCGCTGTTCGGTGAGCTTTTCCACCTGCTCCTTTTCGAGCATCTCGATCACGTTCATCAGTCCACATCCTCTTTCAAGCCGTTGCGGGCGACGTGGCGCCGCCACAGATCGGGGCGGCGTTGCCGCGTGATATCTTCCGCCCGGGCGCGACGCCAGGCGTCGATGCGGGCGTGGTGACCGGAAAGCAGCACTTCCGGCACCGCGCGGTCCCGCCAGACGGTCGGCCGCGTGTAATGCGGGTATTCCAGCAACCCGCGTTCAAAACTTTCCTCCTCCAGGGAGGCGGCGGAGCCCATGACCCCTGGCAGCAGGCGCACGCAGGCGTCGATCAGAACCAGCGCCGCCGGCTCGCCGCCGGAAAGCACGAAGTCCCCCAGGCTCACCTCCTCCATGGCATGTTCCTCCACCACCCGGTGGTCCACGCCTTCGTAGCGACCGCACAGCACCGTGATCCCCGGTGCCGCCGCCAGATCCCGCACCAGGGCCTGGTCCAGCAACCGCCCCCGAGGGGTCAGGTACAGCAGCCGCCGACCCGGCACGTGATGGGTGCGCACGGCCGCGTCGATCACGTCCGGCCGCATCACCATGCCGGCGCCGCCCCCGCACGGGGTGTCGTCCACGGTGCCGTGGCGGTCGGGGGCATGCGTGCGGATGTTTTCCGCCTGCAATCGCCACCGGTCCGCCAACAGCGCCCGTCCCGCCAGGCTGACCCCCAGCGGCCCCGGGAACATTTCCGGGAACAGGGTCAGCACCACCGCCGTCCAGGGCGCCGTCATGGCGCTTCCTCCGGCGGGGGCTGGTCCTCGGGCCGGGCCGGGTCCAGCAGCCCTGGCGGCGGCGCCACCACCACCCGGCCGCCGGCCAGGTCCACCTGGGGCACGGCGGTGTCGGTGAAGGGCACCAACACCTCCCGACCGCCTTCGGGCCGGATTTCCAGCAGGTCGCCGGCCCCGAAGTCGAACACGGCGGAAACCGTGCCCAGGACCGTGCCGTCCACGGTTTCCGCCGCCAGCCCGATGAGGTCGGCGTGGTAGTATTCGTCCTCCGCCGGGGCCGGCAGGCGGTCGCGGGCCAGGAACAGCTCCGTGCCCCGCAGGGTTTCCGCCGTGGTGCGGTCGGTGATGCCCTCCAGTTGGGCCACCACCACCCCCTTTTGCACCCGGGGCTGGCGCAGGTGCCACGACCGCCCCTGGGCATCGGTGAGGGGACCGTAGGCGGCCACGTCCAGGGGCTCGGCGGTGAAGGGCTTCACCTTCACGGCGCCGCGCACCCCGTGTCCCCCCACGATCACGCCCAGGCACACGCGGTCGTCGGCGGACGCGGTCATGGCTGGCGGCCCTCCGGGACTCAGGCTTCGGCCGGGGCCTCTTCGCCCCCGTCAGCCCCTTCGGCCGCCGCTGCTTCCGCCTCGGCGCGGGCGGCTTCCTCGGCTTTCTGCTTTTCCTTCAGGCGTTCCAGGGCCTTTGCCCTGAGCTGGTTCTTGCGGGTCTGCTCGGGGACGGCCCGGCCGTCCATGAGGCCGCGCTCACCCAGGAAGCGGTGCACGCGGTCGGACACCTGAACGCCCTGGCCCAGCCAGTACTTCACCCGCTCTTCGTTCAGGATCACGCGCTCTTCGTGATCGCGGGGCAGCATGGGGTTGTAGGAGCCCACCCGCTCCAGGTAGCGCCCGTCGCGGGGCGACCGGGTATCGGTGACCACGATGCGATAGAAGGGACGCTTCTTGGCGCCACCACGGGCGAGGCGGATTTTCAATGCCATTGACTTCGGGTCCTCTCAGTGTGAAACGGGTTGGCCGGTGGGATCAGGGCTGGGAGCCGGGCGGCATCAGGCCCTGGAGACCGTGACGCATCAGACCCTTCTTGCCCATCTTGCCCACCTTCTTCATCATCTGTCGCATCTGTTGATGCTGTTTCAGGAGCCGGTTCACCTCCTGCACCGTGGTGCCGGAGCCGGCGGCAATGCGCCGCTTGCGGGAGGCCTTGATGAGATCGGGCTTGCGGCGCTCGCCCGGCGTCATGGACAACAGGATCGCTTCCTGGCGGCGCACGGCGCCGTCGTCCACGTTGGCCTCCTCGATCTGCTTCTTGAACTTGCCGATGCCGGGGATCATGCCGATGAGCCCCTTCACATCGCCCATGCGCTGGATCTGGCGGATCTGGCTGAGCAGGTCGTCCAGGTCGAAATCGCCCTTCTGCACCTTGGCGGCGACCCGTTCCGCCTCCTCCTGCTCCATGGTCTCGGCGGCTTTTTCCACCAAGCTGACCACGTCGCCCATGCCCAGGATACGGCCGGCGATCCGGTCGGGGTGGAAGGCTTCCAGGGCGTCGAGCTTTTCCCCGAGACCCAGGAACTTGATGGGCGCGCCGGTGACCATGCGCATGGACAGGGCCGCCCCGCCCCGGGCATCGCCGTCCACCCGGGTGAGCACGATGCCACTCACCCCCACCTTTTCGTTGAATTCCCGCGCCACGGTCACGGCGTCCTGGCCGGTCATGGCGTCGGTGACCAGCAGGGTGTCGGCGGGGGCGGCGATGTCGCGCACCGCCGCCACCTCGGCCATCAGGGTTTCGTCGATATGCAGGCGGCCGGCGGTGTCCAGGATCACCACGTCATAGCCCTCCCGCCGGCCGGTTTCCATGGCGCGGCGGGTGATGGCCTCGGGCTTCTGATCCTTGATGATCGGCAGGCAGTCCACCTCGGCCTGGGTCGCCAGGGTGGCGAGCTGGTCCTGGGCGGCGGGACGGTAGACGTCCAGGGAAGCCAGCAAAACCTTCTTTTTCTCGGCCTTCAGGCGCAGGGCCAGCTTGGCGGAACTGGTGGTCTTGCCCGACCCCTGCAAGCCCACCATCAGGATGGGCACCGGCGGTTCGGCGCGCAGGTTCAGCGGCACCGTGTCCCGGCCCAGGGTGTCCACCAGTTGATCGTGGACAATCTTCACCACCATCTGGCCGGGGGAGACCGACTTGATCACCTCCTGCCCCACGGCGGCCTCGCGGCACTGCTTGACGAAGTCCTTCACCACCGGCAGCGCCACGTCGGCTTCCAGCAGCGCCACCCGGACTTCGCGCAACGCCTCGTTGACGTCGTTCTCGCCCAGCGCCCCGCGGCGCTTCAGGCGGTCGAACACATCATTCAGGCGCTGGGACAGGTTATCGAACATGGCAACCCCGCTGGTACGCGCGCTGGTGAGAGACGGCTTTCCTGCCGGAGGCCCAACACAACAGGCGCCAGTGCGCGACCCCTCGCGGACTGGCGGCCCCCCTTGGGCGGTGATGCCGGCAAACATCCCATGAAAAAAACAAACGCCCCCCGCAACCACCTGGGCGGCGGGGAACCGATCCTTTACCGGGCCCGTGCCACACTGTCAAGGAGGAAAGACGGCGGACAGGAACGGCGGGCGGAACGCTTCCTGAACAGACTGTATCTTGACGCGCGGGCCCTGGCACCCAAATACTGAAGGCATGGTCGGCGCCGCCCGGTGGTGGGGTGTTGGCCTGCCCCCCCGACGCGGGCGCCACCCCGAACGGGCCCGCGCTTCTCGCTCAGACCGGAGGAGAGGACCTTCATGAGTCGCCTGTCCATGTTCAACAGCCCGCTGCTGCTGGGCTTCGACCACATCGAACGGGTGCTGGATCGCGCCACCAAGACCGCAGCCGACGGCTACCCGCCCTATAACATCGAGCAGATGGGTGACCGCCACCTGCGCATCACCCTGGCCGTGGCCGGCTTCCGCGAAAGCGACCTGACCGTGGCCGTGGAAGACAACCAGCTCGTCATCCGCGGTCAGCAGGAAGAAGGGCCCGGCGACCAGGACCGGGTGTTCCTGCACCGGGGCATCGCCGCCCGCCAGTTCCAGCGCAGCTTCGTGCTGGCGGAAGGCATCGAGGTCACCGGCGCCAGCCTGGACAACGGGCTGCTGCATGTGCACCTGGAACGTCCCCTGCCTGAAAACCGGGCCCGGGAGATCAAGATCAACAGCCACAATCCCCATCCGACCCCCGTGGGAACCGGCGTGGGCACCGGAGGCCCCGCCCCGTCTCACGAATGATCCTCAGAACGAGCCGTTCCCCGTGACGCCCAGGGCCGCCCGTCCCTCCAAGGGAAACGCGGCCGACACCGTGGAACGAGGGAGAGAACACAAGACCCAGGCGCCCCGGCGACCCCGCCGGCGCGCCCCAGACCGGAGGGCCGGATCATGAAATACGATACTCAGGCGCAGACCCAGCGCAGACCCATGACGGACCCGGACTTTGTCTCCTACGGCGCCCAGCACATGGCCTATGTGCGTCGCACCGAGGACGAAAACGGCCTCGCCTACTGGAGCATCCACGCCGCCGACGGGACCCAGATGGGCGCCGCGGGCAGCCGCGAACTCGCCCTGGCCGCCATCCGTCAGCACGACTTGGAACCGTTGAACGCACACTAGAGCGGCTTCACGCAGTCAATGGGACCCGAAAATCGGGTCCCATTGACTGCGATCGGCTCTAGGATCCCATCAGGGCATCCACCCGCTTTTGATCCAGGGCCGGCCCATCGGGGGCGATTCCGGCCCCCAGGGGCTGGTCGAGGTCGAATCGGGCCACCAGATCATCCTCGCCCGACTCCAGACGGTACAACACCGCCCGCCGCGCCCGGGTCAGCCGCTGGCCCGCCAGGTCCACGAAGCCACAGGCCTCCAGGATGCGTTTCAACCGTTGCTGGGAAACGGCCGCCACCCCGGACTCGGCCATGGTGGCTTCAACATTGTCCATGAGGTGAGATACCAGATCGGTCTGGCGACGCCAGGCGCTGTTGAGGCGGCGGATGCCGGAGGCGGCCGTGTACCGCTGACGCCACGACCACCGGCCTGCCGACGGCAACCCATGCAGATGCTGACACACCCGGCATAAGGCCACGCTGACCGCTTCGCTGGCGCTGCAGGCATCGGCCACCCGGTTCATGCGCACCAGCACACTGTCCCTCCCTTCCGTTTCCTGAATACGCAGGGTCAGGTTGAGGATGCGGTCCCGCGCGCCTTCCTGCAGCTCCCGGGCGGCATCAATCTGCGCCAGGATGGCCTGAATGCTTTCCAGCGCCTGCCCACCCGCCTGCTGTTGGCCTGCCTCCATCGGGGACGACTCCTCCCACTACGGCGCCCGCAGCGCCCCGTGATGGTTGTCACGTTATTGCCGTGAGCATAGCCAACGCAGGCCCCCGACCACAAGGCGGGAACGCCACCCCTTCTACCAAGGGAGGAGAAAAAATACGCGTGAAAGACGGCGTGAGAACGTATTGCGGTCAATGGGACCCATTTTCGGGGTCCAGTGCCCGCGTGACTCGGCTCTCGGCCTCACCCCATCAGGCGCGGACGCTGACAGGTGCGGACAAACTGGACGAAGGCATCCACCCAGGGCGTGGCTGCCGTGTGCCGCAGATGGGCGTAGTTGGCCACGGTATTGCGCACCGCCACGCCGTCGCGCCCGCCATCCAGGCCGAAGCCCCGGCCCAGGGTATAGGCCGTGGTCAACGGCCGGTCCACGGCCACCACCCGCGAATAGTGGAACTCGTGGGCGGGCATGTCCGTGCCGGCGGCCACCGGGGCCCAGGGCGCGGCCTCGGTGGGAGTCATGCGCACCAGCCCGCGACCATGGGGCTTTTGATCCATGGCCACGTGCAGCGGCAGGGCGCCGGCCATGGGCACCACCCGATCGCCCTGGCGCAAGGTGCGCGCCAGCACCATCAGACCGCCGCATTCCGCGTAGACCGGCAGCCCGCCATGAACGGCGGCCCGCAGACCCTCCATCAAGGGCCGGTTGGCGGCCAGGGTCTCCATGTGGGTTTCGGGAAAGCCGCCCCCGATGAACAGGCCGTCGATGGCCCCGGGGAGCCCGGGATCGGTGAGCGAATCCACCGCCGCCAGTCGGGCGCCGGCACGGGAGAAGGCCACCAGATCGTCGGCATAGTAGAAGCCGAACGCCCCGTCCCGCAGATAGGCAATGGTGACGTCGGCCGGGGGCGGCGGCGCGACCGGCGTGGCGGGCCGGGGCATAACCGGCGCCGTTTCCGCCGCCGCCTGCACCGCCGCCACGTCCACATACGCCGCCACCGTCTCCCCCAGACGCGCCACCAGGGACTCGGCGGCGCGGGTTTCGTTGGCGGGCACCAGCCCCAGGTGCCGTTCCTCGATGATGGGGACCGCCCCCCTGGGCACGGCGCCCAGGACCGGCATTTCCGTATAGCGCTCGATGGCGGCACGCAACTTGGTTTCGTGGCCGCCGCCCCCCACCTTGTTGAGGATGACCCCGGCAAAGGGCAGGTCGCCGGCAAAGGTCTGGTACCCCTGGAGCAACGCGGCCACGCCCCGGCTCATGCCCTCGGCATCCACCACCAGCACCACCGGCGCCCCCAGCATGCGGGCCAAGGCATCGTTCGAATCGCTGCCGGCCACGTCCATGCCGTCGAACAGACCCAGGTTGCCTTCGATCAGCGCCAGGCCGCCGACCGTCTCCGCCAGGGCCACGTCGTCCCGCATTTCGCGCGGGGTCTGGGTGTTGAAGTCCAGATTGCGGCACGGCCGCCGTGCCGCTCGCCCCAGCCACAGCGGGTCGATATAGTCGGGCCCCTTCTTGAAGGGGTGCACCGCGACCCCCCGCGCCACCAGGGCCGCGGTCAGGCCCACAGTGAGGGTGGTCTTGCCCGAGGATTTGCGGGTGGCGGAAATCAGCAGCCGTGCCATGGCGTTCCCCTCAGGCCGCCCCCGGCAGGGCGTCGCGGGAACGCGCCTGCCACAAGGCCAGGGCCGCCTTGTCCGCCGCCTCCGGCGACTGGGCCCGGCCCATGAGATGCAGGGCAATGGCGGCGGTGCCCACCACCGCGGCTTCGGCATAGGGGTCGTTCACCTCCCCGCGCCACACCTGCCCCAGACGCGCCACCTCCATGGTCTCGTCGGCGGGCGTGACGGTGTCGTCCAGCAACGGCCCCCACGCCTCGGTGCCGGCGGTCCCTTCGTGCACGGTGAACACACTGGTGGGTTTGCCCGGTCGCCGTTCCGCTTCGCCGCCATCGCCCTTGAACACCGCCATATGCGGCTGACCCAGGCGCAGGGCCGCGCCCTGGTGCACCTCGCGATAGGGCGGATGGGCCACCGAGAGCATTTGTGCCGGGGCGCCCAAGGGGTTAAGGGTGCGGGCCACCGTGTGCAGGGGCGAGCGCACCCCCAGCAGCGGCCGCAGGTCGAACAGCTCCTGCAACCGAGGGCTCAGGGCCGGCAGGGGCAGATAGGCGAAATTGTGGGCCGTCAGCCGCGCGGTGGCGTCTTCCAGGCTGGTGGCGCTGCTGAGGCCCAGGCTGGCCAGCGCCTCGCCGGTATAGACCCGCCCGGGCGTATGGCCGCCGGTGCCGTGCATGAAGACCTTCACGCCGCTGCCGGCCAGCAGCAGGGCGGACAGCACATACCAGGGCAACTGCCGCGCCTTGCCCGCATAGGAGGCCCAGTCCAGATCAGGGGTGACGCCCGCGGGCGTGGGCAAGGCGTCCCGCACGCCGCGCACGAAGCCCGCCAGTTCCTCGGGGGTTTCGGTCTTGACCCGCAGCAGGCACAGAAAGGCGCCGAGCTGCACCGGCGCCACCGCGCCGTCCATGATCATGCGCACGGCTGCGGCCGTTTCGTCCTCCGTCAGCGGACGGGACAGGTGAGGCCCCTTGCCGAGAATGCGGACATATTGTGCAAACGGGTGTTCTTCGACCATGACACGTTCCCGAAACATCTGAGTGTGGATGAGGTGTCCCCACGGAAAACGGCCGGCGGGGTGTTCCACAGTGTGGGGCCCCGACCGGCCGCCTTCAAGGGGGAGAGCCGCTGGCAAAACGGCGCTCCCCGGCGTGTTTTTTTTTGGTGGGCCCTTGGAGCGGGTCGCGCCGTCAATAGGCCCCGAGAATTGGGTCCCATTGACGGCGATAGGCTCTAGAGCGGATCGCACCCAATCGGGTTCACGCTGTGAACCCGATTGGGTGCGTGAATCCGCTCTACAACAAATAGATAGAGCCGATTCACGCGGTCAATGGGACCCAAAAAAGGGTCCCATTGACCGCGATCGGCTCTAGGCCGCCTGCGCGTCCGACTCCGCCGGTGCCGGCGCAACGGCGGGCGTGTGGTGCGGGTCGATGGCCTCGTCCGCCAGCGTGGTGGGCAGCAGCGGCAGCACCCGCAAGCCGCCAATGGCCAGCAGCAGGAACACACCACCCCCCATGCCCAGCCCCAGCAGTACTTCGGGTATGCTGGGCGCATAGGACGCCACCTGCCCGTCATAGAAGCTGGAGTCGGCCAGGTAACCGGGGAACAGTTGCTGCGGGAAGGCCTGTCCCCCCACGATCAGCACATAAAGCTGCGACAGCCCCCCCACGATCACCAGCACCGAGGCCAGCACCACGTTGCTCCGGTGATTGCGCATGCCCGGAGCCAGGGTAAGGGCGATGGGCGCCAGGGTGCCGATCAGGATCTGTCCCACCCAGAACACCGCGGTGTAGATGCCACCCCCCAGCAGGATGAAGTGGCTCACGTCCCGGGTGCCGGGCCGGTAGATGTTGGTGAGGTGGAACGCCACCACGAACAACAGCACGCCGGCCATGAACACCCCCAGCAGCCGGCCCAGCCGGCCCACCAGCGCATCCCCCACCGGACGGCCCTCGGCCTGCATGGCCCACAGCAGGACCAGCAGGTAGATGGCCAGCCCGAAGGCAAAAGACATCACGATGAACATGGGGGGCAGAAGGGCCGAGTTGTACAGGGCCCGCGAGGCCAGGAAGCCGAAGATGGAGCCCGTACCGGTGGTGAGGATCAGCCGGAACACAAAGGCCACCAGCCCGACGTTGCTGCTGTAGGGCTTCATGGCCCGGTCCATCATGAACCATAGGTATACGCCGACGATGGCGAAAAAGCCGGTGTACAGGAAGATGTTCCAGGCGAAAATGGAGCGGAAGTTATAGCTGGTCATGGCCACGAACAACCGGTCCGGCCGTCCCAGGTCCATCACCAGCACCGCGAGACCGCCGGCCAGCAGGGTAATGGCCAGCCACGCCGACAGGCGGCCCATGGGTTTATACACCGTGCGCCCGAACACCGAGCCGATGGAGGCCACGTTGAGGGCGCCGGACGCGGCCACGATCAGGAACACGGCGAACACGTGCGGCGTGCCCCACACCACCATCTGGTTCATGCCGGTGACCCAGTGGCCTTCGTGCTCCATGAACACAAAGGCCGCCAGCCCCGCGCCCACCAGCACCAGCAGGCCGATGAACACCTGCCAGAACCGGGTGTTCTCCTGCACCGAACGGAAGGTCGTCTTTTGCATGCGGGCCTCCCTCAAATGCCGGTGTAGCGGACGCCGGGATCGGTCCCGAGGTCAGCACGAATGGCGGCGGTATCGGCCTCGGCGTTGGCCTGGGCGAAGGTCCCCTCGCGGTCCTTCCAGTCCCCGAAGGTCAAGGCACCCCCGCCTTCCTTCTGGCATTTTTGCACGCAGGCCGGTTGCAGGCCCAGGTCCACCCGGTGCACGCACATGGTGCAGGCCTCGGCCGTCCCCTTGCCACGGGGGCTGTAGGGCGCCTGATCGTGCAACGGTTCGTGCACGAAATTGCGGGCCTTGTAGGGACAGGCCATCAGGCAGTAGCGGCAGCCGATGCAAATGTGCTTGTCCACCAGCACGATGCCGTCCTTGCGCTTGAAAGAGGCGCCGGTGGGACACACATCCACACAGGGCGGATTGGCACAATGCTGGCACATGACCGGCAATTGTTTTTTGTGGCCGGACAGCTTGTTTTCCAGGGAAACCACCCGGATCCACTGGGGTTTTTGCTGCGGGGTGTCGTGGCCCGAGCCTTCCAGATGGTTTTCCTCGATACAGGCGCGCACACAGGCGTCACAGCCTTCCTCGCACTTGCGGCTGTCCACCACGATGCCCCAGCGCCGTTGGCTGGACACGGGCTCGTCCAGGGGGCGAGGCGGGTCGGGCTCCTGAGCGCGGGCGCTGGCGAGGGGGGTAAAAGGCAACGCCGCCGCCCCCATGGCCACCCCGGCGCCCTGCAGGAACCGCCGTCGCGCCCGATCCGCCAGCCCGCAGGTCTGGGCCTGGTCCGTCATCGGTGCGCCTCCTTCAGCTTTTCGGTCATTTCGAAATACTTGTCGCCCTCGGGCGTCGAGGTGTGACATTGGAAGCAGTCGGGCTGCACGCCTACGAAATCGTGGCAGACGTTGCAGAAATGCTTCTCGCTTTCGATGGTCACCGGCTGGCCATCCGCGCCGGGCACCTGGTGACAATCCATGCAGCCGCGCAGGCTGTATTTGGTGTCGCGGATACCCTCGTGCATGGTCGCGTCCCGATCGTGCTTGAGGAAGTCCATATGGTCCTTCCGCATCACGTCGGGATCGTTGACACATGTCTCGCCTTTGACCGCCGGCGGCACCGTCGGGGCGATGCCTTCCGCGCCAGCGGGCGTGGAGGCCGCCATGACGGCGACCCCCAGCACCAGCATCAAGGCACGAAAGAGCCGGGTGCGTCCGGTCGTCTCGGCCATGATGTGCTTACTCCCCAAGACCCATCTGGATGTAGCCGGTGGGACACACATCGCGGCAGATGTGACAACCGATGCAGCGGCTGTACTCGGTGTACACATAGCGCCCGAAGGTGCGTTCCTTCTTGGGCGTCCGGTGCACCGCGTCCTGGGGACAGAACACCACGCAGTTATCGCATTCGAAGCACATGCCGCAGGACATGCAGCGCTTAGCTTCCGCCTTGGTCTGTTCCTCGCCCAGGGCTTGCAGGCGCTCGGTGAAGTTGCCGATCACCTTGTCGCTGTTCACATGCACCTCACCGCGGGCGTTGCGGGGGGTGTAGTTGTAGTGGCCCAGGAACAGTTCCTTCCAGGTGATGATTTCGTGGGCGCCACGGTCTTCGTAGTTGTGAATCGCCCAGTCGGCCTCGTCGGAGCCCCACGCATCTTCGTGGTGGTATTCGGCCGGCGCGTGGTTGTGGTACTTCAGTTCTTCCAACAGGTTGAACTTGTGCACATCCACCTTGGGCCGCTTGGGCAGGTCCTTGCCCTGGAACATGGTGTCGATGCCTTCCACGGCGATGGAGGCATGACCGATGGCGGTGGTCAGCAGGTGCGGCCGCACGATGTCGCCGCCCACAAAGTGACGCTCATGGCCGGGGACGCGGAAGTTCTTGTCGGCATTGATGAACCCACGGTCATTGCCCATGGTTTCGATGCCTTCCAGGTCGCCCTTCTGACCGATGGCGGACACCAGCAGGTCGGCTTCCAGCACGAACTCGGTCCCCGCCTCGGGCACCGGGCCGTCCTTTTCCATCTTGCACTTGCACATCTTCAGGCCGGTGGCGCGGCCATCGGCGTCCTTGATCACTTCCAGGGGCATGACGCCGCCTTGGATGGACACGCCTTCCCGGGTGGCATCGCGGACTTCCCGCTCGGTGGCGGTCATCTGCTTCACCGGGAACAGCGAGGTCAGGGTCACGGTGGCGCCATTGCGACGGGCCGAGGAGGCCACGTCGTGGGCGGTGTGGCCCCAGATCACCGCTTCCGGCAGGTCCTTGGCGTGGGATTCGGTGATGTGCCCCAGGCGACGGGCCACGGACGCCACGTCGATGGAGGTGTCGCCACCGCCCACCACGATCACGCGCGGGGAAACGTATTGCAGGCGGCCTTCGTTAAAGGCGGCCAGGAAGTCCACGCCGGAAATGCAGTTGGGGGCATCCCAACCGGGAATGGGCAGGTTGCGGCCGGCCTGGGTGCCAATGCCCCAGAACACGGCGTCGTATTCCTTGTCGAGGGCCTCGACGGTCACGTCCTTGCCCACGCGCACGCCGGTTTTCACTTCGACGTTGCCCATGTCCAGGATGCGCTTGATTTCCGCATCCAGCACGTCACGGGGCACCCGATAGCCGGGAATGCCATAGCGCATCCAGCCGCCCAGCTCGGGGAAGCGTTCGAAGATGGTGCAGCTGTGGCCCTTGCGGCGCAGGAAGTAGGCCGCCGCCAGACCCGCCGGGCCGCCGCCGATGATGGCCACCTTCTTGCCGGTTTCTTTCTCCGGCTTGGGGAAGGTCATGCCATTCTCGATGGCCCAGTCGCCGATGTAGTGCTCAACGGCGTTGATGCCCACGTGGTCTTCGAGTTCGTTACGGTTACAGCCGTCCTCGCAGGGCGCCGGGCACACCCGACCCATGATGGCGGGGAAGGGGTTGGCCTCGGCCATGCGGCGGAAGGCAAACTCCTGCCAGGTCATGTCGCCCTCGGGCTTGTCCACCCCCCGGACGATGGAGAGCCAGCCCCGGATCTCGTGACCGGAGGGGCAGGCCCCCTGGCACGGCGGCGTGCGGTGCACATAGGTGGGACACTTGTGGCTGCTGTCCCCCTTGAAGATGGTCGCCTCGCCGTTGGTGCCCTTGTCGTGCTCACCCTGCTTGTAGCGGAGGAACGTCAGGGTTTCGTTCTGACTGTCCTTTGTCGTCACGTCCATGACTTGCTTTCTCCCTGTCCTATTCCTTGGCGCCCAGGATGATCGCATTGCTGATCAACTGGTGGACGCTGACAATCATGTCGAATTCAAACCCGTAGTACGGGAACACCTTGGTGAACTGACTCTTGCAAATGGCGCAGATGGCCGCCATGTGCGTGACGCCGTGGTTGTCCACCACTTCCTTGAGGGCGTTCATGCGGGGACTGGCGCCCTTGACCCGCAGTTCCAGCAGGTCGTCCGTGAGCAGGCCGCCGCCGCCACCACAACAGAAGGTCTTGTCGTGGATGGTAGAGTCCGCCATGTCCACGAAGTTGTTGCAGGCGGCTTTGATCACCTGCCGCGGGAAGTGGAACTGCCCGCCCGGGGTATCCCCCATGCGGCTGGCCCGGGCCACGTTACAGCTGTCGTGGAAGGTCAGCGTCATGTGGTCGTTGGCCGTCTTGTCCAGCTTCAGCGCGCCCCGATCAATCAGGTCGGTGGTGAATTCGCAGATGTGCTGCGGCACCGGGTACTTGGGATCGAGGAAGTCGAAGGGCCCGGCCAGCGTGTTGAGGAAACTGTAGGCCACCCGCCAGGCATGCCCGCATTCGCCGAAGATGATGCGCTTGACCTTCAGGTCCCGGGCCGCCTTGCGGATGCGGTTGGCCACTTCGAACATCTGGTTGTAGGACCCGATGAACATGGCGAAGTTGGCCGCTTCCGAGGCGTAGGAGGACAGGGTCCAGGAAATGCCGGCCTGGTGGAACACCTTGGCATAGCCGATGAGGCCATCCACGTGAGGTTCGGCGAAGAAGTCGGCCGAGGGCGTCACCAGCAGCACATCCGCGCCTTCCACATCCAGCGGGAAGCGCACGTCAACGCCGGTTTCGTCCTTTACGTCCTCTTCCAGGCCCTCCAGGGTGCCTTCCAGGGCCGGTTGCGGCAGGCCCAGGTTGTTGCCGATCTTGTGGACCTTCCCCAGGATTTCGTTGGAGTATTTGTCCCCCACCCCCACCCGGTCCATGATCTCCCGGGCCGCCATGGAGATTTCCGCGGTGTCGATGCCATAGGGGCAGAACACCGAACAGCGACGGCACTGGGAACACTGGTGGAAGTAGTTGTACCACTCGTCCAGCACCTCGTCGGTGAGCGGCCGCGCGCCCACCAGGGCGCCCAACGGCTTGCCGAAGGGCGTGAAATAGTAACGGTACACGGAGCGCAACAGATCCTGCCGCGCCACCGGCATGTTCTTGGGGTCACCCGTGCCCAGGTAGTAGTGACACTTGTCCGTGCAGGCGCCGCACTTGACGCAGGAGTCCAGGTAGACCCGCAGCGACTTGTACTTTGCCAGCAGGTCGCCCATGGCCTCCACGGCCTTTTCCTGCCAATTGTCCACCTTTTCGCCGGGATAGCCCAGGGCTTCATTATGCGCGGGCTTGGCACGAATGGTGTGCAGGTGCGCCTCGGAGCCTTCCTGGAGGGGCGGCACGTCAATGTCGTGGGACAGGGAGGGAGTCTCGAAATCAGCCACGATTGCTCTCCGTTCGTCCGCGTGGATCACTCGGCCCGGCGGCCATCGAGAGGCGCCGCCCAGGGAGCGAGGTGCCGTTGCTCACGCGGATTGTCCACCTGGTTGCGGGTCGGGCTGAAAAACACGCCCGGCGCATGCAGCAGCTTGCTGAAGGGGAAGATGATCGCCAGCACCGCCACCAGCAGCAGGTGGACCAGCAGGGCGGGATCCGTGGGCAGAGGCTGCCAATTGAAGAACAACAGACCCAGCAGGAAGGCCTTCACCTGCACGATGTCCGTATGGCTCCAGAAGGTCATGGCAAAGCCGGACAGGCCGATCAGGATCAACAGGCCCAGAATGGCCCGGTCGCCGGGGCGGGTGATGTAACGGATGCGCGGCACCAGGAGGCGGCGGGCCAGGAGACCCAGCAGGCCCACCAGCATCAGCAGGCCGCCCACGATGCCGATGATGGGCATCAGGTGCGCCAGGGCGCCGGGAATGGGGATCAGGTAACGCAGGTGCCGCACCACCACCAGGGCCAGGCCCACGTGGAACATCCAGCCGAACAGCCAGATCCACTTGTTGGAGCGGAACAGACTTTCGAACAACACCACCTCGCGGCCCATGCGGAACCAGACACCGCTGGGGGTGGTGGGCGCCGGGGTGCGCGCGAACTGGACGATCTTGTAGCCCAGCCCGAACGCCAGCACGACCGCGGCGAGGTAATACAGCAGAGTATAGACGACGGTTACGAAGGACATGACGGCCAGTCTCTCCGGGCTCGGACGTTTCCCTGTTCGGGGCCCTTGCGGATTTCTCGGGTGCCTCGCGAAGGGTCTGCGACCGCTCCGGGGCATGGTCCGCTGGGGCCACCCGTCGCGGCCCACGGGCCGGGACGGCGCTCAAGGCGCTCCCGGCGCACCGGGAGCGGCACTCTGGCGTCGTGCGGCGGCCAGGCCGCCGGAAACCGGGGGAAGGCCGACCCGTTGCCGGGCCGCCTCCCCGCCCTTCCTTACACGCAGCCGGTGGGCTTGGGCAGACCGGCGATCTTGCAGGCCTGCTTGGCCGGGCCGTACGGGAACAGCTCGTACAGGTACTTGTTGTTGCCCTTGTCCGGGCCCATTTTCTTGGAGAGGGCCTTGGTCAGCACACGGATGGCCGGCGCGATTTGGTATTCGTTGTAGTATTCGCGCAGGAAGTTCACCACTTCCCAGTGCTCGGGGCTCATGTCGATGTTTTCGGACTTGGCGATCTGCTCGGCCAGTTCCTCGTTCCACTCGTTGATGTCGGTGAGGTAGCCCTCTTCGTCTTGGTCGATGGTCTTGCCACCCACTTCGTAAGCCATGGAAGTCTCTCCTTTTCCTTTGGCGTGACCCCGGTTCAAGCCGTGGGCCGTTGGTTTTGCGTTCTATGGTCGGGGATCAAGGGGAGGACCGACGGGACGCGCCCGCCGGTCCTGGTTCCCTTACACCCAGGCCTGGACGGTGCCGTGCTCGATGGCGGCATCCACGAAACCTTCGTAGTCCACCACCGTGATCCCGTCCACCACGTTGTCCGCGGCGAGACCCCGCGCCTTCAGGTCACCGCCCAGCGCGTACACCTTGCATTCCTTGGCCTTGGCGGCCACGGCGTCGCTGAACTTGGTGCCTTTCATGGCGGCGATCACGCCGTCTTCCAGCAGCAGGATACCGCTGCCGGCGGTGGCATGGTTGAAGCAGCTTTGCAGGGCGTCCCCCTCGAACGGCGACTTGTTGACCGTATGCAGCATCTGGCGTTCTCCCTTAGGCGCTCAGGACCACGTCCATGGAGTCCATCAGCGACGCCATTTCCGAGCGCGATTTCACCTGCACGTCCACGAGCAGATCGTCCTCGGTCAGGCCCCGCTCTTCGAGCGACTCCTTCTCCACGTAGAGCTGCTCGATGTCGTACCCTTCGAGCGCCCGGTAGGTCTTGGAGAAGTTCTTCATGTCCACGGCGGCGGGGTCCTGATCCTTCTTGATCTGGTACACACCGTCGTCCACGAAGGCCAGGGACACGTCCTGGTCGAAAGCGGCGGAGATGAGGACCATCTCCAACACTTCCAGCGCGTAGATCGTGCCGTGAGGCGCCTTGCGGTTCACGAACATAAACTTCTTGATCACACCGCCTTCGGTGTCTTCCATTGGATTCCTCCCCGTCTCAGTCGCCGAAGGTGACCGTGCGATCGCTATCGATGCCGGCCTCGATCAGCTGGCCGAGACCGGAAATCCGGAAGCCGTCGGCCAGGTTCTCGTCCTTGATGCCGCGACGCAGGCCGGCGGCAACGCAGACCACCAGGTCCACGTTGTGCTCCTTGGCCAGCTCCGACCAGCGGGCGACCACATTGCGGTCGTCCGACTGGGGCTCGGACAGCTTGTTGGCGTTATACACACCATCGTAGTAGAAGAACACACGGAAGACCTCGTGTCCCTTCGCGATGGCGGCCTTGGCGAACTGATAGGCGGAGTCCGAAGCCTGGTGGTTGAACGGACCCTCATTGACCAGGATGCCGAATTTCATGCTTCACCCTTTTCTGTCGTTCCCGTTCAACGACCCTAGAAGCGCAGGTGCGCGGAGGCGTTCAGGCTCTTCCGGTTCCCTTGCCAGTCGTCGATGTGGTACTTGGTGAAGGGCAGACCGGTTTGTTCGAAGAACGCGGGCCAACCGATGCGGTCGATCCACTCGTTCATGCGCTCCCAGGGCTTGCCGCCTTCCTTGTACGCCTTGAGAATCTGATTGACGATCTCGTTGGCTTCGGGCCAGCGGGGGGCATTGTTGGGGATGCCCGCCGCCACCAGCTTGTGGAAGGTGGGCTTGGAGCGGGTGGAGGAGTGCTTGCCGCCCACCCAGATGGCGAGCTTGGAGTGCACCGGGTCGTTGATCTGCATGGGCGGGCACGGGGGATAACAGGCGCCGCAGCACACGCACTTGCGCTCGTCCACTTCCAGGCTGGGCTTGCCGTTCACCATGGCCGGCCGGATGGCCGCCGCCGGGCAACGGGCCACCACCGCCGGACGCTCGCACTGCAGGCTCACCAGATCGTGGTTGATCTTCGGCGGCTTGGTGTGCTGCACGTTGATGGCGATGTCACCCTGGCCGCCGCAGTTGATCTGGCAGCAGGAGGTGGTGATCTTCACCCGGTTC
>CAZHRQ010000027.1:0-24173 GCA_964535075.1 uncultured Rhodobacterales bacterium | reverse complement strand
TCCATCGAGGATCTGGCGCAGCTCATCTATGACCTGAAACAGATCAACCCCCGGGCGCGGGTGTGCGTGAAGCTGGTGGCCCGCAGCGGCATCGGCACCATCGCCGCCGGCGTGGCCAAGGCCAAGGCCGACGTGATCCTGGTCTCCAGCGGTTCCGGCGGCACCGGCGCCAGCCCCCAGACCAGCATCAAGTACGCCGGTCTGCCCTGGGAAATGGGCCTGTCGGAAGTGCATCAGGTGCTGACCCTCAACCGGCTGCGGCATTCGGTGCGGCTGCGCACCGACGGCGGCATCCGCACCGGCCGCGACGTGGTGATCGCCGCCATGCTGGGGGCCGAGGAATTCGGTGTTGGCACCACCAGCCTGGTGGCCCTGGGCTGTATCATGGTGCGCCAGTGTCACTCCAACACCTGCCCGGTGGGGGTGTGCACCCAGGATACCGCCCTGCGGGAACGCTATCGCGGGTCCCCGGAAAAGGTGGTCAACCTGTTCACGTACATCGCCGAGGAAGTGCGGGAAATCCTGGCCGGGCTGGGGCTGACCTCCCTGGAGGACGCCATCGGGCGTACCGACCTGCTGCGGCAGGTGTCGCGCGGGGCGCCGCACCTGGACGACCTGGACCTGAACCCGCTGCTGGCCCGGGTGGACACGGGGGGCTATGCCGCCCGCTGCACCCTGGCCCCCGGCGAGCGCAACGCCGTGCCCGACACCCTGGACGAACAGATGGTGCGCGATGCCCATCGCGCCCTGGTGGAAGGCGAAAAAATGCAAATGGTCTATGACGTGCGCAACGTGCAACGGGCCATCGGCACCCGCTTCTCCTCGGAGATCGTACGCCACCACGGCATGACCGGCCTGCCGCCGGAACAGATCACCGTGCGCCTTCAGGGCTCGGCCGGTCAGTCGCTGGGGGCCTGGGCGGTGCAGGGTCTGAAACTGGAAGTGCACGGCGACGCCAACGACTACGTGGGCAAGGGCCTCTCCGGCGGTCTGATCGTGGTGCGGCCGCCCTACAACAGCCGCCTGCGCAGCCACGAAAACACCATCATCGGCAACACGGTGCTCTACGGGGCCACGGGCGGGGCGCTGTATGCCGCCGGCCAGGCGGCCGAGCGCTTCGCGGTGCGTAACTCGGGCGCCCGGGCGGTGGTGGAAGGCTGCGGCGCCAACGGCTGCGAATACATGACCGGCGGCGTGGTGGCCATCCTGGGCCCGGTGGGGGCCAACTTCGCCGCCGGCATGACCGGGGGCATGGCTTTCGTTCTCGACGACAACGAGGACTTCACCAGCCAGCTCAACACCGATTCGGTGGTTCACCAACGCATCGAAACCGACCACTGGGAAGGCGAATTCCGGGCCCTGGTGGAGGAACACGTGCGCCAGACCGGCTCGGTCTTCGCCTGCGGGCTGCTGGACGACTGGCACAACACCCTGGGCCGGGTGTGGCAGGTGGTCCCCCGGGAGATGCTGGACAAACTGGACCACCCGGTGACCCGCGACGCCGCCGAATAGGCACACAACGGGATCGGGTGCGCGCCCGATCCCGCTTGCCTTGCCGGCGGGGAGCGGCTACCTCTGGCAGACCAATGACAGCGGCAGGGAGACCGGCGCATGAGGGGCACGCGACACACAACCGGCTTGGTTCTGGGCACCCTGCTGCTTCTGGGGGGGTGCGGGTCCGTGCTGCCCGTGCCCATTGACGCCCCCTGGCGCGCTTATGCCTATACCCAGGGGGCTGGTCAGCCCCTGATCGACACCCCCGGCGAATGGCATCAGGTGTTACAACGGGCGGCGGTGGAAGCGGAGCAAGCCCTCAGCGGCCGCGGTCTTCCCCCCTTCGTACGGCTGGAGGCCGGCGGCGCGTCGTTGCTGCCCGAGGGCTTCCTGGCCGAACTGCGCGATCAGCTTCAGGCCCAGGGCGTGGGTACTTCCCTCTCCAACAGCATGACCTATGACATCGGCGGCTATGCCGGCGACAAGGGATTCGGCGGCATGCGGGTGGACGGCGGCGTGTACCGCATCACCACCGCCCGGCTGCTGGACGAAGAAGGCAAGCCGCTGCCCATGGCCCTGCTGGAAATGGAGCTGCTCAGCGCCGGCGAGCCCATCACCCGGCCGCTGGTGGTGCGCATTGCCCTGGATACCCAGCCCCTGCGGGTGACGCCACCGGTGGTGGAGGACATGGTGGTGGAAGAGGAGATCATCGTGGTGGACGAGGGGCCGGTCGGTCAGGGCGTCATGGCGCCGTCGCCGGTGCCGGCCACGCGGCCGCCGCTGCGGTTGACCACCGATCCCGCCCAGCACGGCATGACCCCGCCGCCGCCGCCCTCCCGGTGGCCATGACGGTTGGTGGGGCCCCGTCCCGCAGACTTCCGTGCCCCACGGCGTGACCGCCGTTATATCTCCCACGGCGTGACCGCCGTTATATCTCCCAAGGCGTGACCGCCGTTATATCTCCCAAGGCGTGACCGCCAGGGGGGTCGCGTCCTCGCGAGTCACCACCGCCACGAAAGTGGCGACAATGGCGGGGTCGAACTGCCGTCCCGCTTCCGCCTGCACCAGAGCCAGGGCGCGCTCCGGCGTCCAGGCCTCCTGGTACGGGCGGTCGTGAGTGAGGGCGTCGTACACGTCGCACACCGCCACCAGCCGCGCCGCCAGGGGAATGGCGTCACCGGCCACGCCCTGCGGATACCCCTCGCCGTCCCAGCGTTCGTGATGGCCGGCCGCGATCTCGGCGGCCAGCGCCAGGTGGTCGGGGGCCCCGGGTCGGGCCGCCAGCCGGCGCAACAGGGCGGCGCCCCGCTCGGCGTGCTGTTTCATTTCCCCCCATTCGTCATCGTCCAGCTGGCCCGGTTTGTCGAGGATGGCGGCGGGGATGGTGACCTTGCCCACGTCATGGAGCATGGCCGCCGGGCCCAGCCGGGCCAGCCACCCGGGGTCTGGCGCCGGACCGGGCAGGCCCCGGGCCACGGCCATGGTGTGTTCCGCCACCCGCAACACGTGGTCGCCCACCTGGGGATCGCGGAATTCCGCCAGTTCGGCCAGCAGCAGGGCGGTGAGCAGGTCCTGGGTCATCTGTCGGGCTCGTGGCGTTGACCGGTGGGGTCGGTGGCAACGGTTGGGGCCGTGCGCGGCAGGGTGAGCACCACCCGCGCCCCGACGCCCGGGGTGCTCTCCACCACCACCTGACCGCCCAGGGTGTTTCTTACCACGTTATAGACGATGTGCATGCCCAAACCGGTGCCCCCCTGGCCCCGGCGGGTGGTGAAAAAGGGCTCGAACACCCGCGCCTGTTCCTCTTCGGTGAGCCCACGGCCGTCGTCGTTGACCCTCAGCCGTACCTGCTCCGGGCCGTGGGGACAGGCGCTCACGGTGATGTGGCCGGCGGGATGATCCGCCAGACCGTGCACCAGGGCGTTGATCACCAGATTGGTGACCACCCGGAACAGCGCCCCGGGATAGCTGTCCAGCACCAGTGGGTCGGGACAGTCCAGGGTCAGGGTGTGGGGGGTGGATTTCAGGCGGGGGCTGAGGCTGGTGAGCACCTCGGGCAGATAGGTTTGCAGATCGAAGACGCGGCGGCGCTCGCTACTCTGGTCGGCGGACACCTGCTTGAAGCTTTGTACCAGCTCCGCCGCCCGTTCCAGGTTGGTGTCCAGCAGGCTGGTGGTGTCGGCGACCGCCTGCAAGAAGGATTCGAAATCGCTGCGGGACAGGGTGTTGTCGGCATAGGCCGTTTGCAGCTGCCGGGCCCGCTGCCCCAGGGCGGAGGCCGCGGTGACCGCCACCCCCAGGGGCGTGTTGATCTCGTGGGCCACCCCGGCCACCAGCCGACCGAGGCCGGCCATCTTTTCCGCCTCCACCAGGCTGTCCTGGGCGGCGTGCAGGTCGGCCAGGGCCGTTTCGGCCCGGTCACGGGCCTGACGCAACAGGTACTGATTCCGCCGCCATTCGGTGATGTCGTTGGCCATGACGATGGCCACCCGCCGGCCATCGGGCAGGTGCCCCAGGGCGCCGGGCGTGACGTGCCAGATCAGGGAACGGCCGTCGGGGCCTATGACCGGGAAGGTATCCGGCGCCATGGGGCCGTCGGGGTCCAATACCCGGCGGATCACCTCCCGACCGTACTGGCACTCGGGGCCATAGGCCTGGTCCAGCCACGCCCACAGGTCGGGCAGGTCCTCCGGGTCATAGCCGGTGAGGGCCGTCCAGGTGCGGCTGAGAGCCAGGATTTCCCCGTCCTCGGCATACAGCATCACCGGAATGGGGGCCTCGTGGATGGCGGTGCGGAAGCGGGCCTCGCTGTCCCGCAGTTCGTCCTCGGCCCGGCGACGATCGGTGACGTCGGTGTGGGTGCCGATCATGCGCAGAGGGTGACCGTCCCCGTCCCGCTCCACCACCCGCGCCCGGGCCAAGATCCAACGCCAGCCGCCATCGGCGGCCCGCATGCGGAATTCGGGGTGGAAATCGTCCAGGGTGTTGGCCCAGTAGGCTTCCAGGTTGCCCATCACCCGTTGCAGGTCCTCCGGGTGCACCAGGGTCTGGAAGGTGGCCAGGGACTGCAGGCCCTCGCGCGGTTCATAGCCCAGCATGCGCCACCACACGGGGCTGAGATACAGGGTGCCTTCGCCCACGCTCCAGTCCCACAGGCCCTCGTTGGTGGCCTCCAGGGCGAGGCGCAGCCGTTCCTCGCTGCGGTGCAGGCGGCTGGCGATGGCGTGACGTTCGCGGGCATGGCGCAGCACCCGGGCCAGCAGGTCGCCATCCACTTGGCCCTTGAGCAGATAGTCCTGGGCGCCGGCGCGGATGGCGGCGTCGGCCAATTCCGACTCCGCCCGGCCGGTGAGCACCACCACCGGCGGCCGGTGCCGACCGGTGAGGGCCGCCACGCCGGTCAGGCCGTCGGCATCGGGGAGGGAAAGGTCCAGCAGCACCAGATCAAAGGCGGCCGAATCGGCCTCCAGGTGGGCGCGGGCTTCGGCCAGGGTGGTCACGTGGGCGGTGACGGTGGCGTCCGTGTCGGCCTCCGCCAGCCAGGCGTGGACCAAACGGGCATCGCCGGGCGAATCCTCCACCAGCAGCAATCGCAGGCTCATGTGTGCCGCCCTCCCGGGGTTGGCGCCGGCGACCCGATGGCGTACACCCAATCTGGCATGATGCGGGAGCCCTTCATGACCGACGATCTTTCTTCCCCCGATACGGTGGGGGCGCGATGCGATGCCCTGTGGCAGCAGGCGGTGGGCCTGGGCCCCGACCTCACCCAGCCGCCGCCCGACCCCCAGACCTTGCCTGTTCTGCGGTTGGTGCGCAATCTACCTAGGGTTGGGGGAACCCTGCTGGCCCGTTGTCTCGCCAGTATGGAGGGCGTGTGCCTGCTGAGCGAGATCAATCTGTTCGCGCCCACCTTCAACCCCCTGCGGCAGATGCGGGACTGGTGCGGCCCCCTGCCCGAGGCCGTGCTGGCCCGTCTGGAACAGGGGCCCACCCGTGCCATCGACGTGCTGGCGGCGGCCCAGGATCTGGTCACGGCGCGCGGCCATACCCTGGTGATGCGGGACTGGGCCCTGTTGGAGTTCCTGTTGCCCCATCTCAGCCCCACCCCCCTGACCGACGGCATGACCCCGGAACTGCGCTACCTGTTCCGACCCCGGCAGGTGGTGATGGTGCGGCATCCCCTGGATACCCTGGGCAGCCTGAGTACCCTGACCCTGACTCTGCTGATGGAGGCCCGAGCCGAGGGCCGTTTCACCCTGGACTCCTACCTTCAGGGCTATGCCGCCTTTCTCGCCGCCCACGCGGGGGTGCCGGTCGTTCGCTACGAGGATCTGCTGGCCACGCCCGATGCCACCCTGGAACGGGTCTGCGAGGTGCTGGATGTGCCCTTCGATCCCGGTTACCGGGAGCGCTTTGGCGCCTGCGACCGGGTGACCGGCGGCACCCAGTATGGCGCCCTGTTCGGCAGCCAGTTCGTGCACCGGCCCCGCAGCGATGCCGCTCGCCGCTATGGGGCGGCGCTGGCGGAATTTCCCTTGTATCACGAGCTTCTGGCGCGCCTGGGGTACACGGAGGAGGCCCCATGACCCCCGAGAATACCGCCCTCCGCGCCCGCGCCGAGGCCCTGTGGCAGCGGGCGGTGACCCTGGGCCCGGCGCCGGGAGAAACCCCGCCCGATCCGGCCACCCTGCCGCCTTTGCGCCTGATCCGTAACCTGCCCCGGGTGGGCGGCACCCTGTTGGCCCGTTGTCTCGCCAGCATGGAAGGCGTGTGCCTGTTGAGCGAGATCAACCTGCGCGGCCCCTCTTTCAACCCGCTGCTCCAGCTTCAGGACTGGTACGAGCCGTTGCCGCCGGCCACCCTGGCCGCCCTGGAACGGGACGACCCGCCGGCGGCGGCGGTGCTGGCCCGGGTGGCCGGGGCCATCGGCGAACGGGGCCTGATCCCGGTGGTGCGGGACTGGTGCTTGGTGGAATTCATCCTGCCCCACCTCAGCGATACCCCCCTGGCCGATAATCTGGTGCCGGAACTGGCCTTTTACGTGCAGCCGCGGCAACTGGTGCTGGTGCGCCATCCCGTGGACACCCTGGCCAGTCTCTCCCGTCTGAGCATGGCCATGCTGGTGACGGCCAAACAGGCGCGGCGCTTGACCCTGGAAACTTTCCTCCAGGGCTATGAAGCCTTCCTGAACGTCCACGCCGGTCAGCCCCTGATCCGCTTCGAGGATCTGGTGCAGGCCCCCGATGCCACCCTACAGGCCGCCTGCGCCCACCTGGACCTGCCCTTTGATCCGGGGTATCGCCAGCGCTTCGGCGCCTGCGAAAAGGTGACCGGCAGCCGCCCCGACGGCGCCCGCCATGGCAGCACCTTCGTCCTGCCACCGCGTAATGACGAGGCCCGGAACTATCAGGAGGTGCTGCGCCGCTTCCCCCTGTACCACGATCTGGTGGCCCGCCTGGGCTACGAGGCCTGAGCCTCTTCGGTGAGCTTGAGGATGAGCGCGCGATGGTCGGGCCAGCGGGCCAGCATGGCGGCACGATCGGCGTGGTCGTAGTCGGCGAAGTCGAAACCGGGGGCCACGGTGCAGCCCAACAGCGCCACCCGACCGCCGTCCACCAACCGCGCGCCTTGCCACACGCCCCGGGGCACCGTCACCTGGGGCCGCTGGCCGGCGGCCAGATCGGACCCCAGCACCACTCGCTGCCCCGCGCCCTCGGGCGGCAGATGCAGCATCTCCACCGCATCGCCCAGGTAGAAGTGGAACACCTCGTCCGATTTCAGGCGGTGCAGATGGCTGTAGGTGTCGGGGGTCAACAGATAATAGATGGCCGTGCCGTGGGACCGGTCGCCGCCGTAGCGCGAGGGCAAATGGTCGGCGGCGAAGGCTTCGTCGGCCCGCCATGTTTCGGCGAACCAGCCGCCTTCGCGCGGGTGGGGTACCAGCCCCAGGGTGTCGATCAGGCGCTGGGCCTCTTCGTTCATGAACAGGATCTCCTTGCTGGGTGGCAGGGGGTTATTCCCGCCAGAAGGACGGCAGGATCAGGACCATGATGGTGAACAGCTCCAGCCGGCCCAGCAGCATGCCGGCGCTGAGCAGCCACTTGGCGCCGTCGGGCATGTGGGCGAAGTTGCCCGAGGGGCCGATGAGCGCGCCCAGCCCCGGGCCCACGTTGGCCAGGGCGGTGGCGGCCCCCGACACACTGGTCAGGAAATCCAGCCCGAGCAACCCCAGCGCCGCCGTTAGCAGCACAAAGGAGGCCACGAACAGAAAAAAGAACCCCAGCACCGACCCCGAGACCTCGGCCGGAATGGGCTTCTTGTTGTAATAGGGAATGAATACCCCCCGCGGGTGCAGAAGTTGCTGCAACTGCTGCCGGGCGGTGGCGTACAGCACCTGAAAGCGGAAAATCTTGATGCCGCAGGTGGTGGACCCGGCACAGCCGCCAATGAACATCAGGAAAAAGAACACGGTGATGGCAAAGGGCCCCCAGGCGCCGTAGTCGGTGGAGGCATAGCCGGTACCGGTGATCACCGACGTGACATTGAACAGCGCCAGCCGCACCGCGTCCGCCAGGGGCAGGCCGGCGCGCTGCCACGCATACAGGGTCATCAGCAGCGCCGCCAGGAACACAATGGCCAGGAACACCCGCACCTGGGAATCCCGCGCCAGACTCCACAGATCGCCCTTCAGGGTGCGCAAGTACAGCACGAAGGGCATCCCCCCCATGAGCATGCCCACAATGACGATGTATTCCACCGCCGGCAGGTCGAAGTGGCCCACCGAGGCATCCATGGTGGAAAAGCCGCCAGTGGCCAGGGTGGTCATGGCGTGGGCCACGGCATGGAAGACCTCCAGCCCCGCCAGCCACAGGGCGAAGGCGCACAGAAAAGTCAAGCCCACATAGATGGCCGCAATGGCGGCGGCGATCTGCGCCACCCGGGGCATGACTTTTTCCGAGCGGTCGGAGCTTTCGGTGCGGAACAACTGCATGCCCCCCACCTGCAACAGGGGCATGACGGCCACGGCCATGACGATGATGCCGATGCCCCCCAGCCACTGCAACACCGCGCGCCACAGCAGAATGCCCGGCGGGGCGTGGTTCAGACCCACGATGACCGTGGAGCCGGTGGTGGTGATGCCCGACATGGCCTCGAAAAAGGCGTCGGTCACGTCCAGGTTGAGATCGGAGAGCAAAAAGGGCAGGCCAGCGAAGGTGGTGAGCACCAACCACGCCAGGGTGGTGAGCAGGAAGGTCTGGCGAATGGTGAAACGGGCCTGACTGCCGCGAAACCCCTGATACAAAAGCTGGCCGCTGAACAGGGTGATGCCGGCGGAGAGGGCGAAGGCCTGCCATTCGGTATGGCCGGCCAGCAGGTCGAACACCGCCGGCACCGCCATGCCCACGGCCAGCACGCTCAGCAGCAGGCCGATCACCGCCAGCACCGGCCGCAGGTCAATCACCGCCACGCCTCCCGGCGGGAGGGTGGGAAAGGACGGGGAATCATGGCGCCTCGGCCGCCGGCAGGGAGAAGGTGAAGGTGGCGCCCTCCCCGGGGCGGGAATCCACGGTGAGGGTGCCGTGATGGCGCTCCACCACCCGCTTGGCCAGGGCCAGCCCCAGGCCGCTGCCATCCTTGGCGGCGGCATTGCTGCCGGCCCGCTGGAACAGTTTGAAGATGCGGTCCTGGTCCTCGGGGGCCACGCCCGAGCCGTTGTCGCGAACGGTCACCAGCCAGCGACCATCGTCGCCGGGCTGGGTGGAAAGCGTCAGGGCCAGGGGGCGTTCGGGATGGCGATAGCGCACGGCATTGTCCACCAGTTGCCGCAGCACCGTGCGCACCTGCTGGGGATCGGCCAGCACCATCGCATCGGCCGTCGCCGTTCCCTGGAAAGTCACCTTACCCTGGCATTCCTCCACCGCCAGCTGGGTTTCCTGTTGCAGGCTTTCCAGCAGTGGCTGTAACGCCACCGGCTCCAGGGGCTGGCCGTGGGTCTGTACCCGGGAATACTGCAACAGGCCCTTGATCATGCCCTGCATGCGCTTGGCGCCATCCACGGCATAGTCCATGAAATCCTGCGCATCCTGGTCCAGGGCGGTGCCCAGGCGGCGTTTGAGCAGGCCCAGATAGCTGGAGACCATGCGCACCGGTTCTTGCAGGTCGTGGGAGGCCATGTAGGCGAATTCCTGCAACTCCCGCGCCGCCGCTGCCGCCTCGCTCCGGGCTTCGTCCAGCAGGGTGGCGTCGTGCAGGGTGAGCACGAAGCCGGCCGTGCCGTCACCGCCCAGGGGCGCCAGATCCCAGGCCAGCCACTGGCGGCCGGCGCGGGTGGTGACCGGGGCCACGCCGTTGGTGCTGGTGGCCTGGGCCAGGGCGTTGTCACGGGCGGCCTTTTGCTCCGGGGCCTCGTCGGCATCGAACAGGGCGGTCAAGGGCTGTCCCACGGGGTCGCGGCCCAGCAGGGTGGTGGCGGCTGGGTTGGCGACCTGGACGGTCACCGGCGTGCCCTCCGCCGATGGGCCCGTGATCACGAGTCCCGTACCGCTGGCAGCCAGCCCTTGAACCACGGTGGCAGCATCCATGACCATCCCTCTCAATATTTCTGAGATTGGTTCCGCGCGCCCTCGCACGGGGCGATGGCGAGACACTCCCCCAAAAGCATGGTGCCGCGCTCGATCCAATTTTGCAAATTCTGTTCACAAATTTTGAGGATATTGCATTAGAGCCGATTCACGCGGTCAATGGGACCCATGAATCGGGTTCCATTGACCGCGATCGGCTCTAACCGAACATTACCTTGATGCCCACGGGCACGGCGATGCCGGCCGCCAGGGCGATCAGCAGCGGTCCCACGCCGGCCAGGGCCGGCTGGTCCCCCAGGGTGACGGGAATGGTGCGCCGGCCGGTGATCATGGGCCGCACCAGATTCTCGCCCTTCACGACCCGGTACGCCACGATGGCCAGCACGTGCAGGGCGATCAGGGCCAGGAACCAGTAGAACAGACGGGTATGCCAGCCGCCCAGGAAGCTGCTCCAAGCGGTGGGTACGTCGTTGGCCAGGGGGCCGGACGCCAGAATGTCGTCGGTGGCCACCAGGCCGGTGAGCGCCTGCACCAGCCACGCCATCAGCATGGCGATTACCATCCAGCCGCCCATGGGGTTGTGCCCAATGGGGGAGGGGGCGCCCGCCCGGACGGCTTTCAGATAGTCCAGGAGGGTGCGCGGGCCGTTGATACAGGTGGAAAGCCGTGCGGTGGCGCTGCCGATCACCCCCCACACCAGCCGGAACACCAGCAGGCCCAGCACGAACAAGCCGATGCGCTTGTGCCAGAGCATTTCCAGGTCGTCCAGCAGGTCCTCGCCCTGAACAGCGGTAAGCCAGGCGCCGAAAATACCCAGCACCAGCAACCAGTGGAACAGGCGGGTGGGCAGGTCCCACACCAGGATGGTGCGGGTGGGCTCATCGGAACGGTGGGCCATGGTGGGGCGCTCCCGAGAGAAAGTCATTGAGACCGCCTTACGGTGCCGAACCCCTGGGAACGGGTCAAGACAAAGCGGGGCCGCTTGCCCGGCTTTGGTGGGGGGCGTAGACTGCAAGAACTTATCGCCATCAATCCGGTTCACAACGTGACCCCGATTGGGTGCGATCCGCTCTAAGGGGTTTTTTCCGGGCCATGGAGACTCTGGGCCATGAGGATCGGGAGGGGGCGCATATGACCTCACGCACCGTGATCTGGGTGGCCGCCGCCGCCGTGGTGGTGCTGGGGGCATTGCTCGGCGCCAGCCTGTGGTGGCAGACCCGCTCTTCGGCCCCGGTGGTGTCCGCGCCGGCGGCACCGCCCGCCGACTCCACCGAAGCCGTCGCCGCTCCTCCCGGGTCCGCCCAAACCCCTCCCGAGTCCGCGTCGGCCCCCGATCCCGAGGCCCCCACGTTCGACGTGGTGCGGGTTTCGCCCCGGGGCGAGGTGGTGATGGCCGGGCGCGCCCCCTCGGGCCACACGGTGGCGGTGCGGCGCGGGCGCGAGGTGCTCACCACGGTGACCGCCGATCCCACCGGTCAGTGGGCGGTGGTGTTCACGGAGCCGCTGTCTCCCGGCGTGCACGAACTGGACCTGACCACGGCGGACAGCGGTGACGGGCTGGCCGGCGGCACGGTCTCCCGCCGGGTGGTGGTGGTGGATGTGCCCGAGGCCCCGGGGGCGGAGGGCACGGCGGTGGCGGTGGCCGTACCCCGGTCCGAGGCCGCCGCCCGGGCGGCGGTGTTGCAGGGGCCGCCCCCCGCCGAGCCCGCTCTGGTCACCCCGCCGGCCGCGGTCGTGGACACCGCGGACCCGGCGGCGACCGAAACGGAAACGCCCGTGCCCGTGGCCCCGGTGGCGGTGGAGACGGCGGTATACGACCGCAGCGGCCGCACCGATCTTTCCGGAACGGCGCCGCGGGGCAGTCGGCTGCGGGTGTACGTGAACAATGCGTTCCAGGGGCTGGCCACCGCGGGGCCCGAGGGCACTTGGTCCCTTACCTTTACCCCAGAGCCGGATCGCCCAGCGCCGGATCGCCCAGGGACGGGTGCACCAGACTCGGCGCCCCCGGCGCCCCGGTCTCCGGCGGCAGCGCGGGATCAGCCCCTGGACGTGCGGGTGGACCAGGTGGATGCCGGCGGCACGGTGGTGGGCCGGGTGGCGGTGCCCCTGCATCGACCGCCGCTGACCACCCTGCCCGAGGGGCAGCGCATGGCGGTGGTGGAGCGTGGCAGCACCCTGTGGCGGCTGGCCCGGGAGACCTATGGCACCGGTGAGCAGTACGTGGACATCTATCGCGCCAACCGCGACCAGATTCGCGATCCCAATCTCATCTACCCCGGGCAGGTGATCACCCTGCCGGCGGCGGAGTAGAGTATCCGCTTGACCACAACGGATACTCTGGGCGCCGGGGCACGGCCCTCTTGCCAGCGTCTTCGGGGTTGGCCACACTGCGCGCCATGATCGCCGCCACGTCCTACAGAGTCCTCGCCCGCAAGTACCGGCCCCGGGATTTCGCCGGCCTGATCGGGCAGGAGGCCATGGTCCGCACCCTGACCAACGCCATGGAGTCGGGGCGGCTGGCCCACGCCTTTGTGCTGACGGGCGTGCGTGGCATCGGCAAGACCACCACGGCGCGCATCATCGCCCGCGCCCTGAACTGCGAGACGGGCCCCACCACCACCCCCTGCGGCGTGTGCGCCCACTGCACCGCCATCGACGAGGACCGGCACGTGGACGTGCTGGAGATGGACGCCGCCTCGCACACCGGGGTCAACGATGTGCGGGAAATTCTGGATGGCGTGCGCTATCGCCCCACCAGTGCCCGCTACAAGATCTATATCATCGACGAAGTGCACATGCTCTCCAACGCGGCCTTCAACGCCCTGCTGAAGACCCTGGAGGAGCCGCCCGAACACACCAAGTTCGTGTTCGCCACCACCGAGATCCGCAAGATGCCGGTGACGGTGCTCTCCCGCTGCCAGCGCTTCGACCTGCGCCGGGTGACGGAGGAAGACCTGGCCGCCCACTTTGCCCGGCTGCTGACGCAGGAACAGGCCGAGGCCACGCCCGAGGCCCTGGCGATCCTGGCCCGGGCGGCGGACGGCAGCGTGCGCGACGGCTTGTCGCTGCTGGATCAGGCCCTGGCGCTGCACGGCACCCAAAGTCCCATTCCGCCGGAGGTGGTGCGGGAGATGCTGGGACTGGTGGACCGCTCGGTGGTGTTCGATCTGCTGGACCGGGTGTTCCGTGGCGACATGGCCGGGGCGCTGGCGGCGGTGGCCGCCCAGTACCAGGCCGGCGGCGATCCTGTCTACATCACCCAGGAACTGCTGGAGCTGGTGCACTGGCTCACCCGGCTGAAGGTGACGCCAGCGGCGGCCGACGACGCGGCGGTGCCGCAAATGGAACGGGAGCAGGGCCGCGCCATGGCCGAGGGGCTGGGCATGCCGGTGCTCACCCGGGCATGGCAGATGCTGCTGAAGGGGCTGGAGGAGGTGCGCATGGCGCCCTCCCCTCGGCAAGCGCTGGAGATGGTGCTGGTACGGCTGGCCTTCGCCGCCGATCTGCCGTCTCCCGCCGAGGCGCTGGACGCCCTGCGTAACGCCCCAACACCGCCGGCGGGCGGCGGGGGCGGCCATGGCGGTGGCGGGGCTGCCGGCGGCGGTGGCCGGGCGCGGGCCCTGGCGGCACCGGCCCCGGACGTGTCTCCGGAAACGGCGCCCCGGGCCGCCATGCCCACGGACTTTCCCGGGGTGGTGGCGGTGGTGGAAGGCGCGCGGGAAGCGCGGCTGGCGGCGGCGCTGGTACATGATGTGCGGCTGGTGACCTTCGCGCCCGGGCGGCTGGAGATCAACCCCGGGCACCAGGCGCCTCGGGATCTGGCCAACCGTCTGGGGGAGGTGCTGCACCAGCAGACGGGGCAGCGCTGGCTGGTGTCGGTGAGCGGTGAAGGCGGCGCGCCCCCGCTGGCCGAGCAACGCACGGCGGCGGCGGCGCAACGCACGGCGGCGGCCGAGGCCGACCCCCTGGTGCAGGCCATTCTCGGCGCTTTTCCCAAGGCCCGGGTGGTGACGGTGCGGGAAACCGCCCGCGATCCCGAACCGACGGCGGGGATCCCGCTGGGGGACGAAACGGATCTGGCGGCGCTGGATGCGGGTTTTGACCATGGAGAGGACGATTAGATGAAGAACTTGGGCAACATCATGAAGCAGGCCCAGAAAATGCAGGCCAAGATGGCCGAAATACAGGAATCGCTGGGCAACGAGGAAGTAACGGGCTCCGCCGGGGGCGGCATGGTGTCGGTGGTGATGTCGGGACGCAACGAAGTGCGGGGGGTGAAAATCGACCCGTCGCTGGCGGATCCAGCGGACATGGAGGTGCTGGAAGACCTGCTGGTGGCGGCCTTCAACGACGCCCGGACCAAGGTGGAAACCCTGGGCCAGGAACGCATGCAGGATCTCACCGGCGGTATGGACCTGCCGGCGGGCATGAAGCTGCCCTTCTGAAGGGCCCCATGAGCGGCGGCGGAGCGGCGCTGGAGGCGTTGATGGCGCGGCTGGCGCGGTTGCCGGGGCTGGGGCCCCGCTCCGCCCGCCGCCTCACTCTGCATCTTTTGCGCGAACGGGAAACGGTATTGCGGCCGCTGGCCCAGGCGTTGCTGGCGGCGGCGGAGACGGTGACGCCGTGTCGCCAATGCGGCAACCTGGACGACCAGGATCCGTGCCGGATATGCCGGGACCCGGAGCGGGAGGAGGGCATGTTGTGTGTGGTGCCGGAGGTGGGGGACCTGTGGGCGCTGGAGCGCACGGGGTTGTTCCGGGGCCGCTATCACGTGCTGGGGGGACTGTTGTCGGCGCTGGAGGGCCGGGGGCCGGAGGCGCTGGGGGTGGATCGTCTGGTGGCGCGGGCGCAGGCGCCGGCGGTGACGGAAGTGATCCTGGCCCTGCCGGCGACGGTGGAAGGTCAGACCACGGCGCACACCCTGGCCGACCGGCTGGCGGGATGCGGGGTGACGCTGTCGGGTCTGGGATTGGGCATTCCGGTGGGGGGCGAGCTGGAGTACCTGGACGACGGCACCCTGGCCGCCGCCCTCAACGGCCGGCGGGTGTTGTAGAGGCCGTCCCATGGGCGTCAAATATACAATTACCATGACCGGCTCTATCCATTTGTTTTAGAGCGGAGCCACGCGCCCAATCGGGGTCACAGAGTGAACCCGATTGACCGCGATCCGCTCTAGAGCCTATCGCGGTCAATGGGACCCAATTCTCGGGTCCCATTGACCGCGTGAATCGGCTCTATCTATTTGATTTAGAGCGGATTCACGCCCCCAATCGGGTTCACAGCGTGAACCCGATTGGGTGCGATCCGCTCTAGGGCACCAGGGCGGCCTTATCCGTTTCCTTCCCGCAAATCCGCATAAAAAAGGACCGCCTTCCGGAGAAGGCGGTCCCGTCACAGGGGAAGAGATCCGGTCGGGGAGGTTAGAGCCGATTCACGCGGTCAATGGGACCCAAAAATGGGTTCCCATTGACCGCGATAGGCTCTAGTGCACCCGCTTCCAGATCATTTTCTTCAGCGCAAACAGCATGGCGGTGAAGACGATGAGGAAGATCATCACCTTCAGGCCAAGCTGCTTGCGGGCTTCCAGTTCGGGGCTGGAGGCCCAGGCTAGGAAGGCGGTGATGTCTTCCGCCATCTGTTCCTCCGATGCCTCGGTGCCGTCCTCGTAGCTCACCATGCCTTCGAACAACTGCGGCGGCATGCTGATGGCGTGGCCGGGGTAGAACTCGTTGTAGTACTGACCCGGCAACAGCTCGAAGCCCTCCGGCGGCGTGTCCTTGAAGCCCAGCATCAGGGAGTAGATGTAGTCCGCCCCGCCGGGACGGGCCTTCACGATCAGGGACAGGTCGGGCGGCAGGGCGCCGCCGTTGACCATGCGGGCGAATTCCTCGTTGGGGAAGGGATTCACAAAATGGTCCGAGGGCTTGGCCGCCCGCTGGAACATTTCCCCCTGGTCGTTGGGGCCGTCTTCCACCTGCTTCTGGGCGGCGATTTCCTTGATCTCGTCGGGGGTGTAGCCCAACGCGCCCAGGTTGCGGTAGTACATTAGGTCCAGGCCGTGGCAGTTGGCGCAGATGGTCTGATAGACCTGGAAGCCCCGCCGCAGTTGGTGCTGATCATAGCTGCCAAACACCCCTTCCCAGGACCAGCCGTCCTTGGGGTGTTCCAGATGGATGTTCCCGCCGCCGGCGGCGTGGGCGGGCGCCGCGAACGCCGCCACGCCGACCGCCATCAGGGTGCCGAGAATGAACTTGCGCATTCCGCCTCTCCTTACGCCTTGTCCGACGACGCCAGCACCGGCGCACTCAGGCTTTCGGGCCTGGGGCGCGGCTTCTCGATGCTTCCCACCACCGGCATGATCACCAGGAAGTGCAGGAAGTACCAGAAGGTGGCGATCCGGCCGATGGTCACGTAGACCCCTTCCGCAGGCTTGGCACCGATGTAGCCCAGCACCACGCAATCCACCAGCAGCAGGAAGAAGAACCACTTGTAGATCGGGCGGTAGTTGGAGGAACGCACCTTGGAGCGATCAAGCCACGGAATAAAGAACAGAACGATGATGGCCGCGAACATGGCAATCACACCGCCCAGCTTGTCCGGGATGGCCCGCAGGATGGCGTAGAAGGGCAGGAAGTACCACTCGGGCACGATGTGCGGCGGCGTCACCATGGGGTTGGCCGGGATGTAGTTGTCCGGGTGGCCGAAATAGTTGGGCGCCCAGAACACAAAGGCCATCCAGAAGATCAGCAGCACACCCACCCCGAACATGTCCTTGATGGTGTAGTAGGGGTGGAAGGGCAGCACGTCTTGCGGCCCCTTGGGGTCCACGCCGGTGGGGTTGTTGGACTTCACCGTGTGCAGCGCCCACACGTGCACGAACACCAGCGCCACGATCACGAAGGGCAGCAGGTAGTGCAGCGCGAAGAAGCGGTTCAGGGTGGGGTTGTCCACGGAGAACCCGCCCCACAGCCAAGTCACGATGGGGTCGCCCACCAGCGGAATGGCCGAGAACAGGTTGGTGATCACCGTCGCGCCCCAGTAGCTCATCTGACCCCAGGGCAGCACGTAGCCCAGGAAGGCGGTGGCCATCATGGCCAGCAGGATCAGAATGCCCATCCACCACAGAACTTCGCGCGGCGACTTATAGGAGCCATAGTACAGGCCCCGGAAAACGTGAATATACACCACGATGAAGAACATCGAGGCGCCGTTCATGTGAACATAGCGGATCAGCCAGCCAAAGTTCACATCCCGCATGATGCGTTCCACGCTTTCAAAAGCGAGGCCCACATTGGCGGTATAGTTCATGGCGAGGAAGATGCCGGTCAGCAGCATTACCACCAGAACGAACAAGGCGAGGGAACCGAAATTCCACCAATAGTTCAGGTTCTTCGGCGTGGGGTAGTCGATCGCCTCGTGCCGCATGGCAGAGAAGACCGGCAGCCTGTCGTCGAACCACTTGATCACCGGATTTTTCCAGGTGGGGGCGCTCATGCCATGGGCCTCCGTTAACCGATCTTGATCAGGGTGTCATCCACGAAATCGTAGGGCGGGATCACCAGGTTTGTGGGCGCGGGACCCTTGCGGATGCGCCCGGCGGTATCGTAGTGGGAGCCGTGACAGGGGCAGAACCAACCCCCGTATTCGCCCTTGGGATCGGACGATTTCTGGCCCAGCGGCACGCAGCCCAGGTGGGTGCAGATACCGATCATCACCAGCCATTGCGGCTTGATCACCCGGTCCGAATCGGTTTGGGGATCGCGCAGCTTGGCCACGTCCACATCCTCGGCCGCCTTGATGTTCTCTTCCGTGCGGTTACGGATGAACACGGGCTTGCCGCGCCAGGTGACGGTGATGGCCTGGCCGGTGGCCACGGGCGCCAGATCCACCTCGATGGAGGCCAGCGCCAGGGTGTCCTTGGCCGGGTTCATGCTGTCGATGAAGGGCCACAGGGCCAACGCGGTCCCGGCCACCCCCACGGCGGAGGTCGCCAGGATCAGAAAATCGCGACGATTCTTGTCGTCGTCGCCGCTCCCCTTGCTCTCGGGGGAGGAGACCGTATCAGCAGCCATGATTGAAAACCTCTCTACAGCCCCTGTGCGGGTCAGTGCGTGAGAAGGGGCGTTCCCAGCAGGCCGCCCCCGTTTCGTTCTTGTCCAGGCGCTACCGCCCTGGTGACCCGGGGATCACCACGTTGGGCGCCAGGGTGCCCGCGCGCAAGGCGCTCGGTCGGCATGACGCCCCCGGGAAGGTGGCAGGGAAAAGAACCCTGCCGGGAGTCGCGGGTCGGACCGGAGAGGCAGCCCCCCCGAGGGGGCTCCCCCCCCCGGTGCGACCCTCCCCCGGTGCGAGCCTCTTTGTACACTGGCCAGTGGTATAATAGAAATGACTCATATTGCCAACCAGCCGATGTCATAATTCCGTTACGCCTTTGGGCTGTCCAGCGCAAGTTTCCTGTGCCGGCGGCCGTCCGGGAGAACATGAGAATGCGTCTTGTCCTCTATCAGCCCGACATTCCCCAGAACGCGGGGGCGCTGGTGCGCCTGGCCGCCTGTCTGGGGTTGGGGGTGGATGTGATCGCGCCGTGCGGCTTTGTCTGGGACGACCGAAAAATGCGTCGCGCCGGCATGGACTACCGCCACCGGGCGGACCTGCGCCATCATGCCTCCTGGGCTCATTATCAGGCGGCGGCGCCGGCGGGGCGCTTGTTGTTGCTGACCACCCGGGGGGCGGTGCGGTATACGGAGGTGGCCTACGCGCCCGAGGATCGGCTGCTGCTGGGGCGGGAGAGCGCCGGGGTGCCGGAGGCGGTGCACGACGCGGCCACCCTGCGGCTGGTGATTCCGGTGCGCGACCGGTCCCTCAACGTGGTGCAGGCGGCGGCCATGGTGGCCGGCGAGGCCCTGCGTCAGACCGACGGCTGGCCCCCCGAGCAAGAGGACCCCGCGCGCTCATGAGTGTTTCCTGGCGCAGCCCCCTGTTCTGGCTCTATCACCGCTGGCTGGGGGTGTTGCAGATTCCCACGGTGGGGGTGCGGGCCATGGTGGTGGACCACGCGGCGCGGGTGTTGCTGGTGCGGCATACCTACCGCCCCCTGTGGTATACCCCCGGCGGCGGCGTGGACCGGGGCGAAACCCCGGCCGAGGCCTTGGCGCGGGAACTGCGGGAGGAAGTGGGCCTGACCCTGACGGCCCCGCCGGAATTGTGGGCGGTGTTCCACCATCGGCTGCACGGCCACGACGATTATCCCATTCTCTACGTGGTGCGGTCCTTCGAGGAAGGCCCGTCCCACAGTCCCGAGATCGCCGAAAAGCGCTGGTTTTCGCTGGATGCCCTGCCCGACGACATGCATCCGCCCACCCACGCCCGGCTGGAGGAATGGCGCGATGGCCGCCGCCCGCCGGCCCACTGGCGGCAGGTGACGCGTGAATCCCCTCTCAAACAAATGGATAGCGCCGATTCACGCCGTCAATAAGATCCGGGAATGGGTCCCATTGATCACGATAGGCTCTAGGTGTCGGGGGGCGCCTCGCCGGGCGGGGGGGTGTCCACATCGGTGGCCAACACCACCCGCGCCGGCGCGCCGTCGGCCCCGGTGATCTTCAGCGGCAGACACATGAGATCATAGGCCCCCGGCGCCACGCCGCGCAGATCCAGCCCCTCGATGATCACCACCCCCGCCTCCAGCAAGGCATGGTGGGTGGCATGCCCCGGTTCCGCCATGGCCTCGATGGACAGATAGTCGATGCCCACCAGCGTGACCGCCCGCTCCACCAGCCAGCGGGCCCCGTCGGGGGTCAGGGACACATAATCCTCGTGAAAAGTATGGGCCGGATCGGTCCACCAGGCGGAATTGCGGGTGCGGAACAGCACCCGGGTGACGTCCGGCGGAAGCTGGAGCGCATCCAGGGTGGCGGCGTCGATGCGGGTGGCCTCGGGCAAGGATACCACCCGCGCCGGTCCGATCAACACCTCCAGGCTCAGGCTTTCCACCCCGGCGCCGCCGGCCACGAAATGGACGGGCGCATCCACGTGGGTGCCGGTATGCACCACGGTGTTCAGGCGGGTGACGTTGGCGGGGGCGCCGTCGGCCTGGTCCTGAATGCGGCGGATTTCGGGATGGGGGTCCCCGGGCCAGACCGGCAGTCCCTCGCGCAGGGGCAAAGTGATGTCGATATAACGGGGCATGGCGGCACTCCTTGTACCTCGGCGGGAGACAGGGTCCGTGATCCCAAGGTCATGGTGGCATGGGCCGGACCGGAGTCAAGCACGCCGGGCGGCTTTCCGCTCTAACACAAATGGATAGAGCCGATTCACGCGGCCAATGGGACGGTCCCATTGGCCGCGATCGGCTCTAGGCGGAGGCCTGTTCCGCCGGCGCGGCCGCGGGGGCGCCGCCATAGCGCACCAGGGCCACCGGCACCGGCTCGGGGAAGCCCCGGAACACCTGGGGCTCCCGGGCCTGGAACTGGGCCTGGAACTCGGGGGCCGCTTCCTGGGTGGTCTGGTCCACCAGGATACCGTCGCTGCCCGCCTTGTCGCACAGCCGCGCCGCCATCTGCACCACCTGGCCGAAAAAATCCTGATCCTCGATGAGGGGGACCCCGGTGGCGATGCCCACCCGCAGGTGCAAGGCCGGTTCGGTGTGGTGTAACTCCCGGGCCAGGGTTTCCTGGATCTGACAGGCGGCGCGAAGGGCGTCCGGCGCCTTGGGGAAGGCGGCCATGATGCCGTCGCCCGTGTGCTTGACTTCCTTGCCGAAATTGCGCAGCAGGGCCCCGCGCACGATGCGGTTGTGGGCGCGGATCATCTCCTGCGCCTTGGCGTCGCCATATTGCTGGGTCATGGCGGTGGAGCCCACGATGTCGGTGAAGAACAGGCTCCAGCGGCCGCTGGCGTCGGCGGTGGAGGGGCGGCTCCAGAAGGAAAGGGCGGCGGCGATTTCCGTTTCCGGGTCCTCGCCTCGTTCCCACATCTGGCGAATGGCGGCACCGCGCTCCATCATGGAGCGGTACTTTTCCGACTGACTGTAGTGGCTCAGCTTGTCCGGCATCTGTTCGGCGTGGGCTTGTTTGACGCCCAGCCGTTCCAGCACCTCCAGATACGCCTTGCGGCTGGACTCGTCGGTGCGGGGGTCCTGCTGCCCGGCCAACAGCAGGCACAGGCCGAAGCGGGTGAAGTTGTCCACGGCGATGTCGTAGCGCTTGGCCGACAACAACGCCATTTGCAGGCTGCGGGAGAGCATCTGGATGGCCTGTTCCGTGGCCTTGTCCTGCTCTTCTTCCGGTTTCTTCTCTTCCTCGGCCGGTGGCTGTTTTTCTTCTGCTTGATCTTTTTGCTTTTTTTTGCGCTTTTTCGGCGCCGGCGCGGGGTCCACGATCATGTCCTGGGGGCGGGCCGGTTTGGGGCGGCCGTCGATCTGGGACAGGTAGCGGGAAAGGGGGCGGGCAATGGTCAGGGCCCCCACCAGGGAGAACACGGCGATCAACAGCCCGGTGACCACCGTGGGGTCGGACAGCAGGGGGATGTCGGTGAAACTCAGCAGCACGCCCACGGTGACGGTGATGATGGTGGCCAGCACCAATCCCTGTACCAGGATGAGCATGGCCTTGCCGCCGCTGCCTCGGGCGGCGCGGTGGTGCTGGTGGGGCTGGCTGAGCACCAGGTCGGGGGCATCCAGGCGGGATTCAAAGCCGCCGCCGCTTTCCGGCTGCTGATGCAACAGGCGCGGGGGCGGGCTGCCGCCCACGCTGGCCTGAACCTTGCCGCCGCCGGAAGGCGCGCCCCGGGTTTTGTAGAGCACCGCCTCCTCGGTGATCTGGCCCACGTCCTCGTCCCAGCGTTCCAGGACCACCCGCACCACCAGCCCTTCGCGCTCCATGGCCTGGGCTTCGGCAAGACATTCCTGACGGGCGCCCTGACCTTCAAGGCGACGCTGGATCATCCAGTGCCGGCCGTCATAGGCCTGCACCTCGTAACTGGACCGCGTTGTCATCCCGTCCCCCGGAACCCCATGAATCCCCCCCGGGGGTCATGATGGGGTCTTGCTACCAATCACACTCTTTTAAGGATTCCCGGCGCCGGGGACAAAGTCAAAAAAACATGACGTTCCCCGGCGATGAAAAACGGCGGGAGGAGGGTCCCCCGGCATGAGGTTCCAGGGTCACGCCCCCCAGCCGCAGCAGAGCCGGCACCTGGGCGCGGATGGCGGCGCCCACCTTGGGATCCAGGCGTCGCAGCCAGGCCGAGGGGATGTCCACCGCCCCATAATGGGCCCCGGCCAACATGCCCGCCAGGGCGCCGGTGGTGTCGGCATCGCCGCCCTGGTTCACCGTGTCGGTGACGCAGCCGCGAAAACTGTCGGTACGGTAGAAGTGATGCAGCACCGTGCGCACCGTATCCACCACGTAGGGGGAGCTGTGGCCGTTGTAGCGGTCGAAGCGAAAGGCGCGGTGCTGGTCCACCAGCGCGCTGGTCACCATTCGGGCGCCGGGAAAGCCCTCCCCCTTGAGCAGGCGGTGCACCAGGTGGCCAAAAGCCACGGTGGCGGCATCGGACAGCGGATGGTTGTGGGTGATGTGCGCCTGGGCCACCGACCATGGTTCCAGGTTTTCGGGCCGCCCCAGGGTGGCCAGGGCCACCGGCAGGTTGCGCATCAGGGCGCCGTTGCCGCCGTCGCCCTCGTTGGGCGGGGATTCGGTAATCCCGTTGAGAATGTAACGGCGCAGGCCCCGACGCACGGTGTTGCCCACATCCACCGGCACCCCCTTGAGCCAGCCGGCGAAATGGTCGCAAACCGTTTCCACGCGGAAGGTGCCGTCGGTCACCAGGGCGGCCCCCAGCGCCAGACACATTTCCGTGTCGTCGGTCACCTGTCCCGGGCGCAGGTCCAGCCAGCCGCCGCCGATCATGCGGCAGTGCACACCGTGACGCTGCTGGATTTCGCCAGGCGTCATGAATTCCACCGTGGCGCCCAGGGCATCGCCCACCGCCAGCCCCAGATAGGCCCCCAGGGCCCGGTCCCGTAGCCGCGCATCCATCGCAATTGCCTCATTTGTGGGCAGTGATAGCCAGTGCCTATATTATAGGCCGCCCGGCGGGGATGGCGCAAGAACGGGGGTCAGAGATAATGGGCCTCGGCCTCGAAATCGCCGCCGATGACCAGGGTTTCGCCCTCGCCGCGCAGGGGATTGCCGGGCAGCAGGTCGCTGGCGTACAGCACCTTCACCGAGGGCACCTGCACGGTGAGGATGGTGTCCCCGAAACAGTCGGCCACGTCGCGGTGGCGGGAAAAACTGGTGAGGTTGTTCAGCCGCACCACGCGGCGGCGGCGATCCAGCCGTTCCACCACCTGCATATCCTCGAAATCGTTCACACCCCGATGGAGGGTGAGGGAATAGGGCGTTTCCGATTCGCGATGCAGCGCCCATTGGCAAAAGGTGTAAAGGCCGTCCAACTGGGTGAGGATGGCGTTGTTGTGAAAACGGCTGTTCATTTTTTCTTCCACATAGCCCATCCAGGCAGGGCTGGCCAGACGGCGGATGGGTTCCTTGTGGAAGGTGGGCAGCAGGCCGAAGCGACTTTCCACCCAGCCCTTGAGCACGGCGCCCTCGCGGCCATTGGCGTCCCAGCCCCAGCCCTTCAGCAGCCGGAGATAGGAACTGCGAAAGCGACGGATTCCCTGGTCGCGGTCCTCGGCGCGACGGCTGGGATCGTGCTGTTCCGGCTCCAGGTCGAACATGGCCGCCATCAGCATGTGAAAGGCCCGGCCCGCCTCCGCCAGGGTGGGCGATTCGGCCAGCATGCGCCGCAGGGGGCCGAAGGTGCTCTCGGTCCCGGCGATGCTCAGCCGCACGGGATGGGCATTGAAGGCCGGGCTGGCCAGCAGGGCGGTGGGCACGCCCACCAGATTGGTGCTGTGCCAGTGGGGATCGGTGGCGGAGTCGGGAGAAACGGCAGAGGCCATGGCGCGTGTTCCGTAGCGCGGCGGGGGAGGGCAGCAGGGGCCGAGTATGCGGCGCCCGGACACCGGCGGCAACAGGGCCTTGTCACGGGTCAGTTTTCAGCGGGAAGAGGCTTGACGGAATCGGTGAGGTG
>CAZHRQ010000026.1:11691-24696 GCA_964535075.1 uncultured Rhodobacterales bacterium | reverse complement strand
CCAGGACTCGCCAAAACGGTCACGCCACCATTCCCCGCCACCCAGACGCGAGACACCGCTCCCAAAGAGGAGCGGGGCACCCTCGTGGTGAATTATACCGGCTAAGGCACGACCAGGTTGTGATCATCCGTAAGGTGCATTCGCCCTGATCGTGTTTTGCGTTTCCGTGCTCTCAAGATCTTCCATCGTCCATGCGGCACCTATGAGGCGTCAACCCTCTATAACAAGTAGCCGAATGAATCTACCGGCCATGGCGCTTCAAAAGGTCTCGGAGAAGGTCCGTGCGACCGCGCCCCTCCACCGCCTGCCTCAACGCCACGTTCAGCGGCCCTGCCAAGGAGTCCGCCGCGATGCGCACCAAATCAGCGGCAAGGTGGGCGCGGGGCGCTTATCCTCTTCCGTCACGGCGTCCAGCACCGCCTAGAGCCTATCGCGGTCAATGGGACCCTTTTTTGGGTCTCATTGACCGCGTGAATCGGCTCTATCTATTTGATTTAGAGCGGATTCACGCACCCAATCCGGTTCACAGCGTGAACCGGATTGGGTGCGACCCGCTCTAGGCCTGCTTGCGGGAGAACTTGCGCTTTAAACCCCCGGAATCTTCCAGTCCGTGCCCACGCCGGCGACCCGCAGAGCACAAAATTTAGATGTCTTCTATCGTAACAAGATCTCGATAAGCGTGCCATGTGGCGTGTCCGATGAGGGGGAGGGTCACCGCCAGCCCCAGAAAGGCGGTGGCCAACCCGGCGCCGATGAACAGCACAATCAGCGCCGCCCACAGGGCCATAGCCCGGCGGTTGCGGATCACCGCCAGGAAGCTGATGCCGGCGGCGGCGAAAATGTCCTCCCGCCGGTCCAGCATGAGGGGCAGGCTGACAGCGCCGAAGACGAACGCCACGCTGGCAAAGGCAAAGCCCACCGCCACGCCTGTGACTCCAAAGGCCAGTCCATCCCAGGAGGTGAGAGCGTGATCCACCATGGTGCCCAGGGAGGCGCTGGTGTAGGGAAAGGTGACGGCGTAAATCACCACGGCGATGCGCACCCAGATCATCAGGAACAACATCACGACCAACCCGGCGGTCAGAATGTGGGCCGGGTTGCAGCGCCAGGCCAGGAAGGCACCGCCCAGGGTGGGGCGCTCCCCTCGCTCCAGGGTGCGGCTGATCTCACACAGGCCCACGCCCAGCAGGGGCCCCACCAGCAGGAATCCGGCGATCATGGGCGAAATCAAGGCTGCCAGCCCCAGCGCCCATAGCCCCACGGTGAGAACGTAGCCGGCGACCACGAACACCATGCCATAGGCCAGGCTGAGGGACCGGGAGCGACGGTAATCCTGCCACCCCCGGGCCAGCCAGTGGAAACACTGCACCGTGCTGACGGACTGGATGCGCAAACGTGAGGCCATGACAGACAACTCCTGCCTGGATCGCGGCCGGACCCCTCGAGCGGGTCACGGTCAATGGGAGTCGAAACAGGGGTCCAATTGATCACTATCCGCGTAAGGTTACCACGGAAGGAACGGACCTCACCATACCTAGACCGGATTGATCGTGTGAATCCGTTCTATAACAAATAGATAGCGCCGATTCACGCCGTCAATGGGACCCGAAAATGAGCCCCAGTGACCGCGATCGGCTCCAAGCCCGGAGATTCCTTGGTGACCGCGGCCGAGGTTGCGGGAACTGGGCGTCCTTGCGATACTCCCGCTCTGTCTGGTTTCGGCGGCAAGGGGGGAGGTTGTCATGGCTCACGACGCGCCCACGGCACCGGGGTTGCACCCTGTAGCCCCGGGAGAGTTTCTTCGGCCCTACCTGGCGTTGCAAAAGACTCCCGCGACGGCAGGCCAACTGGTCAGCCGCTTGTCCGCCCAGGCGCCGGCGTCGGTGGTACGGGCGGGGCTGGAGGAGCTGATGGCGGCGGGACAGGTCAGCTTCACCCATAAACGCTATGCCCTGGCCCCGGCGGGCCGACGGGCGGTGGCGGCCCTGGGCCGCCTGGACCGCCCCCGGCTCACCCGTATCGTCTGGCCGGCGCTAGCCCTGGGACTGGACCCCGCGGGGCCGGCCGCGGCCAAGCTGGGCAACGCCAACACCCTGCGGGCGGCCGTGCTCACGGCGCTATACCGTCTGCCACTGAAGAACCCGAGCCTGGAACAAGCGGTGGGCGCTCTCATTGCCCGGGGACTGACGGCCACCCCCCCGCCGGAGCCCCCCCCCGCCTTCAAGGCGGTGGTGGAGGCGGTGGGCCTGCCGGGATCGGCGGACCGGGTGCGACAGGTGGTGATCATGGCCGCGTTGCGCCTGTCCACCCCACCGGCAGCCCCCTCGGCCGAACCGCCCGCCCACACGGCCCCCCCGCACGCGCCCGACAGCGACCGGGCCTTCGCCCACCGGGTCGCGGCGCTGGTGACGGACCTGGTCACGCCGCCGTTGGCCGACGCGGTGGCGGTGGCCCAGGTCTATGACGCCTACGGCCGTCAGCACGCCGACGCGGGCGGACTGGCGGCCTTCAAGACGCGGCTGAAACGGGCGCACGAGGCCGGGTTGCTGGCCCTGCGCACCCTGGACCGCCCGGAGATCCTGGACAAGGTTACCCGCGAACGCTCGGAGATCACCGGCCGCTATCGCAGCTTTCACCTGGTGATCCGGGAGCAGAAGGCATGAGCCACGGCCCACCGACGGACGTGCTCTACGACGCCTTTCTTGGTCCGCACTTCGATCCTGTGTTCAGTCAGGTGGCGGTGACCGCCGACGCCACGGCGGCGCTGGAAGTGGATGTTCCCGACTGGCAGCAGGACGCCACCCGCGCCATCGAGGCGGTGGTGGACGCGGCCAGCGCTCCCCGCACCGACCCTGCCCTGCGCACGGTGTTGGTCGAGGGCGCGGCCGGCGCCGGCAAGACTCACCGTTTGGGCACCACCCTGTTGCGACTGTCGCGCCAGGGGCTGGTCTATCCGGCGGTGATGCAGCTTTCCGCCAGCATCACCCCCGCGGCCGTGCCGCAGTGGCTGCTGCACAAGGTCATGGACGAGCTGACCGCCGTACACTTTGCCGACGAGGCCGGCCGCACCCCCCTGCAACGGCTGGCCGACCGGCTGTGGGCGTTGGTGCCCGACCGCCACAAACCCTATCGCGCCGCCCTGGTGGCCGAGGACTGGGCCGGCGCCATCGGCCACGTGGAAAACGCCCTGGCCCCCCTGCGCCGGGCGCTCAAGCCCCGGGGGGTGACCCTCATGGATGTGCGGCTGCTGGCGGCCCTGATGTTGCTGGCGGACGAAGTGGACGACGTCTCCTTCCAGGTGGATTCCTGGCTGAGAGGGGGCAGCCAGGCCTGTACCCTGGGGCGCTTTACCCTGGAGCCCCTGCGCAGTCCCGCCGACTACCAGAGCACCCTGGCCGGTCTGGCCCGCATCGCCCATGCCACCGGCGCCCCGCTGGTGCTGGCCCTGGACCAGATCGAGTCCATCTCACGGGTGGGGGATCAGCCCCTGATGAGCGCGGTTCTGGCCGGCGTGCTGCAACTGGTGGAGGAGACCGTCAGCGGTCTCGGGGTGGTGATCGCGGCCCTCACCGATACCTGGCACCATCTGGTGCGCGACGCCTTGGACGCCAGCTATCAACAGCGTATCGAAATGGGCCAGCCCCGGGTGCGGCTCGCCTCCGTGGACCGAGAGACCGTGAACGCGGTGCTGGCCCGACGCCTGTGGGTGCTGTTGCATCGGGCCCGGGTCCGGATGGATGTGCCGACAGCCCGGGCCCTGTTGCTGCCGCCGGGGGTGGTGGAAGCCGTGGACACGGACAATCTGCGCGACGTGTTCCAGGCCGTGCGGGACCACCGCTCGGCCTGTCTGGCCACCGGCCGCCTGCTGCGGGCGGAGGAAATCGCCGCGCCCGCGCCGCCGTCTCCCGCGCCGCCGTCTCCCGCGCCGTCAGAAGCCCCGCCGGCGACGCACCCCGACGACTTCGACAAAATGTGGGCGGACTTCCTGGACCGCACCCTGGGACAGGTGGACGCCCCCTCCGAGGCGGACAAGGAACGGCTGCTGACGTGGCTGCTGACACAGATTCCGGTAGAGCGGCCCGAGGTGGGCACGGTCTCCGTCAGCCCGGCCCCGGTGGAAGCCGCCGAGGCCGTGCGGAGTCTGCGGGTCCGTTTCGAGGGACGACAGGCCACGGAAACCTGGGCGGTGGGGTTGGTGAATGCCCCCAACCGCAAGGGACGGCTCCAGGAACAACTGGAAACCTTCCTGGCCGCCGATCCCACGGCCCGGCCGGCCTTGGTGCGGGACCGCGCCATGCCGGGGGTGGGCACGGACGGCCTGCCCGAACATCCCCTGGGCCAACTGGCGGAGTCCGTGCAACCCGGCGCGGCCCTGACCACGACCTATGAACGGGGCGGCCGGGTGGTGGTGGTGCGCCCCAAGGACTGGGTGCGGCTGATCCTGGCCCGACGCTTCGTGGCCGAGCGGGAGGCGGCGGCGGGATTCTTGTCCTGGCGACAGACCCGGCGTTTCCTGCTGGAGGCGGCGGAGATCGGTGGATTGGCCCGGCTGGGCCCGGCCACGCTGGTGCCGGTGCTGATGCCGCCCGCCCCCGCGCCTGCGCAACCGCCGGCGACCGCTGCCAGCGGCCCCATCCTGGTGGGCCACGACGACTACGGCGATCCCCTGGCCTGGGACCTGGATCCCTCGGCCGATCCGCCGCTGCCCAATTTTGGTCTACTGGTTTCGGGCGATTCCGGCCAGGGCAAGACCCAGATCATCAAGGCCCTGGTGGCCGAGGTGGCGGCCCGTCAGCATCCGTTCCTGATTTTCGACTTCAAGAACGACTACGGCGGCGAGGGTTTTGCCACCGCCCAGGGCGCAATCACCATCGACCTTAACGCCGGCCTGCCCTTCAATCCCCTGAAACTGCCCCCCCACGGGGCCAGTGGCGCCCAGGCCATCAACCACATCTATGAGGTGGCCGACACGCTGCGTCATGCCCTGCGGCTGGGGGAGGCGCAAAAGGCGCTGCTGCGTCAGGCCATGGAGGAAGCCTTCACGGCGCTGGGGGTCCCCCTGCACGATTGGGTGGATCCCGACACCACGCCGGCGCCCTCCCTGGCCGACGTGGTGGCCCTGGCCGAAGCCCGGGATGCCCGCGCCAGTCAGACCCTGGTGTCTCGGCTGGGGCTGCTGCACGGCAAGAATCTGCTGCCGGCCGACGCCATTGCCCAAACCGGTTTCGCCGACCTGCTGACGGAACGGGTGGTGCTGTCTTTCAACCGGCTGCCCAACGATGACCAGTTAAAGCGTGCCCTGGCGGAATTGATCCTGATCCAGGTACAGGGCCACATGCTGCGCGGCGACCAGCCCCGGCAGTTGCGGCGCCTGCTGGTATTCGACGAGGCTTGGCGCGCGGCAGACAGCAAATGCCTGATCCACGTGGCCCGGGAAGGCCGGGCCTTCGGTGTGGGGGTGATTGTGGGCAGCCAGTTCGCCGACGACCTGGCGGACGATCTGACCGGTAATCTGGCCACCCGGCTGCATCTACACAACAGCAATGCGGGCCATCGGCGCGGGGTGGCCCAGCGGCTCACCGGCAGTCTGGCCACGGCCGAAGCCCGGGCCCTGCTGAAAACCCTCGCCGATCTGGGGCCGTTTCAGGGGGTGATGGCCAACCAGCAACTGAGCCCCTACGTCCAGTTGACCGTGCTCCCCTATTTCAAGCGACAGTCGGGCTGACCCCGCCGTTGTTCACGCCTGCCGCCGAGGGGACGAGTCAGCGGGCGGTGGGCGTGGGCAGCAGGGAGCCGGTCCGCAACCAGCGCCCCAGTTCACGCAGCGCCGTCGCCGGCCGCGAGATCATGTAGGCCACCGAAATCACCGCCAGGGCGAACAGAAGTTGAGTCATGCGCATGGTAGAAATCCTTTTGCCTTGAGGGCGGGCCCGCGCCTCGCGGGCCGCATCACGGACCTCCTAGAGCCTATCGTGGTCAATGGGACCCCATTCTCGGGTCCCATTGACCGCGTGAATCCGCTCTATAGCAAAACGCCACCGCAGTGCACAACAACAATATTATCCTGGTTGCATAACTTTCATGAAGGCCTCCGGGGCCACATTGCCGCCGGACAACACCGCCACCACGGCCTGGCCGGGAGGCGGCAGGGGCACCGCGCCAACCATCAAGGCCGCCAGGGCCACGGCCCCGCCGGGCTCCAGCACCAACCGCATCTCGGCGAAGGCGAAGCGCATGGCCTGCCGCACCGCCGCCTCGGAAACGGTCCGGGCGCCCACACCCAGCGCCTGGAGAATGGGAAAAGTCAGCTTTCCCGGGCGCTTGGCCAGCAAGGCATCACAGAACCCCTGCTCCGGACGGTTATGAGCCCGGCGTTCCCCGGCAGCCAGACTGCGGCCCGTATCGTCGAACCCCTCCGGCTCCACCGCCCACAAGGCCACGTCCGGCACCAGCGCGCGCAGGGCCAGCCCGCTGCCGGCCAACAGCCCACCGCCGCCGCAAGGCACCAGCACCGCCCCTGGCCGCTGGCCGTGGCGGCGCAGTGTTTGCGCAATTTCATTACCCACGGTCCCTTGTCCCGCGATCACATCGGCATCATCATAGGAGGGGAGAAGCAAGGACCCGTCCCGCGCGGCCAAGGTGCGGGCAATGGCCTCCCGGTCCTCGGTGACGCGATCATAGAACACCAGCCGGCCGCCCAGGGCTTCGGTCCGCGTCCGTTTGGGCGCCGGGGCATCGGCAGGCATCACCACCGTGGCCCGAACCCCAAAGCGCCGGGCGGCGCCGGCCACCGCCTGCGCATGGTTGCCCGAGGACCACGCCACCACCCCCCGGGCCCGGGCGGCATCCAGGTGTTGCACCATCCAATGGGTGGCGCCCCGGATCTTGAAGGAACCCAGGGCCTGCAGGCCCTCTGCCTTCACGAATACCGGCCGCTTCAGCCGGTCGCTCAACGCCGGGACGGGCAGCAGAGGTGTTGGCGTGACATAGGGCGTCAGCGCACGGGCGGCCGTCGCAACACAAGAGGCGTGGCAGACCAGGCCTCCCTCCCCGGGCACACTTGACAGGGACGGGCCGGCCCTCCAGTATCCTGCCATACTTTCTTTCCTCTTACTTGGATGGCGTTCCATGTCTCGCATCCTTTACGCCTATTTCGATCTGGATGCGAATCCCCTGAATTTTGGAATCGGCCAGTTTTGTGGCCTCATGGCGGCCCACAAACGCCGTTATGGGTTCGACGCCATTGACCTGACGCTGGTCCCCCCCACCGGCGGACCGGAGGCGGCGGACCCCATGGCGGGCATGACTCCCGCCATGCGCGCGGCCATGGCCCGTAACGTCTTGTATCCGCTGGTGTGTATGGTGCCGGATGTGATTGCGTTTCGGGTTCTGCCCGATCGCCAAACCCTGCCGGCGCTGTTTTCCCGTCATGACCGCGGCGACGCCTACCCCAAGTACACGCGCCCGGACCGCCCCACACAAGGCTGGTCACCGCCCCTGTTCCTGCTGGCACGGCTGCTGGGGGAACGCATGGACAACCTGGTGGTGCCCGCAGAAGCACAGAAGCAGGTGGACGCGTGGCTGGGCGCCCTGGACCCGACCCGCCCGCTGGTGACCATGACCCTGCGGGAACAGGCATACAAGGGCGGAGATCGCAACGTTGACCGCACCGCCTGGATCGAGACCGCCCACCGCCTCCAGGCGGAGGGACTGCAACCGGTGATGGTCCGCGACACCGACCATGCCTTCGCCGAAGACAGCGCCTTCGCCGGCCTGATCACCTGTCCCGAAGCCGCCGTGGACACCTGGTTCCGCACTGCCCTGTATGATCGCGCCGCCGTCAATGTGTTCGTGCCCAACGGCCCGGCCCTGTTGTGCCATCTGGTGGGAGCCCCTTCCCTGTTCGTGAAAATGGTGGCCCAGGGCTTTGCCTATCAATCGGCGACGTTCATCAAGGTCCGGTTCGGCATGCCGGAAGGCGCCCAGAACCCCGCCAACCTGGAAAACAGTGTTATCGTGTGGGAGCGCGATACAGTCGATACCCTTTATAAGGCCATCCGACGTTTCGTTGACGAAAACCAGGGAGCACGACGAACCATGCGCCCCTTGGGATCGGGGGAGCAGCAGGATGCCTTCCTGGGCGCCATTCTCTCGGACACCGTGCCCCGGGTGAAGGCCTCCGACTTCATCCTTGGCGAGGACGTCCAGGCCCTGTCCCGGATCGCCGAGCTGGGCGCGCCGGAGATGGCCGCCGACGCCCTTGCGGCCCTGCAACGTTTTGGACTCCCTGGGGCCGCCTCGCCCCATTAGAGCGGATCGCACCCAATCGGGTTCACGATGTGAACCGGATTGGGTGCGTGAATCCGCTCTAAAACAAATAGATAGAGCCGATTCACGCGGTCAATGGGACCCAAGAATCGGGTCCCATTGACCGCGATAGGCTCTAGTGCGTCTCCTACACAAGCGCCTCATCCACAAAAGGGAAGTGCATGGTGTCCCAGAACAAGACCGACCCCTTTGCCATCGCCATGACCGACGAGTCCCCCGCCACCGCCAGGACCTGGCAGGGCCAGTCACGCCCGGAAGGTACCGCCGGCTGGCGCACCCTGCGCGACCTTATCCTGGCGCGGGCCGACGACTCCCGCCCGTGGCTGCGTTTCTATTCCGGTCAGCGACTGCTGGCCGAGCTGACCTTCGCCGACTATACCGCCCTGGTGTCGGGCCACGCCGCCCACTATGCCGAAACCCTGGGCATCGGCCCCGGCGTGCCGGTGCTGGTCACCCTACCCAACAGCCCGGCCATGCTCGTGGCCTGTGGCGCGCTGTTGTGTCTCGGCGCCGTGATCGTGCCGGTCACCCCGGAGGAAACCCTGGCCTACAAGGCCCAGGTGGCCGAAAGCGTGGGGGCCCACCTGCTCATCGGCCCGCCGGGGGACGCCGTGCCCGCGGGGCTGACGTTGGTGGCCATCGAGGACGTGCCCACCGCCCCCCGGGCCGCCACGCCACCGCCCGCGCCTGCGCTGGACGACACCAGCCCGGCCGTCGTCATCTTTACCTCCGGCACGACCGGGCTGCCCAAGGGGGTGGTTCAGGAACATGGCGCCTGGCTGGTCAACACCCGGGCCCTGGTTATGTTGCACCAGATGGGGCCCGCGCACGTGCACATGGCCATCCTGCCCCTCTTTCACGTCAATGCCTTCGGTTTTTCCTTTCTGGGCACCCTGATGGCGGGGGCGCGGCTGGTGCTGACCCGTCAGATTCATGCGCCCTCCTTCTGGAAGATCGTGCGCCAGGAAGATGTGGCGGTGGTGAGCGTGGCACCGCCCGCCCTGAAGTTGCTGCTGGATTTCCGCCGCAGCCGGGAGCCCGTGCAACCGGGCGGTCTGCGCTATGTGGTCAGCGCCGCCTCGGCCCTGTCCCAGGACCTTGTGAAGCGGTGGATGGATGAAACCGGCGTTCCAGTCTATCAGGGATACGGCCTGTCCGAAGCCACCAACTTCAACCTTACCCTGCCCCCGGACCTGCCGCCCGAGGCCTATGGCCGCTTGATGCTGGAAGCAGACCCGCCCAGTGCGGGGTGTCCCCTGTGGGCCCATACCTTCGCCATCCTGGACGAGGCCGGGCAGCCGTGCGACGCCGGCGTGGTGGGCGAGATCTGCCTACGTAGCTGGTCTGTCAGCCGGGGCTACCTCCACGCGCCCGAAGCCAATGCCGAGCTGTTCCGTGACGGCTGGCTGCACAGCGGCGATCTGGGCTGGTGGGAACCGGTGGGGGATCGGCAGGCATTTTTCATCTCCGGCCGCATCAAAGAAACGGCCAAGGTCTACGGCCAGACCGTGAGCCTGGTGGAGGTGGACCGCGCCGTGGCCCCGCTGAGCGGCGGCGCCCAGGCGGTGGCCGTGGCTTTTCCCAACCGCTACGCCGGCGAGGAAATCGGTCTGTTCCTGGTCCCGGGCGAGGGTACTTCGGTAGACCCGGAGGCGCTGCTGCGTGCCGTTGCCGCCGAACTCCCCGCCTTCAAGACACCCAAGGTGGCCGTGGTGGGTGACGCCGTGCCCGTCACCCCCACCGGCAAGATCCGGCGCCGCAGCCTGACCCCCCACTTCGCCCTCCACGAGGAACGCCTGTTGGCGGCGCCTCTTTCCGACCGGGAGACCTGAACCGTGACCGCCACCGATCTTGATGCCCGTCTGGACGCCCTGTTGCAGGAGCGCTTTCCCCGCGTCCATGCCCTGCCCGAAGAGGAATGGTTCGTGGAAACGCGAGCCATTTCTTCCTTTGATTTCCTGAACCTAATCACGGAGCTGGAAACCCGGTTCCAGATCACCATCCCCGACGACGACGCCGACGAGGACCACATCGGCAGCAAGGCCCGATTGCGGACCTATCTGCAACGCCGATTGTCAGAAACAGACGGTACCTGATGCTGCGTTCAGGGTCGCCCCCGTGCGATCTGGCCCCCGTGCGATCTGGCCCCCGTGCGATCCGGGCCCTGAGCGATCCGGCCCCTGAGCGATCCGGCTTTGGGGCCGACCACGGCGAAAAGAAACGTTACACTATAAGGAAACCAAATCAGTTCCCGAAAAGCGCCTTCGGCAACCAAGTGGCCAAACCGGGGAAGGTTGCCAACAGGGCCAGTCCCACCAACTGGAGACCCACGAAGGGAATCACCCCGCGATAGATATCGATCGTGGAGACCTCCTGCGGCGTGACCCCGCGGATATAGAACAGGGACCAGCCGAATGGCGGGGTCATGAAGCTGGTTTGCAGGTTCATGCCAATCATCACCCCCAGCCAAATGGGATCCACCCCCAAGGCGAACAGCGGCGGGGCCACCACCGGCACCACCACGAACAGAATCTCGATGAAGTCGAGCACGAATCCCAGCAGGAACAAGGCCACCATCACGATCAGCATCAGTTCCGCTGGATTGGTGGACACACGAAGCAGCATTTCCTCGATGGCCTTGTCCCCGCCCAGGGCGCGGAAGGTCAGCGCAAACACGGTGGCCCCCACCAGAATCCCGAACACCATGGCCGTGATTTCCAACGTCCGGCGCAGCACCTTGTGCAGCAGCCCGAAGGAGAAACGGCCCCGGGCCAACACCAGCCCCAGGGCGCCCACCACGCCCAACGAGGCCGCCTCGGTGGGAGTGGCAATGCCGCCCAAAATGGACCCCAACACCAGGACCATCAGGAACACCGGTGGCAGCAGGCTGATGGAAACCTCCCGCAGCACTCGGTGCAGGGGCAGAACCTCGCCGGCGGGCAGTGGCGGCGACCGCTCCGGCCGCAGTACCGACTGCACCACCAGCCACAGCAAATACAGCCCCACCAGCATCAGCCCCGGGAACAGGGCCCCGGCGAACAGGTCGATCACCGACACGGGCTCGAAATCATACTGCCCCCGGCTGAGCTGGCTTTGGGTATAGCTGCCGGCCAGCATGTCCCCCAGCAGGATCAGGGCGATGGAGGGCGGAATAATCTGGCCCAGGGTCCCGGCGGCACAGACGGTGCCGCAGGCCAGACGGGGATCATAACCGTTGCGCAGCATGGTGGGCAGGCTGAGGAGGCCCATGGTCACCACGGCGGCACCAACGATACCGGTGGACGCCGCCAGTAGGGCCCCCACCATCACCACACCATAGCCCAGTCCGCCCCCCAGTCGGCCGAACAGTTTGCCGACGCTGACCAGAAGGTCCTCTGCCACCCCAGAGCGCTCCAGCAGGGTCCCCATGAGGATGAACAGGGGAATGGCCACCAGGATCTCACGGCTCATGATGCCGAAAATCCGGGCGGGCAGCGCGTGGTAGAACACGAAATCGAACAGCCCCAGGGCCTGCCCCAGAAAGGCAAACAGAATGGACACCCCGGAGAGGGTGAAGGCCACCGGGAAGCCCAGCATCAGGGCCACCCCCACGGCGCCGAACAGGATCAGGGCCAGAATACTGCTCGGTTCCAGCTCCATGCCCTTAGTCCTCCTTAGAGCTGATCGCGGTCAATGGGGCCCATTATAGGGTCCCGGTGCCTGCGTAATTCGGCTCTATCCATTTGTTTTAGAGCGGGTGCGGCCAGGCGCACGGCGTTGCGCAGAACCAGGGACAAACTCTGAAGCCCCAGAAGCACCAGATAAACCAGCATCACCGACTTTAACAGGTAGAGCCCTTCCAGCCCGCCCGCGTGCCGGGAAGCCTCTCCCCGCTCCCAGGACCGCACCACATAGGGGACGAGGAACCAGCCCAGCACCACCAACGTGGGCCACAGGAACAGAATGCCGCCCAGCACGTTCACCAGCGCCCGGTAGCGCGGCCCCAGCCGGCCGTAAAGAATGTCGATTCGCACATGGCCGTCCTGTTTCAGGCAATACCCCATGCCCAGCATGAGGGCCGTGCCATGCATCCAGATATACGCTTCCTGAACGGCAATGGAGCCCAGGTCAAAGCCGTACCGCAACAACGCCACGCCGGCCGTGAGCAGCGCCATCACCAACAACAGCCAAGCCAACACATGGCCCACGCCATCGTTGATGCGGTCGCAGAAACGGGCAATGGATTCGAGTATTCGGGTCATGGACAATACCTGGATTGGCCCCGCGCCGCCTTGTGGACGCGGGGCCACCCTATCTCACCCCTTGGGGAAGGGGAAATCCAGATTCCGCGCTTCCAGGAAGGAGGCTTCGGTGAAGGAGCTCCATTCCTTCTGGATCCGCCGATAGGCCAGCATATGGTCGAAGACCTTGCGGCTCAGCGGGTCCTTGTTGGCCTCGTCCTCCAGCACCTCGCCGGACAGGCGGCCCAGCGCCTGCATCACCGAGTTGGGGAACTTCTTCAAGGTCACGTCGTGCTTGTGGATCAAACGATCCAGGGCCGGGCTGTTCTGGCCCACGAACTCGCACAACATGCGATGGTTGGCGGCATAGGCGCACTGCTCGACCGTGGTCCGCAGATCGTCGGGCAGCTCTTCCCAGGCGGTCTGATTGACGAAGAAGTCCAGCACCGTGCCCGGC
>CAZHRQ010000026.1:0-11681 GCA_964535075.1 uncultured Rhodobacterales bacterium | reverse complement strand
CCGGCTCGTGCCAGCCCGGGTGGTAGTAGTATTTGGCGTACCGGTAGAAGCCCATGGTGGCTTCCCCATAGGGGTTGTTCCACTCGGCCGCGTCGATAATGCCGGAAGCCAGGGCGCCAGGCACCTCGGACCCGGGCAAGTCCACCACGGTGGCGCCGGCCCGGCGAATCACCTCGCCCCCCAGGCCGGGCATCCGCATCTTGAGGCCCTTGAAGTCGGCGATGGAGTTGATTTCCTTGTTGAACCAGCCCCCCATCTGGACGCCCACGTTGCCGCCGGGCAGGAACTTGCAGCCCAGCTTGCCGTAGACCTCGTCACAGACCTCGGCCCCGCCGCCAAAGAAGTACCAAGCGTTGTATTCCTGGGCCGTCATGCCAAAGGGGAAGTTGGCGATGAACTGCAACGCCGGCACCCGACCCTTCCAGTAGTAAGGCGCGCCGTGGCCGATCTGACCGGTGCCGTCGGCCACCGCGTCGATGGCGTCATAGGCCGGCACGATTTCGCCGGCTCCGAACACCTCCACGGTAAGCCGGCCGCCAGTGGCCTGGGTCACCTTCTCGGCAAACCACATGGGCACGGTGCCCAGGCCGGGCAGTTCCCGCGGCCACGCCATCAGCAGGCGCCATTTCTGGCGGTTTTGGGAAATGGCGGGGGCAGCGATGGCTGGTGCCGCCGCCGCCGTGGTCACCGCAGTGGTGGCGGCGCCCAGTCCGGCCAGGAAACCTCTTCTCTTCATGCTTCAACCCTCCCTGTTGGCGGCCTATAGCCGATACACGAGGGGAACGGTACCCAGGCGCTTACCCTTGATCAAGAACAACAATCCGATATTATGATTTCTTATGATGCAGCCGATTCACGTGGTCGGCTTTAGAGCGGATCGCACCCAATCGGGTTCACGCGGTGAACCCGATTGGGTGCGTGAATCCGCTCTAAAACAAATAGATAGGCTCTAGTCTGTGCCGGAGCGCCCCTCATGCCCCCACGCGATCTTGACCTTGGTCTGTTGCGCACCTTCCTGGTGACGGTGGAGACGGAAAACCTCACCGGCGCCGCCCGCCGCCTCGGGCTCAGTCAGCCGGCGGTCAGCCAGCAGTTGTCTCGGCTGGAAGAGCGGCTTGGCGTCGCGCTGTTTTATGCGGGCAGCCGCCGCCACGAGCTGACCCGGGAGGGACGGCTGCTGCTGACCCATGCGCGCCGGCTGTTCCGGGCCCAGGACGACATGCTGGCGGAGTTGGAACACGCCAACGTGGCGGGACGGGTGGTGCTCGGCACCCCCGATCTCTACGCCGCCGCGTGGCTGCCGGGGGTGCTGCGCCCGTTTCGCCAGCAGCATCCCGATGTGCGGGTGGATCTGGAATGTGCCCTGAGCCCCACCCTGCACCTCCGGGTGGACCAGGGGGCGGTGGATCTGGCGCTGGTCACGCGCACGCCCGAGATCGAGGGCGGCACCCCCATTCGGCGGGAACGTCTGGTATGGGCCGAGGGCCGGGATGCCTCCTTCGACGACCCGGAGGTGCCCCTGGCGGTGTTGCCACCGGGGATGTATTACCGCGATCTGGCCCTGCGGACCCTTCAGGAGGCGGGAATCACGGCCCGGATCGCCGTGGTGTCGGAAAATCTGGGCGGCCTGTACGCGGCGGCCCTGGCCGGTCTGGCGGTGACGGTGATCGGGGAAACCACCCTGGACCGGGTATGCCTTGGCCTGACCGAAAGCATCTGGCTGCCCCGGCTGCCGGAGGTGGATTTGATCCTGTTGCGGCGGGCGGACACGACACCGGGATCGGCCGCGGACCTGCTGGGACAGTATATCATCCGCCGTCTGGCCCCATCCTGACCGACCCGCGCCGTCACGCCGACAGACCGAGGGCCCTCAGAAAATCACGCGCCGCCGTTGCCGTTGCGGCGGGCGCCCCGGCGGCCAGCCGCTCCAGCATGACGCGATCCCCACCCAACAGCATACCGCTCTGTACAATCTCATCCCGCACCGCCGCCAGGGCTGCCGCCGCACTGGCCGGATCGGAGAGGACCCCGGGCGCGGTGCGAGGGGCCGCCCGCTCCGCCGGCGCTTGCTGGAACACGGACCGCACCCCAGCCGCCAAAGCCGATACCGACGGCACCGTCATGACACCCTGGCCAGCCAGAAAATGATCGGGCCCGGCCGGAGCCTCAACGCCACTGTGGCCCAGGGCTGCGGCCGGCGGCGGGTTCTCCGGCAACACCCCGTACACGTATGCCACGCCCAGGAACAGCGCCAGTTCCAGATCCTCTTCGGCCGCGCCAACGGTGACCTGGGCCCGCTGCATCATGGCCGCCCGAAACAACACGTTCACGGCGGCCAGCCCCAAGGCCAACACGGGGCCCGCCCCCGGATCCAGTCGGGACAGCACGGCCGAAGCAGCGGGATGCCCCATGGCCACCACGTGCCCGGGCGCGGCCAGGCTCCGGGTCAGCGTTGCCCAGGCCATCAGGGTGGCCTCGTCCCCCTGGGCCGGCGGCAGCACCAGAATCAGCGGCTGGCCCTGAGCCCTGTTTTTCAGAAAGTCGTCGGCCCGCGCCTGATGCTCCCAGGGCACCATTCCCACGGCCACGGGCTCGTTCAAAAGGTGAGCGCAGACGGCCACCCCCGGCCCGGCTCCGGGCACGCCACCTTGCGGGGACGGCCGGGGATGCCGCAGGGCCGGCGGTCGCGCCTCATGGACTTTATGCAGTGCCTCGGCCCGCGTGGCCGGTTGTTCCCAGAAAGGCACCGGAATCATGCTCGACAGCGGCAGCAGATGGCGGTACAGGCACGTGCGTAGGGGCTCGGTCAGCCCCGCCTCCGGCGGCACCACCGTGACCGCGACCCCGTCCAGGGCATAGCGCAGGCGATGGCGGGCTGCTGCGGCCAGGGTGCGTACCCATGCGGCCGGGTCCTGCCAGGCCAGATCCACGGCTGTGGCCACGTAGGGCGTGGGCGCCCCGGCGCCGTTAGGGGGGGATGTCTGGACCATGGCGCGGTTCACCTCTCCATCTCCTCTGCCACCGGGGAAAACAGGTCGCCGCAAGCCTTGGCAAAGGGCGACCGACCGATGGCCCGCCCTGGGGCGCCCAGCACCCGCCGCCCGGGGGCCACATCCTCGGTGATCACGGAGGCAACGCCGATCCAGGCACCACGGCCGATGGTGACCTCGGGCACGGTGACCACCCGCGAGGCCAAAAAGGTATCAGCCCCCACCCGGGTGGCCGTATTGAGCAGGGTGCCCGTGGCCACCACGCCGTTGGCGCCCAGGTGCACATCCACCCCTACGGAACTATGGGGCTCCACCAGGGTGCCGCGCCCCACCACCGCCCCGGTGTTCACCGTGGCGCAGGCACACACGATCGCCCCTTCCTCAAGGGTCGCGGTCCCGGCCACAGCGGCGGTGGGATGGACAACGCGGGCCAGTGGCACCGCTGCCGCCACGGCCTGATCCAGCAGGCGCCGACGCGGACACAGGGTGCCGCCCATGCCCAAGGCCACGGCGGCCCCCAGGGCTCGGGCGTGCTCGGGAAAGCCCGTCACCGGCCCCAGCACCGCATGCCCGTCCACCACCGTCCCCACCAGGGCGGGATCATCGTCCAGGAAACCGGCGACGGACCGGCCTGCCCCCACACACATCTCGGCAACAAGACGGCCCACAAACCGCGCTCCCAGAATGAGAACGGGAGCGGTATCGGGATCGGCCGTGACCATGGTTTTCTCCTTCACGCCAACAGAGGGAACACGGCGCTCCCCATCCCGCTCTAGAGCCTATCTATTTGATTTAGAGCGGATTCATGCACCCAATCCGGTTCACAGCGTGAACCCGATTGGGTGCGATCCGCTCTAGGCGGCAAAAAAGGACTGCACGCCCTGAATCACCGTTTCCACCTGGTCGTCGGTCATCTTTTCGTGGCACGGCAGACTGACAATTTCCTCGGCCAGGGCGCGGGCCCGGGGCAGCGGCGGCGCGGTGCGCCCTGTTTCCGCCTCCCAGGCGGCCAGACGGGCCGCATGGGCCGGATGATCGGGCATCAGGGGCAGATGGTGCAGTCGGGTTTCGATGCCCTGGGCGGCCAGATGGGCGCGCAGGGCATCGCGATGGGGGGTTCGGATGGTACAGGTGTGAAAACAGTGGGTGCCGTTGTCATCCCCCCAACAGGGGGTCACCACGGATGACAACGCGTCCCGGTAGCGGGCTGCCACGGCCCGGCGCCGAGCCAGGATGGCCGGCAAGCGTTCCAGTTCCACCAGCAGCATCGCCGCCTGAAGCGTGTCCAGGCGGCTGTTACCACCCACGTGATGACACACGCCGTCTTGGGTGCCGTTGTGCCGAGCCGCCCGCAGGAACGGCAGATCCGCGTCGGTATCGGTCACCACCACACCGCCCTCGCCATAACAGTGAAAGGGCTTGGTGGCGTTGAGGCTGAAGGCCGCCAAACGCCCGAAGCTCCCCCCCGGGCGTCCCCGAGAATCATGCGCCCCCAGCACCTGGGCGGCATCCTCGATGACCGGCAGATCATGGGCCCGGGCAAAGGCCATGATGGGGTCCATGGAACACAGATGACCGGTGAAATGGACGGGAAGGATGGCGCGGGTGCGCGTGGACAGGGCGGAGTCCAGGGCCGCGGGATCCAGGGTCAGGTCCTCGCGAATATCCACGGCCACCGGAACGGCCCCGACACTGGCAATGGCATTGAAGGTGGCGATCCAAGACAAGGGCGTGGTGATGACCTCATCCCCCGGCCCGACTCCCGCCACCTGTAACGCAAAGCGCAAGGCATCGGTGCCCGAGCCCACCCCCACCGCATGACGCCGCCCCACCAACGCGGCCACCCGTGCTTCGAGTTCTGCCACCTCGGGCCCCACCAGCACCTGTCCGTGACGCAGCACCGTCTCCACCGCCGCCAGCAGGGCCGCCCGATGCGGGTCATCGGGCACCGACAGATCCCACAGCTTCACGCCCGTGTTCGTCATGATCCGTTCCTTTGTCGGCAGAGGCCCAAGGCCATTCTTCCCGGGCATGGGGGGGTCAACACGCGATCCCCTGCTGATAGGCGGCCACGGCCGCCGCATCCGCCTCGCGCGGGGCCCACGGCGGCTGCCGGGAGGCATCGGCGGAAAAGGGGCCCGGCGTGCTTTCCCAGAACACCACCAACGGCGACGTCACCCACAGGGCGTGCACCACGCCCGCCGGTGTGCGCTGAAAAAACGGAGCCCCGGCAGCGTTACCATAGGGAGCCATGGGCAGGCGTTCGCTCACGGCGTCTCCGGAATCGAACATCAGGAAATCGCAGCTTCCCTCAAGCAATAGAAAGGTTTCCGGCTTGTGGTGGTGTTCATGGGGCAGGAGGAGGCTGTCCCGGAAGGCCACGATCAGCATGTCATGCTGCCCGGCCTGCGGCGTGGGATGGGCGCACAGCCGCGCCCGCCGTCGCGGGGACTGTTCCGCCGCCCGGGTGAGAAAAGCCACCGTTTCCCCGTCGGCCCGCACCACCGGTGCCCGGGAGAAATAGACCCCGTCGGCAACGGGTGTCAGCGCATCCAGGGACAAGGTCGTCCGTTCTCCCATCTCGCCACGCCGGCTAGAGCCTATCGCGGTCAATGGGACCCAATTCTCGGGTCCCATTGACCGCGTGAATCGGCTCTATCTATTTGATTTAGAGCGGATTCACGCACCCAATCCGGTTCACAGAGTGAACCCGATTGGGTGCGATCCGCTCTAGAGCCTATCGCGGTCAATCGGGCTATCGGCGCCCCACACCCATAGCAAACAGGTAATGCGCCATGGGCTCGAACCCAGTGTGCACAACCTCGTCATTCATGGAAAACAGAAAAACGTTTTGGAAATATTCATCCATCAAGGCCCGCAAGGTACGGTGGTCCTTGAGATTGATATGCTGACTACTGGCTGCTTCGGAGGCATAGGCCGCTGCAGTTTTGTTGGGAGTCCCAATCAGGCACACTCCGTCTGACGGCAGGGTGGAGACAATATTGTCCATGAACACTTTTTCCTGCGCTTCGGGGATGTGCTCGATCACATCCAGGGAATAGGCCCCTTGAAACGTTCCCTCTGGCGGACCCGCCAGGATGTCCTGGTGGCGCATTTCCAGGCCTGTCATTCCCTGCCGGCTGGCCCACCCGTCAGTGATGGCCCCGGCATCCAGGTCAATTCCTACCACGTGCCCCGTCGCCTGCACCACGATGGGTGTACCGAAGGCCTCGCCACACCCCACCTCCAGCACCGGGCTCTTGGTCTGCAGCATCTTGGCAACGAACTTGTAGCGGGACAGGACAAAAACCATCCGTCGGGGATCGTCACGCATCTCCCAACTGATCCGCGGCCCCAACGGGATGGGGTCGCTCATATAGTGCCCCAACTCATTAACGTGATAGGAGAAATTCTTGGCCATAGAGCGCGTCCTTTCTGTAGTCGCCCCCCCTGATTTTTTCAAGGGCGTCGCCAGGCGCCTATTCTGGGCGCGAATAACATAGCGCTTGCCCCCATCAGGGTAAAGCGGAATAACCCTTCCCACACGCCCTTGCAGAACCCATGGCGGCTTCTGAGGGCGGATCGCGGTCAATCGGCTTTAAATCCAGGCCTGCGCCCGCCCTCCCACATGGTGCGCCAACACCGCCATGTCGTGGGCATAATAAGCTTCCAATTGTTCCCGCAGTTCCGAAGGCATGGTGCGATCCTTCCCAGCATTATAGGCATGCCGCGCCGCTGCTTTCATGTCATCGGTCACCGGGATATCCAAAAAGGATGCCATATCTCTTAAGAACGCCTCCATGTTTTCAATCATATCTTCATAGAACAGAACCTTTATCTGCTCGTCAGGAAAGAAACGGCCCCACTTTCGATAAACATGCCCCCCCATACCTTGACGAAGATTTTCTGGAAGCAACACCAGATCCTTCGGGTCCTGGCCAGTCGTACGATGCCAGCGGCGCGCACTCGACCAAGCCCGATCTACTGGATGGCGCACCATCAATATCAGCCGCGCCTGTGGCATGACCGACGCCACCTGTCGAATGCCACTCAATGGCAACAATCCGTAATCTGGGGTTAGATCTCCGACAATTCTCTCTTCACGGCTTTCAAACAGCCGCGCATACCACCTTGGGGAGGGTTTCTCCACTATCAACAGCTTTCGCCAAGCGGCGTACCAGTCGTTTCCCGCTCCGTCGCCACGCCCTTTTTCTATTTCATTGATAAAAACGCCGGTACGCCAAGGCTGCCAGGACCTGGTGGGTACTGTGTCAAACAACCCCATCCATTCGTCCAGAAAATGAACTTCCTTCACGGGCGGGATCCAAACCGCGTCATTCTGAATCAGCACGTTGTACAACCAAGTGGTGCCGCTGGATCCCAGGCCAATGCTCAGCATATCGGGCCATCGGCCCTGAGCTTGGTCGGGCTCCGGGAGGGAAGCGTCCTCCCCCGGCTCATGACCGAGAGGCAGGTGATCCAGAATCCACCGTTCCAACAGAAAGCAAGACTCGGTTAAGCCCAGATCCCGGGCCATACTCAGCAATGACGCCGCCACATCCTTTTGCAGCACCCCAGGCGGGGGCGTCTGCTCAAACCGGGCCACGGCTTGCGCCACCTGATTGATGGCCTCCGTCCATTCCCCAGCATTCACCGCCGCCACAGCATTGTTGGTCACCTGTCTGAGACGAGTATCTTCCAGAACGTCCATCAATGAGGACCTCGCATCTTATAGTTTAATATAAATTCCAAATAACACGCCCAAAGTAACACAATGCCCCTGAGTTACCTGCTATTGTTTTGTTAAGAAATCACGTGCTTCTGAGATGGCCGTTTCCGGAAACCAGTCCTTGGCCTCGGGCGCGAAGGGGCCGACCACTGTCTCCATATAGCAGGCCCCGGACTCCGCTGCCTTTACCCCATGCCAGCGCCCGGCATCAAAGCGGCAGACCAGGGCCCCCTCATCTGGTGAGAGCCGGACTTGTTCCAGGAGCGCACCGCTCTCGTCAGCGAAGATCAGGTCCAGGGTCCCGGCCAACACCCCATAGGATTTAACCTTGCCGACCTGTCGATGAAGATCCACCCACCCCCCGGGAGCCAGCGCAATGGCCATCTCCTGCACCGGGTCCGCAGGCCCCTCATGCAGGCACAAGCGGGCCCGCATGAGGGGATTTTCGCTGGCTGCGGTCATCAGCCGGGCCACCATGCCCGGTGTCACCGTGCCGTAGGGCCTACACGACACCCATTCGGTATGGCTTCTCGGAAGGGGTCTCTCCTCCTCTAACATCGGCTCCCCTTTCCCTCAAGCCTGGTACCGGTCCTGAAGAACCGGCGGACACGTCACAAAGGACCGCCGCCCCAACAGGGTGTCACCATGCCCCTGCCCATCGCCTAGAGCGGGTCGCGGTCAATGGGACCCGACAATCAATCAGTCAGATCGTTCCATAGCTCCTTAACCTTGGCGAAGAAGCCCTCGGATTCGGGGCTGTTCTTGTGCTTCTTGCCGCCGGCCTCCGCGAATTCCTCCAGCAGCTCCTTTTGCCGGCTAGTGAGATTTACCGGCGTTTCCACATTTACCTGCACGAACATATCTCCCCGGGCCGAGGCATTGAGGATGGACATGCCCTTGCTCTTAAGCCGGAACTGCTGGCCGGTTTGGGTGCCCGCGGGAATCGTCACCTTGGCGCGGGTGCCGTCGATGCTGGGCACCTCCACGCTGCCGCCCAGGGCGGCGGTGGTCATGGGCACCGGCACCCGGCAGAAGATATTGGCGCCGTCGCGCTGGAACAGCCGGTGGGGCTTGATGGCCAGAAAGATATAGAGATCCCCAGGGGTGCCGCCGCGCACCCCCGCCTCGCCCTCGCCAGAGAGCCGAATGCGGTTGCCGTCTTCCACCCCGGCCGGCACCTGCACCTTCAGGGTCTTGTCCTTACGCTGGCGGCCACTGCCCGAACACTTGGGACAGGGATCGCGCACCACCTTGCCCTGCCCCTGACACGTGGGACAGGTGCGTTCGATGGTGAAGAAGCCCTGGGTGGCGCGCACCCGGCCCGCCCCCTGACAGGTGGGGCAATTGCCCGGCGCGTTGCCGTCCCGGGCGCCGGTGCCGTTGCAGGCCTCGCAGGACTCGGTGGTGGGGATGCGGATATCCGTTTCCTTGCCGGTGAACGCTTCTTCCAGGGTGATTTCCATGTTGTAGCGCAGATCCGCGCCCCGGCTGTGGGCCCCCGCGCCGCCGCGCCGGCCCCCGCCCATGAAATCGCCGAACATTTCCTCGAAGATGTCGGAGAAACCGCCCCCGAAATCGAAACCGCCCGAGCGGAAGCCGCCCGCGCCGCCACTTTGCTCGAAGGCCGCGTGGCCATAGCGGTCATAGGCCGCCCGCTTCTGCTCGTCCTTGAGCACCTCGTAAGCTTCGCTGACCTCGCGGAACTTGACCGCCGCCTCCTCGTCATCGGGGTTGCGGTCCGGGTGGTACTGCATGGCGAGCTTGCGATAGGCCTTCTTGATCTCGTCGCCATGGGCATCGCGGGCCACACCCAGGATTTCGTAGTAGTCGGTCTTGGTCGCCATGTGAATTCGGCCCTTTTTCTTGTCCCGTGTCGCGTGCCGGGGCAACGGCACGCCCCATCCCGTTTACGCGCCGACGACGCCCGTCCGGAAACGGCACCGCCTCAAAACAGCAAGCCCCGGCGGCGCGGGGAGGCGCACCGCCGGGGATCGGGATCTGGTATCAAGCGCTCATGGGAAGGCGCCCGGGATCAGTCGTTCTTCTTGTTCTCGTTCACTTCCTCGAAGTCGGCATCCACCACGCCGTCGTCGTCGGTCTTGGTGCCGCCGGCCTGGGCACCGGCATCGCCACCACCGGCCGGGCCGGTGTCCCCGGCGGCCGCCTCTTCCTGGCTGGCCTGGTACATGGCTTCTCCCAGCTTCATGGCCGACTGGTTGAGGGCTTCCATGGCCTGGGAGATGGCCGCCGCGTCCTCGCCCTTCTGAGCGGTGCGCAGGGCTTCCAGGTCGCTTTCGATCTTGCCCTTCACGTCCGCGGACACCTTGTCGCCATAGTCGGCCAGGTTCTTTTCCGTGGCGTGGATCAGGGCCTCGGCCTGGTTCTGCAGCTCCACCAGTTCGCGCCGCTTTTTATCGTCCTCGGCATGCTGTTCGGCATCCTTGACCATCGTGTCGATCTCGGATTCCGACAGCCCGCCAGAGGCCTGGATGCGGATGGCCTGTTCCTTGCCGGTGGCCTTGTCCTTGGCGGAGACGTTCACGATGCCGTTGGCGTCGATGTCGAAGGTCACCTCCACCTGCGGCATGCCACGCGGTGCCGGGGGAATGCCCACCAGGTCGAACTGGCCCAGCAGCTTGTTGTCGGCCGCCATTTCCCGTTCGCCCTGGAAGACGCGGATGGTCACCGCCGTCTGATTGTCCTCGGCGGTGGAAAACACCTGGCTCTTACGGGTGGGGATGGTGGTGTTGCGGTCGATCAGCCGGGTGAACACGCCGCCCAGGGTTTCGATCCCCAGGGACAGCGGAGTCACGTCCAGCAGCAGCACGTCCTTCACGTCGCCCTTGAGCACGCCCCCCTGGATGGCGGCACCGGTGGCCACCACTTCGTCGGGGTTCACGCCCTTGTGGGGATCGCGACCGAAGAAGTCCTTCACCGTTTCCTGGATCTTGGGCATGCGGGTCATGCCGCCCACCAGGATCACCTCGTCCACCTGACTGGCCTTGATTCCGGCGTCGTTGAGGGCCTTGCGGCAGGGATCCACGGTGCGCTGCACCAGATCGTCCACCAGGCTTTCGAGCTTGGAGCGGGTCAGCTTCATGTTCAGGTGCTTGGGCCCGCTCTGGTCGGCGGTGATGAAGGGCAGGTTGACCTCGGTCTGTTGGGCGCTGGACAGCTCGATCTTGGCCTTTTCCGCCCCTTCCTTCAGACGCTGCAGGGCCAACCGGTCCTTGCGCAGGTCGATGCCGCTTTCCTTTTTGAACTCGTCCGCCAGGTAGTCGATCACCCGCTGGTCGAAGTCTTCGCCCCCCAGGAAGGTGTCGCCGTTGGTGGACTTCACCTCGAACACGCCATCACCGATTTCCAGGATGGAGACGTCGAAGGTCCCGCCGCCCAGGTCATACACGGCCACCACGCCGGTGGTTTTCTTGTCCAGGCCATAGGCCAGGGCGGCCGCCGTGGGCTCGTTGATGATGCGCTGCACGTTCAGGCCGGCGATGCGCCCGGCGTCCTTGGTGGCCTGACGCTGGCTGTCGTTGAAGTACGCCGGCACGGTGATCACCGCCTCGGTGACCGTCTCGCCCAGGTACGATTCGGCCGTTTCCTTCATTTTCTGAAGGATATAGGCGCTCACTTGGCTGGGCGCGTATTTCTCGCCATGGGCTTCCACCCAGGCGTCGCCATTTTCACCCTTGACGATTTTGTAGGGCACCAGATCCTGGTCCTTGCCCACGGTGGGGTCCTCGAACCGGCGGCCGATCAGGCGCTTGATGGCGAAGAGGGTGTTTTCCGGGTTGGTCACCGCCTGACGCTTGGCCGGCTGACCGATCAGCCGCTCGCCATTGTCGCTGAACGCCACCATGGAGGGGGTGGTCCGCGCCCCTTAGGCGTTTTCGATCACCTTGCGCTTGTCGCCTTCCATCACGGCCACGCAGGAGTTGGTGGTGCCCAGGTCGATGCCG
>CAZHRQ010000025.1:21483-24773 GCA_964535075.1 uncultured Rhodobacterales bacterium | reverse complement strand
ACCTCACCGATTCCGTCAAGCCTCTTCCCGCTGAAAACTGACCCGTGACAAGCCCCGCCGTTCCCGCATTGATCCCCCGCCGCGAACCGGGCACTCTTTCTGCCACTATTCCTGGGCCGGTCTGCCGGCTCCCTGCCGCTCTTGTCGAGGCTTTGTCGTGACCGCGCGTGTCAATACCGTCGCCTTCGCCGGCATCGAGGTGGTGCCCATCGACGTCCAGGTGGCCCTGGCCAGTGGCCTGCCGGCTTTTTCCATCGTCGGCCTTGCCGATAAGGCCGTGGCCGAAAGCCGGGAACGGGTCCGCGCCGCCCTCGCCGCCATGGGACTCGCCTTGCCGCCCAAGCGCATCACCGTCAATCTCGCCCCCGCCGACCAGCTCAAGGAGGGCAGTCACTACGACCTGCCCATCGCCCTCGGCCTGTTGGTGGCCATGGGCGTGGTGCCGCCCGAGGACGCCGCGGCCTTCGTAGTGCTGGGGGAGCTGGGGTTGGACGGCCGTATCGCCCCGGTCAGCGGCGTCCTGCCCGCCGCCGTCCACGCCCTGGCCTGCGACCGAGGCATCATCTGTCCCGAAGCCCAGGGCGGGGAGGCCGCCTGGGCCGCCCGCGTGGACATTCTCGCCCCGCCCACCCTGCTGGCCTTGATCAACCACTTCAAGGGCGTCCAGAGCCTGGGCCAGCCCGATCCTGCCCGGCCCCGCGCCCCCGACCACGTTGCCGATCTCGCCGACATCAAGGGGCAGGAAAGCGCCCGCCGAGCCCTGGAAATCGCCGCCGCCGGCGGCCACAACATGTTGATGAGCGGCCCGCCCGGGGCCGGAAAGTCCATGCTCGCCGCCCGCCTGCCGGGACTGCTGCCGCCCCTCTCCCCCGCCGAGGCCCTGGAAGTGAGCATGATCCCCTCGGTGGCCGGGCAGTTGGCCGAGGGCGCCATCCGTCACCAGCGGCCCTTTCGCGATCCCCACCACTCGGCCAGTCAGGCGGCCCTGGTGGGCGGGGGACAGCGGGTGCGGCCGGGGGAAATCTCCCTGGCCCACAACGGGGTGTTGTTCCTGGATGAGCTGCCCGAATTCCAGCGCTCCGCCCTGGAAGCCCTGCGTCAACCCCTGGAAAGCGGCCGCGCCACCGTGGCCCGGGCCCGCGCACACGTTACCTATCCGGCGCGCGTGCAACTGGTGGCGGCCATGAACCCCTGCCGCTGCGGTTATCTGGGGGACCCGGACCTGGCCTGTTCCCGCGCCCCTCGCTGTGCCGCCGAGTACCAGGATCGCCTGTCAGGTCCGCTGCTGGACCGGCTCGACCTGTTCGTGGAGGTCCCGCCGGTCAACCCCGTGGATCTGGCCACCGCGCCCCGGGGCGAGGCCACGGCGACCGTCGCCGCCCGGGTGGCCGCCGCCCGGGAACGGCAGGCGGCCCGCTATGCCGGGCATCCCGGTGTGGCCGTCAATGCCCATGCCGAGGGCGACCTGTTGCAGCAGGTGGCCCCCCTGGATGCCTCCGGCACCGCACTGCTGCGGGAGGCGGCGGAAAAGCTGCGCCTGTCCGCCCGCGCCTATCACCGCATCATCAAAGTGGCGCGCACCCTGGCCGATCTGGCCGGCAGCGACGCCGTGCACCGCGATCACGTGGCCGAAGCCCTCACCTATCGCCGCGCCCGCCCGGGGAACTGATTCCCAGCGCGCCGCGCCCACCCGTGTTGCCGCTGGGAGCGGTTCGTGGTATTCGGGCCCTGATCCTTCATGAAGGGCGCCTTCCGCGCCCCCGGCCCCCGGGCCGGACGATCCCGGAACGCAGGAGTGAGCGGCTCATGGCTGAGAACAACGGTGCGGAACCCACCCCTGGCAACGACCCCCAGAACGGCGGCCAGCCGCCCCTGGTGATCCAGGCCCAGTATGCCAAGGACCTGTCCTTCGAGGTCCCCAACGCACCGCACATCTATCAGAACATGCAAGACGGGCCGCAGGTGAGCCTGCAACTGGACCTGGACGTTAACCACCTGGGCGAGAACCACTATGAAGTGGTGCTGAAGCTGGAAGCCAAGGCCGAGGTTCAGGAACAGGTGGCCTTCATCGCCGAGGTGCACTACGGCGCCGTGGTCACCGTGAACCTGGGCGAGGAACACCTGGAGCTGGCCCTGTACGTGGAAACGCCGCGCCACCTGTTCCCCTTCGCCCGCGCCATCCTGGCCGAGGTCACCCGCGAAGGGGGCTTCCCGCCCCTGATGCTGGCCCCGGTGGACTTCCAGGCCCTGCACCAGCGCCGCCGCGAACAGGCCGGCGGCCAGACGGCCGGGTCCGCGTAATCTTCCGCCCGGTGGGGGCGGTCCGGCCGCCCTCACCCATCCATTCCGATCCGTTCCGAGGACCCCGGCGTTGAGCGATTCCGAGACCGATCCCGTGCTGACCACCCCCGAGCTGGTGGGGCTGCTCCACTCCCGCGCCGAGTTCGAAGCGGCGGTGGCCGCCCTGGAACAGGCCGGCTTCGACCGCACGGACATCAGCGTGCTGTCCACCCATGATTCTCTGGATGCCGCCGGCACACCGCCGGCCCGCTGGCGCGATGCCGTCACCGCCCTGTTTGGCGATCTGAAATACGAAGGCCCCTTGGTCTCCGCCGGCTTCATCGCCCTGGCCGCCGGCCCCGTGGGCGCCGCCATCGCGGGTGTGGTGGGCGCCGGCGTGGGCGTGGCCGCCGTGCGCGAGGTGCTGGGCGAGGTCACCGCCACCCCCCACACGGAAGACTTCGCCCGCTCCTTGCAAGCGGGCAGCCTGATCCTGTGGGTCCGCCTCCCCGAGGCCGAGGCCGAAACCCGGGCCCGCGCTGCTCTGGAAGGCGCCGGCGCCAGCGATATTCACCGCGTCCCCGCGGCGTAATCTCCCGCCGGGGCCCACCCGGCCCTCCACACAGGCCCGCCACCATGATCGACGATACCCAGCCCCCGGCCAATCTCTCCCGCGACGCCTTGGTGATGCACAGCAGTGCCCCGCCGGGCAAGCTGGAGATCACCCCCACCAAGCCCATGAATACCCAGCGGGACCTGGCCCTGGCCTACTCCCCGGGGGTGGCGGCCCCGTGCCTGGAGATCGCCCGCGATCCCCATCTGGCCTACGATTACACCGCCAAGGGCAATCTGGTGGCGGTGATCAGCAACGGCAGCGCCGTGCTGGGCCTGGGCAACCTGGGCGCCCTGGCCAGCAAGCCGGTGATGGAAGGCAAGGCGGTGCTGTTCAAGCGCTTCGCCGACGTGGATTCCATCGACCTGGAGGTGGACGCCGCCGACGTGGATACCTT
>CAZHRQ010000025.1:0-21473 GCA_964535075.1 uncultured Rhodobacterales bacterium | reverse complement strand
ATCATTGCCGCCGCCGGGCTCATCAATGCCTGTGACCTCACTGACCGGTCCTTGTCGGAGGTGCGGCTGGTGATCAACGGCGCCGGCGCCGCCGCCATCGCCTGCGCCGAGCTGGTGAAGGCCATGGGGGTGCGTTCGGAAAACGTGATCCTGTGCGATTCCAAGGGGGTGATCCACAAGGACCGCACCCACAACATGAACCAGTGGAAGTCGGCCCACGCCGCCGACACCCCGGCCCGCACCCTGGCCGAGGCCCTGGAGGGCGCCGACGTGTTCTTCGGTCTGTCGGTGAAGGGGGCGGTGACACCGGAGATGGTGGCCGCCATGGCGCCCCGGCCGGTGATTTTTGCCATGGCCAACCCCGATCCGGAAATCACCCCCGATGACGCCCGGCACGCCCGCCATGATGCCATCATCGCCACCGGCCGTTCCGACTATCCTAATCAAATCAACAACGTGCTGGGCTTTCCCTATATCTTCCGCGGGGCCCTGGACGTGCGGGCCCGCACCATCAACGACGCCATGAAGGTGGCCGCCGCCGAGGCCATCGCCCAACTCGCGCGTGAAGACGTGCCCGACGAGGTCACCCGCGCCTATTCGGGGCGGCGGCTGCGTTACGGCCCTGATTATCTGATCCCCGTGCCCTTTGATCCCCGCCTGATCGTGGCCGTGCCGCCGGCGGTGGCCCGGGCAGCCATGGACAGCGGTGTCGCCCGCCACCCCATCATCGACCTGGAAGCCTATCGCCGGCAGCTCTCCGCCCGTCTGGATCCCACCGTGGCCTCGCTGCAGGCCGTGGCCGATCGGCTGCACGGCGCCGGCCTGCGGGTGGTGTTCGCCGAGGGGGAAGAGGAAAAGGTCATCCGCGCCGCCATCTCCTTCCACAACGCCGGCTACGGCACCCCGGTGCTCATCGGCCGCGAGGACCGGATCGAGGAAACCCTGAAAAAGCGCGGCCTGGAATTGCCCGAGGGGGTGGAGGTGCACAACGCCCGCCTCAGCCACCACAATGCGCAGTACACCGATTTTCTCTATCATCGCCTTCAACGCCAGGGCTTCCTGTTCCGCGACTGCCAGCGGCTGGTGAACCAGGACCGCAACGTGTTCGGGGCCTGTATGGTGGTCAGCGGCGATGCCGATGCCATGATCACTGGCGTCACCCGCAGTCACCACGTTGCCTTCACCGACATCACCCGGGTGATCGACCCCGAGCCGGACGCGCGGCTGTTCGGGCTCACCATGCTGGTGGCGCGGGGGCGCACCGTCTTCATCGCCGACAGCGCCGTGCACGACCGCCCCGACGCGCAAACCCTGGCCGATATCGCCGAGCAGGCCGCGCGGGAAGTGCGGCGCATGGGACACGAACCCCGGGTGGCCCTGGTAGGGTATGGCAATTTCGGCACCCCCGCCCGCCCCGATGGCGACCGGCTGCGTCAGGCGGTGGCCCTGCTGGATGAACGCCGGGCCGGGTTCGAGTACGACGGGGAAATGTCCACGCTGGTGGCCCTGGACCCCAGCCTGCACAAGAGCCTGTATCCCTTCTGCCGCCTCACCGGTCCGGCCAACGTGCTCATCACCCCCAGCCTGGATGCCGCCGCCGTGGCCTATCAACTGCTGGAGAAGATCGGGGGCGGTTCGGTGATCGGGCCTCTGCTCAAGGGTCTGAGCAAGCCGGCCCAGATCGCGCCCATGGACGCCACCGTCTCCGACATCGTCCACCTGGCCGCCCTGGCCGCCTACGACACCCTGCGCTGAGGGAATCGCCATGGTGGACGGGCGCCGCCCCCCTGGCCCGGTGCTGCATGGCATGCTGGCCACGGCGGTGCCGGGGGCGGCGGTGCTGTTCATCCTTGCCGTCACCGGGATCCTTTCCGGCGCGCCGCTGCTGTGGGCGGTGGTGGGGCTGGCCGCGGGGGCCGGGGCCATGGGCCTGCTGATCGGCTGGCCCCTGGGGGCGGTCACCACCTACATCCGCGTGCTGGCCCAGGGGGGGGACACCCCTGCGGGCCTGCCCCCCCTGCCGTGGCCGCCGTTGCGCGCGCTGGGCCATAGCGCGGCCCGGCTGCGCGCCTTGAACCACCGCGACCGCGATCAGGTCCGCCGCCTGCGGCAGGCCATGGCCCACCTGCTGGACAGTCTGCCGGTGCCGGTGTTGTTGATCGACGGCGAATCGCGGGTGGCCACCGCCAACCAGGCGGCCCGCGATGCCCTGGGGGCCATCACCCCGGGACGGGAACTGGCCACGGTGGTACGCGCCCCCGCGCTGCTGGAAGCGGTGGACGCCTTGTTGCACGACGGCCAGTCCCGCAGCGTGGAATTCAGCCAGACCGGCGACGTGCCCCGGGACTGGCAGGCCCGCCTCGCCCCCCTGCCCGAGAGCATGCGCCAGGAAGCGGCGGGGGTCCTGCTGCTGCACGACCTCACCGCCGTGAACCGGGCCGAGCAACTGCGCGCCGACTTCGTGGCCAATGCCAGTCATGAACTGCGCACGCCCCTGGCCTCCATCATCGGTTTCGTGGAGACCCTCCAGGGGCCGGCCCGCGATGACGCCGAGGCCCACGAGCGCTTCCTGGCCCTGATGCACCACGAAGCCTCGCGCATGGCGCGACTGGTCAACGATTTGCTCAATCTGTCCCGCATTGAACTCAACGAGCACGCCGCGCCCACCGATGCCGTGGCGCTGGGCGACATCCTGGTGCACGTCACCGACCTGCTGATGATCCAGGCCCGGGAGAAGAACATCCGGCTGGTGCTGGACTGCCCCGAGGCACTGCCCGCCATCGCCGGCGACGACGACGAACTGACCCAGGTGTTCCAGAACCTGGTGGACAATGCCCTGAAGTATGGCCCGCCGGACAGCACGGTAACGGTGCGGGTAGAGCAACGGGCCGAGGGGCCCTCCGCCCTGGACAGCACCCTGCGCCGCGGATGCCTGGTGGTGCACGTGACCGATGAGGGCGAGGGCATCCCCCGGGCCCATCTCAGCCGGCTGACGGAGCGTTTCTATCGCGTGGACCCGGCGCGCTCCCGGCGTCAGGGCGGCACGGGCCTGGGCCTGGCCATCGTCAAACACGTGGTGGGCCGTCATCGCGGCGTGCTGGCCATCCGCAGCACCGAGGGCGAGGGCTCCACCTTTTCCGTGTACCTGCCCCTGCGGCGGCGGCGATGACCGCGCTGGAAATGGGCTTGAACCAATGGCATCGGCTCGGCGGCCGAAACCGCACAGGCGAGAAATCGGGTAAGGAAACCTGGAATAAAACGTCGAAACGAAACGTTTTCGAGATGCCAGAAAGTTTATACAGCGGAAAGTGAGATGGTTTCCGAGTTAATTATGTAAACTTTCACCAGACGTTACATAAAGGAGAACACCATGACATCAATTCTAAAAGGAATCGGGAAAATATTTGTCGTTTTTGGTGTTAATTTGCTTGTAATACTGATTCTTGTTGCTGTTTTGGAGATGGTTTTGGGCGTCGGTCGGGCCTGGTACCACAACCATTATCTGGCTCGGCAATATGTCGAAGACCATAGAGCATCCTTAAAAAACGCTTTTCCTAACCTGGATGACTATAAACTTATGGCGCTCTACAAAGAAACGAGGGAAAGTAGCGTCCAATCTTATGCGCCTTGGGTCCAGTTTGTTGGAACAGATTATAGTGGAGATTTTGTAAATGCTTCTGAAGGCCGTCGTTGGGTGCCCGACTTTTCTGATTGGAACAACGGGAAACCAAGCCCCAAGACACTGGATGTATTTTTCTTCGGAGGCTCAACCATGTTTGGAAGCGGCGTCTCTGACAACCAGACTATTCCATCCTATTTCAGACACATGCTCGGAAATAGAGGAACGGCAAATGTTTACAACTTTGGAAACCCGTGGTACTTCAGTAAACAGGAATCCGTGAAGTTTGCTAATCTATTAATGGAAGGCATGATTCCTGACGTAGCTATATTTATGGATGGCCTTAATGATGTTATGCAAAAAGGGGCGACCCTTGAAGGGGCTCCCTTTTACACTGACGCCCTTGCCAATGTATTTCAGCCATCAGGATGGTTTCCTCTTCTACTACGCCACTCAAACATCGTACGTGCCGCAAAAATGATCGGCATGCATGTGCCGGGCCAGTCTGTCATCACAGGATATAAACTCCCAGACGATTATACACCGGATGCGGCAGCTCAGGAATTAGTAGAAAAGTACATGCAAACACAAGCGCTTACACAGTCTTTGTGCGAGCATTATAATATAAAATGCCTTTTTGTATGGCAGCCCGTTCCGTTCTATCACTACAACAATCCGGACGACAGTTTATCTTATCAAGGAAGCTCTCAGATTTTTACGATGGTCTATGATCGTATGAAAAAGATCATGGCGAATCGCGATAATATGCTTTTTTTGGGTAATCTATTGGAGAACGAAACCGGTCAACCCTTTGTGGACGGTTTTCACTACAGCCCGGCGTTCTCCAAAAAAATTGCGCAGCAGATTCACATGAGCCTTACCCGAGAAGGGGGGTCCGGGGGGTTATGATGCGCCATGGCGGGTCGGCGTCACCGGCTCTAAACGGACCTTTGACGCCCCGCCGCGTGGGCCTGCGCCAAAGAGATTTCATTTCTGTCATTCGGCGCTTGCGTTCGGCCTCGCCTTTGCAATGATGGGCTCCGTGACATACTGATGACAACTACCGGGACCCCAGAGTCCCGAACAGCATCCCTCGGCAGGTGGTCATGAGCGAAGGTCGGGAAGCACACACGGTTGCCGCGTTTGACGAGGCGTTGGATCAACTGGAAAATACCCTGAACCGCATCGGCACCGAGGCCCGGACCGCCCTGGACCGGGCCCTGGACGCCCTTCATCAGCGGCGCCCGGACCTGGCCGATGCCATCATCCGCGAGGATGCGGTGATCGACCGTCTGAATTTTCAGGCCCAGGAAGAAGCCGTGCAACTTCTGGCCCTGCGCCAACCCCTGGGCAGCGACCTGCGCGCCACCATCGCCGCCCTCAAGGTCTCCAGCGAGCTGGAACGGGTGGGCGACTTGGCGGCGGGCATCTGCCGGCGCATCCTGGCCGCCGGCAACGGCTTGGGGCACGGCATGGAACCCCCCCTGCGCATGGCGGTGCGCATGGGGCGTATCAGCCAGGAAATGCTGGCGGCGGTGTTAACGGCCTACGCCAACCGCGACGCCACGGCGGCCGAAGCCGTCTGGCAGCGGGACGTGGAGGTGGACGACATGCACGGCTCCCTGTTCCGGGAGTTGCTCACCTACATGATGGAAGACCCACGCACCATTTCCACCGCGAGCCATTTGATCTTCATCGCCAAGAATATCGAGCGGGCCGGCGACCACGCCTCTAACATCGCCGAGATCACCCACTATCTGGTGACCGGCAGCCCCATTCCTGGCGAACGGCCCAAGGCGGACCACTCCAGTTATCTTTCGCCGGAGGAAATGGCCGAAACCCTGGCCCAGGAAGAATAGAAACGGCGCCTCCCTGTTACAGAACCTTCAGACAAACCCGTGCCGGCCCGTGCTACCCATGGCCGGCGGTGTGGAACGGGGGAGGCGACCATGAACACGGCCATTCAGGGATTGATCGGGGTGGTGGTGCTGATGGCCGTCGCCTGGGTCCTCAGCGAAAACCGCCGCGCCATTCCCTGGCGCACCGTGGGCGCCGGCCTGGCCTTGCAGGTGGTGCTGGCCCTGATTTTGCTCAAGATTCCCGCCTCCCAGATCATTTTCCAGAAATTCAACGACGTGCTGTTGGCCTTGGAGCACGCCACCCGGGCAGGCACCAGTTTTGTGTTCGGCTATCTGGGCGGCGGGCCCCGGCCCTTCGACCTGTCGAATCCCGGAAATTCCTTCGTTCTCGCTTTCCAAGCCCTGCCGCTGTTGCTGCTGTCCAGTGTGCTGTCGGGGCTGCTCTATTACTGGCGCATCCTGCCGCTGGTGGTGAAGGGGGTGTCGTGGGTCCTGCAACGACTGATGGCCGTGGGCGGGGCCACCGGGGTCAACGCCGCCGCCAACGTGTTTTTCGGCATGATCGAGGCCCCCCTGTACATCCGCCCCTACGTGGCCAAGCTGAGCCGGGGCGAGATGTTCATGGTCATGACCAGCGGCATGGCCACCGTGGCCGGCACCATGCTGGCCCTTTATGCCGCCACCCTGGGCGCCACCATCCCCAACGTCATGGGCCATATCCTGGTGGCCTCGGTGCTGAGCGCCCCCGCCTCGCTGATGATCGCCGCCCTGATGATCCCGCCCGAGGGCACCCCCACCCCCGCCCGGCTGGATCCCGACGCCCTGGGCATCAACTCCACCATGCACGCCATCACCAAGGGGGCCAGCGATGGCGTGACCATGCTCATCAACATCGTGGCGCTGTTGATCGTGATCATCGCCCTGGTGGCGCTGGTGAACATCATCCTGGGCAACATCGCCGGGGAGTCGGTCACCTTGCAAATGCTGCTGGGAGTGATCCTGCGGCCCCTGGCGTGGCTGCTGGGGGTGCCCTGGGGGGAAACCCAGATCGCCGGCGAGCTGCTGGCCACCAAGGTGGTGATCAATGAACTGGTGGCCTATGTGAATCTGGCCAAGCTGCCCGAGGGCACCCTTGACCCCCACAGCCGTCTGGTGCTCATCTATGCCATGTGCGGGTTTGCAAATTTCGGATCCGTGGGCATCATGGTGGGCGGCCTGGGCGCCATGGCGCCGGAACGCCACGACGAGATCATCGGTCTCGGCCTGCGCTCCATCGTCTCGGGCCTGCTGGCCACCTGCCTCACCGGAGCGCTGGTGGGGGTGTTGATCTAGAGCGGATTCACGCCCCCAATCCGGTTCACGAAATGAACCCGATTGGGCACGATCCGCTCTGAAACAAATGGATAGAGCCGATCGCGAGAGTCCCTGTCATGTGCCCTGGTCCCCCCCCATGAGTATCGGTTTTTCCGGGGTGGATTGGCTGCTGGCCACCGGCCTGCTGGCGGCGACCGGTGTGGGGGTGGCGCTGCTGGTGGCCGCCTTCCGCCAACCCCCGGAGGGGCAGGAGAATGCCGCCCTGACCGAGGCCGTGCGCCATGTGCAGGAAAACCAGCGGGAGCTGGTGGGACGCCTGGACCAGTTAACCGCCACCCAGAGCGACAGCGGCGCCCGGCTGGCGGCGCGGGTGGACGCCCAGGAACGGGCGGTGGCCCAGCGGCTGGACCAGCGCCTGGGGCAGTTGCGCGAACGGTTGGCGGTGATCGACGCCGCCCAGGCCAACATCACCGAGCTGTCGCAGCAAATGGTGGGGTTGCAGGCGGTGCTCTCCAACAAGCAGGCGCGGGGCGCCCTGGGGGAGATCCAGCTCAACGATCTGGTGAGCAGTGCCCTGCCGCCCGATGCCTACCGGTTCCAGGCCACCCTGGGCAACGGCCGCCGCGCCGATTGCCTGATCACCCTGCCGCAGCCGCCGGGGCCCATGGTGGTGGATGCCAAGTTCCCCCTGGAAAGCTGGCTGGCGTGGCGCGAGGCGGAGGATGAAGCCGGCCGCACCCGGGCCGGCCGCGCCTTCACCCAGGCGGTGGGTCGCCACGTGCGCGACATTGCCGAACGCTACATCGTTCCCGGAGAAACGGCCGAGTCGGCGCTGATGTTCCTGCCCTCGGAAGCGGTTTACGCCGACCTGCATGCTCATTTCCGCGCGGCGGTGGAGGACAGCTTCCGCCATCGGGTGTGGATTGTCTCTCCCACCACCCTGATGGCCACCCTAAACACGGTGCGGGCGGTGCTGCGCGATGCCCGCATGCGCGAACAGGCCCACCTGATCCAGGCGGAGGTGCAAAAACTGCTGGAGGACGTGGGCCGACTGGACGACCGCGCCGGCAAACTACAACGGCATTTCGAACAGGCCACCGAGGACATCCGCCAACTGCGCATCTCTACCGAGAAAGTCACCCGCCGCACCGAACGCGTTGGCGAAATGGAACTGGGCCACACGGAGGATAAATGACCCCGGACCCTCCCCGCTGGCGATATCGACTGGACAACTATACCCGCGCCCTCACCCTGCTGCGGGAGGCCATTGGCTTGATGGAGGCGCGGGAGCTCTCGGCGCTGGAACGGGAAGGGGTCATCCAACGCTTTGAATATACGTGGGAACTGGCCTGGAAGCTTCTGCGGGACTATTTGGGGGTGGCCGGGGTGCAGGTGCAGACGGTCACCCCGCGTTCGGTGCTACGGGCTGCCTTTGCCGCCGGCCTCATCGCGGCGGGCGACACCTGGATGGAAGCCCTGGACGCCCGCAACCGCATGGCACACACTTACAATCTCAAAACCTTTGAAGCCATTGTGGCGGCCATTCATGATCGCTATTTCCCGCTCCTGGAGGGCCTGCACGACACCATGCTGGCCCTGGCCCTGGAGGAAGACTTATGAGCCACGGCCTGACCGATTCCCAAGTGGCCACCTTGCGCGCGGTGCTGGCCCCTCATGCGGATCGCCTGGAGCAGGTGGGATTGTTCGGTTCGCGCGCCACCGGCACCTGGCGCCCCAACTCCGACGTGGATCTGGTGTTGTACGGCCCCATCGACCGGGCGCTGGAACAACGGTTGTGGACCCTGTTCGACGACAGCTCCCTGCCGCTGGTGGTGGACGTGCATGCCTACGATCTCATCGCCTCGCCGGGCCTGAAGGCCCACGTGGATGCGGTGATGCAGCCCTTGTTCAGCCACGCTGATCTGACCCCGACCCATGCCGAGCCTTGATTTCCTGGCCCTGACCGTTCCCGACCCGGCGCGGGCGGCGGCGGCGTGGCGGGGGTTGGGCTTCACCGGACAGGTCTATGGCCAGTGGCGTCCCGGGGGCGTGGCCCTGGCCCTGCCCCTGGGCGCCACCACCTTGTTTCTGGGCGCGGCCCCCGCCGCTGTGGGCCTGCGGGCGCCGGACGTGACGGGCCCCGCCTGGTCCTGGCAGCCCGAGGGCGGTCAGCGCCCCGCCCGCGGCGGGGCCGGAGTCTGCCCCCCAGGCCCCGTGCCCCTGGGAATATGGTCGGCCCCGGCGCCGGCCGACCCCGCCGCTCATCATCTCAACCGTGCCGGCACGTTACGACTGGTGACCCTGGCGGTGAGCGATCTGGACGCCGCCGTGCGGCAGATGATCACGGTGGTGGGCCCCGGGGCCCTGGTCCCCGGCGAAGACCATGTGGCGGTGTTGCTGGACGGGGGGGCGGTGCTGGTGCTCACCCGGCCCGAGGCCGCTGGCACCCTGCACCCAGGGGCACCCGTTCCCGCGCCGTTGGCATTGGTGGCGGTGGGGGTCGGCACCGAAGACCCCGCGGCCACGGCGACGGTGTTGACCCAACGTGGCCACCCCCCCCGCCAGGATGCCGATCAGGTGGTGCGCGTGGTGAGCGAGGGACTGGTCTGCGAGTTTCTGACCGACACTTAGAGCGGATCGCACCCAATCGGGTTCACGCTGTGAACCGGATTGGGTGCGTGAATCCGCTCTAAAACAAATAGATAGAGCCGATCGCGGTCAATGGGACCCGAGAATGGGTTCCCATTGACCGCGATAGGCTCTAGGAGGCTTCCTCGTCCGGCCCGGGGTCGCCCGGCCAGTCCACCACATAGTCCTCCAGCGGGCCGGCGTGGGTTTCGTCCACCGCCCGACCGCGCACCGAGACCCCGGCCCGATGCACGCTTTCGGGATCGCCGGTAAGGAGGGGATGCCAGGGCGGCAGGTCATCCCCCCGGGCCAGCCGGCGATAGGCGCAGGTGCGTGGCAACCACGCCAACGCCAGCGCGCCCTGGAGGGTCAGGGGCACGCAGTCGGGCACGTGCTCACGGCGGGTGGCGTAGTGCCGGCAGCGGCCGCTGTGCAGATCCAGCAGTTTGCAGGCCACGGCGGTGAAAGTGATCTCCCCTGTGTCGGCATCCTCCAGCTTGTGCAGGCAGCACTTGCCGCAGCCGTCGCACAGGGATTCCCACTGGGCGGCGGTCATCTGGTCCAGGGGAGTGTGGCGCCAAAAGGGCGGCGACTCGGTCACGATGGGGCGGGCTCCCCTGGTGGGATGTGGGTACGCAGGGCGGCAGCCAGGGCCTCGGCGGTGGCCTCGGGGCCGAAGTGGGTCACATACCCCCCCTCAGGCCCCATGAGATAGGTGCGCCCGGGATGGGCCACCAGGGCGGTGGGGCCCTGCCCCACCCGTTCATGGGTGACCTCGTAAGCCGCCGCCACCTGGGCCACCGCCTCCGGCGCCCCGGTCAGGGCCTTGAAGCGGGGATGCAGCGGCCGCAGATAGGCGGCCAAGTGCGCGGGCGTGTCCCGCTCGGGGTCCAGCGTGATGAACAGGGGCTGTACCCGCGCCGCCCGGGCGGGATCCAGGGCCGTCAGGGCGGCGCCCATGGCCCGCAGCCGCGCCGGGTCGCCGTCGGGGCTGTAGGTATCGCCGAAGTGAATGAGCATGTACTGCCCGCGGAAATCAATGTCCCGTACCGTTTCCCCCCGACTGTCCACCAAGGTGAAGGGACCGCCCGGCGCGTCGCCGAGAGACTCCCGCCGCAGCCGCTCAGTGCCGAAGGCCAGGGCCAGAATCACCAGCACCAGCGCCAGCAGCCGCAGCGATTGCCACGTGGCCCGTCGCGCCGCCCGCCGGGTCTCGTTGGGATCCGCCATCACACCACCAGTCGCACCGCCATGTAGCCCAGCAATCCAGCATTGAACAACAACAGCAGCGGCGCCATCTGCGCCACCACACCGTGCCAGCGCTGCCCCGCCACATGGCCGGCCAGCCCCACCACCAGCAGGCTGGGCACGGTCCCCAGGGCAAAGGCCGCCATGGCCATGGCCCCGGCCAGAGCACTGCCCGCCGCCGCCGCCGCCGCCAAGGCCCCATACAGCAAGCCGCAAGGCAGAAAGCCCAGCAGCAGCCCCAGGCCATAGCCCCGCAAGCCCACGGGATCCTGCATCAACGCCCGCACCCCACGCTGCCAGCGACTCCCGCCGCTGGCCGGGGGCGTGGGACAGGTGGCCGGGCGCCGCAAGCGGGGGACCGCATACAACACGAACAGCCCCGCGGCCACCAGCAACAACCCCGCCGACAGCCACTTGAGACCTTGCAGGCCCGACAAACTGCCCGCCACCACGCCGAACACGGCCCCCAGCCCCACATAGGTGGTCAGCCGGCCCAGGTGATAGGGGACCAGGGCGGCGCCCGAGAGGCGGTGCCACTCGCGCATGGCGCTGGCCGGCCGGGCCTGGAGGCGGGCGGTGACCTGGGACAGCACAAAGGGACCGCACATGCCCACACAGTGGGTGGCGCCCCCCACCAGCCCGGTCAGGAACAGGGTCAGCAGCAGTCCGCCGCGGCTGGTGATCACCGCGTGGCATTGCTGGAATCCGGCCGCCAACAGGCTGGCCACATAGGCTTCCTCGGTCATTCCTCGGCCCGGGTTGTCATAAGATCATCACAGTGCGTGTTCCTGCCCCGCCGCGCAAGGGCAGGATTGGGGAAAGGTCGGCCCCTACACGTTCAACAACAAATGCTCCCGTTCCCAGGAGCTGATCACCCGCTGGTGGGTGCCGTATTCGTCGTTCTTCACCGCCAGGAAGATGTCCACGAAGGTTGTGCCCAGGGTTTCGCGGATTTCCGGGGTGGCGTCCATGACCCGCAGGGCGTCCACCATATGCACCGGCAGCTCGTTGGGCAGGCCATAGGCCGACTCCTGGATGGCCTCCGTCACCACCGGCAGCGCGCGGGTCATGCCCAGCCAGCCGCTCACCAGGGCGGCGGCGATGGCCAGATAGGGATTGGCGTCCGCCCCCGGCAGCCGGTATTCCACCCGCCGGTTCTCCGGCTCCGAACGCGGCACCCGCAGACCGCAGGTGCGGTTCTCGATCCCCCACTGGATGTTCACGGCGGTGGAGTCGGAATAGGGCGACAGCCGCCGGTAGCTGTTCACGTTGGGGGCCAGGATGGGCATCACGGCCGCCGCGTAGTGTTGCAACCCGGCGATATAATGGCGGAACAGCGGGCTGATGCCGTCCACGCCGCCGGCGAACAGGTTCTCCCCCGTGGTGGCGTCCAGCAGGCTCTGGTGCAGATGCATGGCGCTGCCCGGCTGGTTCTCCAACGGCTTGGCCATGAAGGTGGCATAGACGCCGTGCCGCAACGCCGCCTGCCGCAGGGTGCGCTTGAACAGGAACACCTGATCGGCCAGCGCCAGGGGATCGCCGTGGCGGAAATTGATCTCCATCTGCCCCGCGCCGCATTCGTGGTTCAGGGTGTCGATGTCCAGATCCTCCGCCTCGCAGAAGTCGTACACTTCCTCGAACAAGGGATCGAATTCGTTCACGGCGTCGATGCTGAAGGCCTGACTGCCCGTTTCCTGGCGGCCACTGCGGCCGGTGGGGGGCTCCAGCGGATAATCGGGATCGGGATTGCGCGCCACAAGGTAGAATTCCACCTCCGGCGCCACCACCGGCCGCCAGCCCGCCTGGGCGTACCGGTCCAGCACCTGCCGCAATACCTGCCGGGGCGCGATGTCCACCGGGGTCCCATCGAAATGGAAACAGTCGCAGATCACCTGGGCGGTGGGCTCGGGGTACCAGGGCACCATGCGGGCGCTGTCGGGATCGGGACGCAGGGTGACATCGGAATCGGCCGGGTCCAGCAGGGTATGGGTGGGGGCATCGTCACCGGTAACCGTGAGGGCGAACACCGATTCCGGAATGCGGTGCGCCCCGGCCCGCCAGCCGTTGAGGAACTTGGTGGCCGGCAGGATCTTGCCCCGCGACACCCCGGAAATGTCGGAGACGAGGCATTCCACCTCGGTGATGCCCCGGGTGCGGATCCAGGCTTCCAGGTCGCGGCTCATGGGGGGGGCCTCCCTTCGCAGCGGGCGCGGTGGCGGGCGCGACAGGCGGCGGCAAAGGTGCGGAACAGCCAACAGGCCGGCCCCACCATGGCCTGATCCTCGGGCTCGGTCAGCGGCATCACCGCGGGCCATTCGGGATGCCACTGCACCGCCACGGTGAAGGCGGCGGCCCCGGGGTGGCGCACCGCCTCCACCAGCCCATCGGGCGCCGTGGCCTCCACCACCAGGGGCGGGGCCAGGCGGTCGATGCCCTGCTGGTGCAGGCTGTTCACCCACAGGGTTTCCCGCGCCAGTTCCCGGGCCAGCAGCCCGCCGGGGGCCAGGGTCACCGAATGCACGCCGCGAAACCGACGCGGCCAGGGCACGGTGGTATCGGCCCGGTGGTCCAGGTGGTCGGGCAGGCGATGGACCTCGGGATGCAAGGTGCCCCCCAGGGCCACGTTGAGCTCCTGGATGCCGCGACAGATGCCCAGCAGCGGCACGCCTTGGCGAATGGCCGCGCGAATCATCGGCAGGGTGGTGGCATCGCGGTCGAGGTCGTCGTGTTCCTCGCTGGTGGGCGCCGGGCCGCCATAGTGATCCGGGTGCACGTTGCTGGGCGAGCCCGTGAGCACCAGTCCGTCCAGGCAGCCCAGCAGGGCTTCCGGTGCCACCACCGCCCCCAGGGCCGGCACCACCAGGGGCACGGCGCCGGCAGCCTCCGCCACCGCCCGGGAATAGGTGCGCACCACGCAATCGGCGGCCGCATCGTCGAACACGGTCTTGCGGCAGGCGGAAATTCCCACCAGGGGTTGGGATGTGGGGGCAGAAATCATGGCGGGTGATTGACAGTCCGGTCGCGGCGGGGCAAGCAGGGCATCATTCCCCAACCGTTCGCCCGTGTCCACCACCGGAGCCCCCTCCCTCATGGCCAGTGTCGCGCCCTTCCCCGCTGCCGCCCCCCCCGCCCCGGACGCGCCGGCGGCGGACACCCTGGCACCGGAGACCTGGTATGCAGCCACTGCGCATCCGGCGCCTCGGCGGGAGCCGCTGAGCGGCGCCGTGGAGGTGGATGCCTGTGTGGTGGGCGGGGGCATCAGTGGGTGTTCGGCGGCACTGCATCTGGCCCGGGCCGGAGTCTCGGTCCGTCTGGTGGAGGCGGAGCGCATCGGTCACGGCGCCTCCGGCCGCAATGGGGGGCAGGTGCTGCCGGGCTACGGCGGCGACCTGGGCCGGCTGCGCCTGCGCCTGGAGGAGGCCCGCGCCCTGTGGGACATCAGCCAGGAAGCGGTGGACCTAGTGCGCCGGCTGGTGCGCACCCACGACATTGCCTGTGATCTGGCCGAGGGCTGTGCCGAAGTGGCGCTGACTCCCCGGCAGGCCTCCGCCCTGCAACAGGCGGCGCGGGAGTTGTCGGTGCTGGGCGATTCCTCCATCCGCTGGCTGGACACGGAGGCCACCCGGGAGGCCATCGGCAGTTCCCTCTATGTGGGCGCCCTGTACATGCCCCGGGCCGCCCACCTCCATCCCCTGAACTATACCCTGGGGCTGGCCCAGGCGGCGGAGGACGCCGGGGCCCGCCTGCACGAGGACACGCCCCTGATCGCCCTGGATCCGGTGGGGGACCGGATGCAGGTCACGACCCCCGATGGCGTGATCACCGCCCGCCATGTGCTGCTGTGCGGCAATGCCTATCTGGCGGGGTCGCCGCTGTTCCGGGCCGTGCGCCGCACCATCATGCCCATGAGCACCCACATCATCGCCACCGAGCCCCTGGGGGCCGAGCGGGCCCGGCGCCTGATCCGCCACAACTGGGCCATTGCCGATGTGCGCACGGTGCTGGACTACTTCCGCCTCACCCCCGACCACCGGCTGTTGTTCGGCGGCGGCGGTAGCTATACGGGGCGGCCCGGGCGGCACTTCCAGGATCGCCTGCGGGATCGCATGGTCACGGTCTTTCCGGAGCTCGCCGACGTGGCCATCACCCATGGCTGGTCGGGGCAGGTGGCCATCACCCGCAATCGCCTGCCCCACTTTGGCCACCAGGGACCGGGCGTGCTGTTCGTGCAGGGGTATTCCGGGCATGGCGTGGCCATGGCCACCCTGGCCGGGCGGCTGATGGCGCAGGTGGTGCAGGGGGGCAGCCGCGCCTTCGACCGCATCGCCACCCTCCCCCACCAGTCCTTCCCCGGCGGGCCCTGGCTGCGCACGCCCCTGCTGGTGGCGGGCATGACCTGGGCCCGGCTCAAGGATCGCCTGGAACGCTGAGGTGCGAATGGCGCATCCTATACGTGAAAACTGCTGCCGCAGCCGCACCGCCCCTTTTCGTTGGGGTTGTTGAAGACAAAGCCGGTGTGCATTTTGTCTTCCACATAGTCGATCTCCGTGCCCACCAGGAACATCATCGCGGTGGGGTCCACAAACAGGGTCACGCCGTCGGCATCCACGGGCTCGGCGGCCGGGTCCGGGGCGTCGGTGAAATCCATGGCATAGCTCATGCCCGAACAGCCCTGGGTGGTCACGCCCAGGCGGATGCCCTTGGCGCTGCCATCGTTCAGGCTCATCAGGTGGTGCAGCCGCGCCTTGGCGGCGTCGGTGAGGGTGACGGGGGTCATGGCTGGCGAGTCTCCTTATATATAAACCCTCGGTCGCCGGGCGGGGCCTCCGGCCCCTTGGCTTCTTGTTCTTTGCCCTCAATCGCCGGGCGGGGCCTCCGGCCCCCCGGCGGGATGTGGGGGGGGGCTGGGTGTGTGGGCGGGGGGAGCGGTCAGGCCACTTCGCTGTCCTCGAACAGCCCGCTGGTGCCCAGCACCCGGCGTTCGATCACGTCGGCCAGGGTCACGGAGCTGAGATAGAGATAGATCTGGTTGGCCAGTTCCTCCCACAGGTCGTGGGTGAGGCAGCGGCCCTTGTTGTTATGGCAGCCGGCGGGGGAGCCCGGCGAGCAACGGGTGGTCTGGATGGGCTCGTCCACCGCCATGATGATGTCGCTGATCCGCATTTCCGCCGCCGGTCGCGCCAGCAGATAGCCGCCGCCCGGGCCACGCACGCTGCGCACCAGCCCGCCCTTGCGCAGCTTGCCAAAGAGCTGCTCCAGGTACGACAGGGAGATTTCCTGGCGTTCGGCGATGTCCGCCAAGGCCACCGGGGTGCCGGTGCCGTTCCATGCCAGATCGGTCATCGCCATGACCGCATAGCGGCCCTTGGTGCTCAGTCTCAACGTCCGCTCTCCTTGAACCTTGGCCGGCGGGGATCAGATTCCGCCGCCGGCCCACAGTCGGGCCTCGTCCTCGGCGGCGGTGTCCGGGGTGCGGGCCTGCTTGGCCGCTTCCAGGTCCACCACCGTATTGCCATCGTCCCGGGCGGCGGGGGTGTCGCCGTCCAGGCGTTTTTCCAAGGTTTCCAGACGGTCCAGCGCCTCGCACAACTGGTCGCGCAGACTGTCCATGGCCCGGGCCACCGGGTCGGGCAGGGAATCGCCCTCCGGCAAGCCATAGGCGCAGAACTGTTGCCGCACCACCGATTTGGATTTCAGGGGCCGGGCCGGTACCCCCACCATGGTGGTGTCGGTCGGCACGTCGGTGAGCACCACGGCATTGGCCCCCACCCGCGCGCCTCGCCCCACGGTGACCGGGCCCAGCACCGCCGCGCCGGCGCCGATGATCACCTCATCCTCCACCGTAGGGTGGCGCTTGCCAGGGTTGAGGGTGCGCCCCCCCAGGGTGACCCCGTGATAGATCATCACGTTGTCGCCGATTTCCGCCGTTTCGCCGATCACCACCCCGCTGCCGTGGTCGATCATCAGCCGCCGGCCGATGGTGGCGCCGGGGTGAATCTCCACTCCGGTGAAGGCCCGCCCCACCTGCGACACCAGCCGCGCCGGCAACCGCCAGCCGCGCCGCCACAGCCCATGGGCCAGGCGATAAAAAATCATGGCATGCAGCCCGGGATAGGCCAACAGCACCTCGAAGCGGGAGCGTGCGGCCGGATCCCGGGCCAGAAAGCCGTCAATGTCCTCGCGAAGCGTCTTGAACATGCCGCGATCTTTCGTGTTATAGTGTCGGGCCTTATCCCGCCCGCCGCCCGCTCCGGACCCGGCGCGCTCGGGAGGCCGGTCCGGGCATCGGTGCCGGGGCCACCGGACCCTCGCCCGGAACGCCGCAAGGCGCAACCGCTCCCGGAGTATATATGAAACCCCACCACCTTGATCAAGTTTGGCCACGCCCTGGCGTGGCCGCCAGCAGACGGACACCACGATGCCAGAGGTGATCTTCAACGGAGCCGAGGGCCGGCTGGAGGGACGTTATCAACCGGCCGCCAGCGACCGCGCCCCCATTGCGCTGGTGCTGCACCCCCACCCGGAACACGGCGGCACCATGAACACGCGGGTGGTTTATGCCCTGTACCACGTTTTCGCCCGGCGGGGCTTTTCGGTGCTACGGTTCAATTTCCGTGGGGTGGGCCGCTCCCAGGGCCGATTCGATGGCGGCCCCGGGGAACTGGCCGATGCCGCCTCCGCCCTGGACTGGCTGCAAACCAACAACCCCAACGCCGTCGCCAGTTGGGTGGGCGGCTTTTCCTTCGGCGCCTGGATCGGCATGCAGTTGCTCATGCGCCGGCCCGAACTGGGGGGCTTCATCTCGGTGGCGCCGCCGGCCAACGTGTTCGATTTCAGTTTTCTCGCGCCCTGTCCCGCCTCGGGGTTGCTGGTGAACGGCGATGCGGATCCCGTGGTCCCGGCCGAGGCGGTCAGCCGACTGGTGGGCCGGCTGGCCCAGCAACGCAACATCACCATCCAGCATCAGGTAATTCCCGGCGCCGATCACTTTTTCGAACAGCACATGGAGGCCCTGGCCCGACGGGTGGATGCCTATCTGGCCGCCGCCGTGGGCCGGGCGGCGCCGACCGCCGAAGAGGCATAGAGCCTATCGCCCCACGATTGCCGGCGCCCCCGTCGCGGGAAAGGATGTGATGACGGCCATTGTCTGGAGTACCGCCCTGAGCTGCGCGGTGGAATGCCTGGACCGCGAGCACCAGGCCCTGGTAGCGGCCTTCAACGACCTGGACGCCGCCGCCGCCGCCGGGGCGGACCGCGCCACCGTGTGCCGCTATTTCACCGCCTTCGTGGACCTGGTCTCTCACCACGTGGAAAACGAGGATCGGGTGCTGGACGCCAGCGGCTTCGAGGGCCTGAACGACCATTATGACGAGGACGTGCGCTTCGTCTTGCTCTACCGGGAAATCCTGGCGGTGTTCACCGAGGGCGAGGAACCCGACCTCACCCCGGAGGTCCGCGATCTGGTGGCCCCTCTGCTGGTGCACCACATCCTGCGCACCGATGCCCCTCTGCGCGCCTTTTTTGTGCGGCAGCAGCGGCCGCCCCGCCGTTCCTGCCGCGACTATCTGCCCTGGTTTCCGTCCTTCGTGCTGGGGGTACCGGCCATCGACCAGGATCACCGCCTGTTCGTGACCCTGATCAACCAGATGAAGGACGCCCTGGACCTGAACGACGGGGCGGGCCTGGTGACCACCCTGGAAGCCTTTCACGCCCACGCCCGCGCCCACTGCGGCCGCGAGGAAGCCATGCTGGCCCACTACGGCTTTCCCGGCCTGGCCGAGCACGCGGCCGAACACCGAACCCTGAACGTCGAACTGGCCGCCACCGTGGCGGCGGTGACGGCGGACCCCAACGCCTTCGACACCGCCGACCTGTTGCTGCTCATCAAGGAATGGATCGTGCGCCACATTTTGTTTGTGGACATGCGCATGAAAAGCCACCTCCAGGAGCACCTGCACCTGCCCGACGACGGGACGACCTAGAGCGGATCGCACCCAATCGGGTTCACGCTGTGAACCGGATGGGGCGCGTGAATCCGCTCTAAAACAAATAGATAGAGCCGATTCACGCGGTCAATGGGACCCGAGAATTGGGTCCCATTGACCGCGATAGGCTCTAGAGCGGATCGCCCCCAATCGGGTTCACGCTGTGAACCCGATTGGACACCACCGGCTCCAGACATTTTTTGCGTGAAAAAAAGAAGCGGTGCCGGCCCCATCTCTTCCGAGGCGGGGCCGGTGTCCGTGTGAGGAGGGGAAAGACCGCCACTTTCATTCTCTTTAGACTAAAGTCAACCTACAAAGGTGGGGGGCTGTTGGGTGGATGGGACCTGTCCCATCCTGGGGGCCGTTGGCGGTGCCCCGGGGGGCGACCGCATGGGGACAGCGGAAGGAACCCGGATCATGGCGAGCTCTCAAAAACATCCCCCTCGTCGCGCCCGGCCGGCGCGGCGCCCGCAAAGTAGTGTCCAGCAACAGGTGGCGCAGGCCTTCGAGGCTTTTCGCGAACATCAGCATCCCGACGTGGTGCGCGCCTTGGCGGAACTGCGGCGCACGGTGGAGCAATCGCCCACCATTAGCGTGCAAAATATCCCGCAATAAAGCGGGTCGCGACCAACCTGATTCACGCGGTCAATGGGACCCAACAATCGTGTCCCATTGACCGTGATCGGCTCTAGTCGTGATCCAGGGGACGGTCGGTGAACAGCCAGTCGCGCAGTTCCTTGTCGAAGGCCGGGTCGCGGCGCCGGATCCATTCCAGCAGCATGGCCGCGTGCTCTTTTTCTTCATCCCGGTTGTGCCGCAGGATGGCCCGCAGTTCCGGGTCGGGACAGGCGTCCATGCGCTGATTGTACCAGTCCACGGCTTCCAGCTCTTCCATCAGTGAGGTGATGGCCCGGTGCATGTTCCGGGTCTCGGCGCTCAGGTCCGGGATGGGTTCGTGATAGCCCTCGTTGGCCATGGGTCCTCCTGTGGGGATCCCCCCCAGAATGTCAAAACGCGGCGGCCCTCTGTCCGCCGCGTTTTTTTTTGGATCACGCGATCAGGCGACGATGGCCCCGTTCGCTTTCGCCGGCCGAGGCGATGGCCGCCTCGATGTCCTCTTCCAGGCCGGGCAGATTGTGGCTGCGGGCCTGTTCCTTGAGCCACACCAAAGCCTGCTTGATTTCTCCCGCGGCCACGGCCCGGCGGTCGAGGATGAGAATTTCCGTCTGGTTCATGCCGCATACTCCTGCGTTTCGGGATGGGAAATCACCGGCCCGGTCAGGCCGCTGGTCATAAGGGCCCGGGCCAGGGATTCGGCGGTGACGTCCACGTCCGCCACCCCCATCTCCACCCGGCCAAAGCGATCGGTACGGCTGCGGAAGCGATAGTCGCATCCCAGCGCCCCCAGGGTGCCGCGCACGAAAAAAACCGGCATCAGCACCACATAGCCCCGCACGCCATGCGCGAGTCCAAACTCCAGACACGCCACCACCAGCTCCATGGCCAGACGCCGCCGCTCGGAAGCTGGCAGGGTGTGGTCCACGCCGAACCGCGTCCCCTCCCAGATCTGAGGGGATTTGGGAATGTCACCGCCCAGAAGATCGGGCCAAACCTGCTCAAGCATGTAGGGCTGATTGGTGGGCACCAGCCGGGCCACCGCGCGGGCCTCCCCGGCTTCATCCTGTTTCACCAGATACGTGGCCGCGGGGCCATCGTATTCGTCGTATTCAAGCCCGTTGATGGTGGGAAGCGACCATCCCAGGCGCTCGACAAAAACTTTATGCCGCAACCGATGCTGCGCAAGCAAGACACCGGGATGCTGTTCTGCGTTGAAAAGCGATACCACATCGACCATTTGTCGCCTCCGTGTGGCTGGTTTCACGCAGACGATTGGGCCAAAGCGTGGGCTTTCGCACCTGCAAAGGTTTGCGGTTGACAGAATGACGCGACACAATGGACCGTAGCAGAGGCGCCCCCGGGAGGCCGTTCTCAAAGGACCCTGGGGCGGAGGGGAGGAGGCAGCATGCAGCTCGGAGACTTTATCGGCATCACGGCTCAGGCCCATTCCCTGGAGTCGCTGCACGATCTGTTCCGGTACTTCCGGCAGCAGCACAACTTACCATTCCTTGCATACGGGAGTAATATCCCCCAGCATAAGAACTACGAGTCGCGCATCGCGCAACCAGTACATGTGGAATATCCGACCGCATGGATTGAACACTACGAGAAGCGGCGCTACATAAAAGACGACCCAACCGTGCGTATGGCGCATGCCTGCCATGAGGAATTCGCATGGGATGAGGTGCGGGGCCTCACCGCCAACGAGCGCCACATGATGCTGGACGCCCAGGCAGCCGGTATCGCCACCGGCCTGACCGTCCCCATCCACGGCCCCGGCGGCACCCTGCATATCGTGGCCCTCAGCGGAACCACCCGCGATACCCTGGGTCCCGCCGACCGCGCCCTGCTGCGCGCCGCCGCCCACCAATACCACGTCTGCTATCTCCGGTTGTGTGGGGAGGAAAAAGCCGCTCCCCCCCCCGCCCTCACCGAACGGGAACGGGAGGTGCTTAGCTGGGTCGCCGCCGGCAAAAGCACCGCCGACATCGGCAGCATTCTCAGCATCTCAGAACACACCGTGAACTATCACATCCGCAACGCCATGGACAAACTAGGCGCCCGCACCCGCATGCTCGCCGTCGTCATGGCCCTGCGCTTCGGCCTGATCACGCCTTAATATTAAGCCCTCGCCGGGCGGCGCCATTCGGCGCCTTGGCCCCGGCCGCAATGGCCGGTGGCTTGGTCTGGGGACACACCGCG
>CAZHRQ010000024.1:0-25444 GCA_964535075.1 uncultured Rhodobacterales bacterium | reverse complement strand
CGCACCCAATCGGGTTCACGGCGTGAACCCGATGGGGTGCGACCCGCTCTACACGTGGGCAGGCAAGGGAGTCCCAAAATATGGCGCAGCGGCCGGACGGCTGGTGGTACCCCTACATCTTCGTGGCCTTTTTCGCGGTGGTGGTGGCGGTGAACGGGGTGATGATCTATTTCGCGATCAGCACCTTTAACGGCCTGCGCGCCACTGATCACTTCCGCAAGGGGCTGGCCTATGACGACGCCATCGCCATGCAGAAGGCGCAGGAGGAACGGGGCTGGACCCTGGCCGTCACCACCACCGCCCAAGACCCCCAGCCCACCGCCGAGGGCGGGACCGTCTATCCCGCCACCGTACGGTTGCGCTTCACCGACCGGGCGGGGGATCCCGTCACCGGCCTCACCCTCCGGGCGCGGGCGGTCCGCCCCACCCAAGTCGGGCACGATTTCACCCTCACCTTCAATTCCCTGGGCGAGGGGCTTTACGGCACCGTGGCCGATTTCCCGCTGCCGGGGGCCTGGGACCTGATGATCGGCGCCCAGCGGCAGGGGGAAATGGTCTATCGCCACGAGGAACGGGTGGTGCTGCGGCCCGACCGGACCGGCTGAGGCGTCGCCGTGGCCGATTGCCAACACTGCGGCGCCCCCGTCCCCGAGGACAGCAGCGGCGGGGCGGCCTTCTGCTGCCGGGGCTGCGCCGCCGCCTATGATCTGGTGCGGGGCCTGGGGTTGGATGCCTATTACCAGCGCCGCTGCCTCGATCCGGAGGTGCGCCCCCTCACCCCCGACGCCGAGGAGGAGGCCACCGACTTCTCCCTGCACGTCGCCCCCGCCGCCGATGCCCCCGACGAAAGCGAACTCCATCTGATGGTGGAGGGGCTGCACTGTGCCGCCTGTGTGTGGCTGATCGAATCGGTGTTGTCGCGGCAGGAGGGCGTGACCCGGGCGCGGGTGAACATGACCACCCGCCGCCTGGCGGTGCGCTGGCAGGGTCCGCCCCACCGCGCCACCGAGGTGCTCACCCCGGTGCTGCGCCTGGGCTATCGCCTGGTGCCCTATGACCCCGAGCGGTTGGCCGACGAGGGTCGGGAACGGGAACGAGAGCTGTTGCGCTGCATGGCGGTGGCCGGTTTCGCCGCCGCCAACGTGATGCTGTTTTCCGTCTCCATCTGGGCTGGGCATGGCGACATGCTGCCGGTGACCCGCGACCTTTTCCACTGGATCAGCGCCCTCATCGCCCTGCCGGCCCTGCTTTATGCGGGCCGGCCCTTCTACCGCTCGGCCCTGACCGCCCTGCGCGCCGGGCGCACCAACATGGACGTGCCCATCTCGCTGGCGGTGCTGCTGGCCGCCGGTCTCAGTTTGTGGGAGACCATGCGCGGCGGTCCCCATGCCTATTTCGAATCGGCGGTGATGCTGCTGTTCTTCCTGCTGGTGGGGCGCTTCCTGGACGCCCGCGCCCGGGGCCGCGCCCGCGCCACCGCCGAATATCTGGTCTCCCTGGGGGCACGGGCGGTCACGGTGGAGGACGCCGACGGTCACCGCCGGCAGGTGCCGCCGCGGCAGGTCACCGCCGGCATGACCGCCATCACCACCGCCGGCGAGCGGGTGGCGGTGGACGGCATCGTCCGCCATGGCCGCTCCGACGTGGACAACAGCCTGGTGACCGGCGAATCGGTGCCCGCGCCCGTGGGCCCGGGCGACCGGGTGTTCGCCGGCACCCTCAACCTGTCGGGACCGCTGACCATCACCGTGGCCGCCGTGGGCGAGGGCACCCTGCTGGGCGAGATCGTGCGCATGATGGAGGCCGCCGAGCAGGGCCGGGCCCGCCATGTGGCCTTGGCCGATCGGGTGGCCCGCTGGTATGCGCCCTTCGTCCACGGCCTGGCGCTGCTTACCTTCCTGGGTTGGACCCTGGGCGGGGGGCTGGCGTGGCAGCCGGCGTTGCTGATCGCCGTGTCGGTGCTGATCATCACCTGTCCCTGCGCCCTGGCCCTGGCGGTGCCGGCGGTGCAGGTGATCGCCAGCGGCCGTCTCATGCGGCAGGGGATTTTGTTGAAGTCCGCCACCGCTCTGGAGCGGCTGGCCGGGGTGGACCATGTGGTGTTCGACAAGACGGGCACCCTGACCCGGGGCCGGCTGAAGCTGGCCGGCGGCTGGGCGGACACGGATCCGGTGTTGCGTCGGGCGGCCGGGCTGGCCCGGGGCAGCCGCCACCCCCTGGCCCGCGCCCTGGCCGAGGCCTGTCCCGGCGCGCCCGCCCCGACGGAGGTGACCGAGGTGCCGGGGGCCGGGCTGGTGGCGGTGACGGAGGAGGGGGAATGGCGCCTGGGCCGTCACCGCCACGTGGATCCCGAGGGCCAGGGCGACGGCGCCCCGGCGGTGGGGCCGGAGCTGTGGTTCGCCGGTCCCCAGCAGACGCCGGTGCGCTTCTCCTTCACCGACACGTTGCGCGCCGATGCCGCCGCCGTGGTGCACCAGTTGCAGGCGCGGGGGATTCAGGTCAGTCTGTTGTCGGGGGACCGCGCCCCCACCGTGGCCGCCATGGCGGCGGAAGCGGGCATCCAGGACTGGCAGGCGGAGGCCGACCCCGCCGCCAAGGTGGCCCGGCTGCAACACCTGACGGACCAGGGCGCGCGGGTGGCCATGGTGGGCGACGGGCTCAACGATGCCCCGGCCCTGGCCGCCGCCACCGTGTCGCTGTCGCCCGCCACCGCCGCCGACATCAGTCAGACGGCGGCGGACGTGGTGTTCCAGGGCGACCGCCTGGCGCCGGTGACCGAGGCCCTGACGGTGGCCCGCCGAGCCGAAATCCTGGTGCGGCAGAACATGACCCTGTCGCTGGTGTACAACGGCCTGACCATCCCCCTGGCGGTGGCGGGCTATGTGACCCCGCTGGTGGCGGCGGTGGCCATGTCCGCCTCCTCCCTGGTGGTGATTGGCAACGCCCTGCGCCTGGGCCGGCGCACGGCCCCGGAGAAAAACGGCCGGCGCACGGCCCCGGAGAAAAACGGCCGGCGCACGGCCCCTGAGAAAAACGGAAACGCCCGCCCATGAACGCCCTGATCATGTTGATTCCGCTGGCGCTGCTGCTGGGACTGGCCGGGCTGGTGGCCTTTCTGTGGTCGCTGAAATCGGGTCAGTTCGACGATCTGGAAGGCGCCGCCCATCGCATCCTGTTTGATGAGGACACGCCGCCTCACAACGATCCGCCCCAAAACGATCCGTCCGCCGGGCCCCCCACCGAGCGCCGGGACTGAGCCGGGGGCCGCGCGTAAAACCCTTGCAGCCAGACGGCACGCGTCCCATCTTTGCGCTACCGTCTCCCGTTCCTCCACGCGATCATGGATGACAGCACGCAATGAGCCTTATCCTGAACGAAAACGGCAGCCCCGCCGGCACCGCCCCGGCGGCCGATGTGGTCAAAGACAGCGATACCGCCAATTTCATGACCGACGTCATCGAAGCCTCCCGCGAGGTGCCGGTGATCGTGGATTTCTGGGCCCCCTGGTGCGAACCGTGCAAGCAACTGGGGCCGGCCCTGGAAAAGCGGGTCGCCCAGCAGGGCGGCCGCGTGCGCATGGTCAAGATCAACGTGGACGAAAACCAGGACCTGGCCATGCAGCTTCGGGTCCAGTCCATTCCCACCGTTTATGCCTTCCACCACGGCCAGCCCGTGGATGCGTTCCAGGGGGCGTTGCCGGAAAGCCAGCTTGCCGAATTCGTCAAACGCCTGACCGGGGGCGGCGCGTCGCCGGTGGAGGACGCCCTGGCCCAGGCCGATGAGGCGCTGGAGGCCGGCGAAGCGCCCCAGGCCCTGGCCCTCTATCAACAGGTGTTGCAGGCCGACGGCACCAACAATCCCGCCGTGGCCGGGGTGATTCGCGCCCTGATCGCCGTGGGCGAGCCGGAACGGGCCCGCGCTTTCGCCGATTCCCTGGACGAGGCCCGCCGCCGCGACACTAAGGTGGCCGCCGCCCTCTCCGCCCTGGCCCTGGCCGAAAGCGGTGCCGACGCCGGCGACCTGGAGACCCTGCGCGCCGCGGTGGCCGCCGATCCCGACAACCATCAGGCGCGATACGATTTCGCCGTGGCCGCCGCCGCCCAGGGCGCGCGGGAAGAGGCGGTGGAGGCGCTGCTGGAGATTATGCGCCGCGACCGCACCTGGAACGACGAGGCGGCGCGTACGCACCTGCTGACCCTGTTCGAAGCCTTCGGCCCCACCGACCCCCTGACCGTCAAGGGGCGGCGCCGGTTGTCTTCGTTGTTGTTCTCCTGAGCGGGCGCGGTCACCGCGCCCTGGGACCCCACCCACCTGCCCAATAAAGGGGGCGGTCATGCCGCGCAGTCCGTTTGATCCCCGCCTTGCCGATCTGCCCGAGGCGGTGCCCTTGTTTCCCCTGGCGGGGGCCCTGCTGCTGCCCGGCGGTGTGTTGCCGCTGAACGTGTTCGAGCCCCGTTATCTCTCCTTGGTCACCGACGTGCTGGGCCAGGGGCGGCTGTTCGGCGTCATCCAGCCCCACCACGACGCGGAGGAGGACGACGACCATCCGCCCCTCTACCACGTGGGGTGTCTGGGGCGCATCGCCGGCTTTCGCGAAACCCAGGACGGCCGGATGCTCATTTCCGTCAACGGCCTGATCCGCTTCCGGATGACCGGGGAAAAGCCGCTGCACCACGGTTACCGCCGGGTGACGGCCGACTATGGCGGCTTCCACCAGGATCTGGTGGACACCGATGATCCGGTGTTCGACCGCCGCCGCCTGTTGCAGGTGGTCCGGCCTTATTTCAAGCTCAGCGGCATCGAGGTGGAAACGGACAGCCTGGAACAGGCGCCGGGGGCCGTGCTGCTGACCTCCCTGGCCATGCTCTGCCCCTTCGAGCCCCGGGAAAAACAGGCGCTGTTGGAATGCGCCACCGCCAGCGACCGGGCCGAGATGATGACCGCCTTGTTGGAAATGGCTCTGTTACAACAGCGGGGCGGCAACGACACCCCGCAGTGAGCGCGCTGTGTCGCGGCCCGCACACCGTCTTCGAGAGGGACTCGCCTGTCATGACCGACCAACCCGCTTCCGTGGATCCGCGCCTGCTGGAGATCCTGGTGTGTCCCGTGACCAAGGGACCCTTGCGCTATGACCGTGACCGTCAGGAATTGGTGAGCGATTCGGCGGGGCTGGCCTATCCCATCCGCGACGGCATTCCCATCATGCTGGCCGACGAGGCCCGCCCCCTGGACGAAGGCTGACCGGATTCCCATGTCCCGATTCTCCTTCAACCGTTGACGGAACCCTTCCCATGACCGATGCCGCCCCTTCCTATGGCACCCGCCACTGGCCCACGGATATTCGTGTGGACAAGGCCGCGCATACCCTGCACGTCACCTTCGACGATGAGGCCGCCTTCGTGCTGGAGGCCGAGTTCCTGCGGGTGCACAGCCCGTCGGCCGAGGTGCAGGGCCACAGCCCCGAGGAACGCAAGCTGGTGGGCGGCAAGCGCCACGTGAACATCACCGAGGTGACGCCGGTGGGCCGGTATGCCGTGCGCATCAAGTTCGACGATACCCACGAAACCGGCATCTATACCTGGGAACTGCTGCGGCAGATGGGCGAAAACCACGACGCCCTGTGGCAGACCTACGAAGCGGAGCTGGCGGCGGCGGGGCTGAGCCGCGATCCCGCCTGAGCCATGGCCGACGCCGCGCCCTCCGCCGCCACCTCCCTGGACGGGATGGCCGTGCGAATCACGGTGGCGGCCGTGAACCGGGACACCCTGGGTGGCGGGGTTTTGCTGGTGCTGTAACGTCCCCCTCTTGCGTTCGGCGCCGCAAGGCCGTAACCATGCGCGGGAGGGTGTCTGTCGCGACGCCGGTCCGGGTCCCCGAGCGCAAGGAGTGCTTCCCCATGCCACACCGTATGACCGCCATGGTGCTCGTCACGGCGGGTTGGCTGGCGGCCTGTTCGCCCACCAGCCGCGAGGCTCTGCAACCCTGGCAGCCGGACATGGACGGGTGGCACTATCCCGAACATACGGAAGGGCTCGGCGTTTTGGGGCGGGAAGCCAACGGGTCCCGCATCGGCCCCGTGCGTGTGACCGCCAAGGACCTGGACCTGGTGGCCCAGGACAACTGGCCCGTGGACTACTCGCCGTTGATGGAGGTGGTGCAGGAAAGCCGCCGCCTGATGAGCGATCGCTTCCTGGACTATGCCGAACGAACCCACCCGGTGTTCGAGGTCTTCAGCATGGGGGAGGGGCTGCTCTCCCCGCGCGAGGATGAAGGCAACGGTGTGGCCTTGACCGGGGTGCTGCCGCAGAACCTGTGTCTGGTAAAGGCTGAAAACCTGAAGGAAGAGGCCTACGGCATCAATGCCCCCTTGGCCGAGCGCTGTGTCACCGCCAGCCGGTTCCTCTATTCCTTCGAACACGCCTATGAAACCACCGACCCCCAGGCCCAGGCCGCCCTGCAAACCCTGCTGGAAGACTGGTGGTCGCGGGTGCCCGGGGCCAAGGAGCGCACCATCTCGGTGCTGGAATCCTATGGCCACGCGGTGACCTTCGCCGTGGACGGCCCGCCGGTGTGCCTGGGCTATCAGACCTGGAAGCCCACCCCGAAATCCTATCGCCTGCAACGCTGGATGGACTGGGACGACACCCCCACCCGCAGCACCCACGATCTGGCCTCTGTGCCCTATGCCGATTCCGACGGCTGCCGCTTCCTGCCCTATCGTGGCCCCTCGGCCGCCACCAAGTACGCCAAGGATTACGTGCCCGAAGGGGTGTACGACACCGGTATGAGCGCCCCCGCCTATGTGCCGCCGGCGCCCGAGGCCCCGGGCCAGGAGCGCAAGCCCCTGCGGGTGGAAACGGAACCGGCCGCCATGCCCGCCCCCGACCGCGGCACCGCCCCCCCGTCCGGCGGCGGAAATGATCCGGGCGCTTCGGGGATGCCGGCGCCGCCGCCGCCGGCCGATGGCATGCCCAGCCTGACCATGCCTCAGCTCTAGGCGTTTCCGCGTGACCTCTCCGGACACCGAGGCGCCGTCCGAGCGCACGATGGTGCTGCTCAAGCGGTTGTGGCGTGACCATCTGCGGCCCTACCGCGCGGCGCTGGCCGTGGCCGTGGTGGCCATGGTCGTGGTCGCCGCCACCCAGGGGGTGCTGGCGTGGCTGATGGATCCCGTGGTCAACAAGGTGTTCGTGGCCAAGGATACCGGCGTGCTGTGGGCCCTGGCCGGCGGGATATTCGCCACCTTCCTGATACGCTCCGCCGCCGCCTATGTGCAGGAAATCAAGGTGGCCTGGGTGGGGCAGCGGGTGATTGCCAATCTGCGCGAGCGCCTCTACCGTTCATTGTTGGCGCAGGATCTGGCATTTTTCCACCGCCACCCCAGCGGCACCCTGGTCAGCCGCATTACCAACGACATCCAGAGCATGCAGCAGATCGTGTCCCTGGCCCTGGTGGGGGCGGGGCGGGATGTGCTGTCGGTCCTGGTGCTGGTGGGGGTCATGGTCTACCAGGACTGGTTGTTGTCGCTGTTGGTGTTGGTGGTGGGGCCGGCGGCCAGTTGGCCGTTGCAGCGCCTCAGCCGTTTCATGCGCAGGGTGACCCGGGAGGGGCAGGCGGCGCTGGGGCATCTCACGGCCCGCCTCACCGAGACCCTCCAGGGCATGCGGCTGGTGAAGGGCTATGGCCTGGAGGAGATCCTGGTCCGGCGCACCCACGCGGCCTTCGAGGCGCTGCTGGAGCTGCGCATGCACATGGCCCGCGCCCGCGCCCTCACCCAGCCCCTGATCGACGGCCTGGGCGGCATGGCCATCACGGCGGTGATTCTCTATGGCGGCAGCCGGGTGATCGGCGGCGAAACCACGCCCGGGGCCTTTTTTTCTTTCCTTACCGCCGCCATGATGGCGTATCAGCCCTTGCGCGGTCTGGCCAAGGTGAACGCCTTCATCCAGGAAGGCCTGGCGGCGGCGGAACGGGTGTTCGAGCTCATGGACCAGCCGCCGACGCTGGTGGATCCGCCCCGGCCCGCCCCGTTGCCCGCCGGGCCGGGCCCGGTGGCCTTCGAGGGCGTGCACTTCCACTATGCCGACGGCACCCCGGCCCTGGACACGGTGACCTTTACCGCGCCGGCGGGCGCCACCACCGCCCTGGTGGGCCCCTCGGGCGCCGGCAAGAGCACGGTCCTCAACCTGATCCCGCGTTTTTTCGATCCCACCGGTGGCCACGTGCGGGTGCACGGGGTGGATGTGCGCGATCTGGCCCAGACGGACCTGCGTCAGGCCATGGCCCTGGTGAGCCAGGAGGCGCAGGTGTTCGACGACAGCATTCTGGAAAACATCCGCTACGGCCGCCCCGAGGCCTCGTTCCCCGAGGTGGCCGCCGCCGCCGAGGCCGCCGCCGCCCTGCCCTTCATCGAGGCCCTGCCCGACGGCTGGGAAACCCGCTGCGGCGAACTGGGCCAGCACCTTTCCGGCGGCCAGCGCCAGCGGGTGGCCATCGCCCGCGCCATTCTCAAGGATGCGCCCTTCCTGCTGCTGGACGAGGCCACCTCGGCCCTGGACTCGGAATCGGAACGACAGATTCAGGCCGCCCTGGCCCGCCTGCGTCAGGGGCGGACCACGCTGGTGATCGCCCACCGCCTGTCCACGGTGATGGATGCCGACCACATCGTGGTGCTGGACCAGGGCCGGGTGGCGGAACAGGGATCCCACGCCGACTTGGTGGCCAGCGGCGGCCTCTATGCCCGGCTGCACAGCCTGCAATTCCCCGATGATCCGGAGGCCCGGGGATGAGCCTGTGGAAACGACATCTGCGCGACGGCTGGCTGGGCCGGGTGGGGGTGCCGATGCTGGCGGCCGGCTGGTTGCGCCTGTGCCATGCCACTACCCGCTGGGAACGGGTGGGCCTGCCGCTTATCGAGCCCTACTGGGCCGAGGGTCAGCCGGTGATCCTCGCCCTGTGGCACGGGCGGCTGGGGGTGGGCGCGCTGTTGTGGCAGGGCGCGACCCCCCTGCACATGCTGGTGAGTGCCCATGGCGATGGCCGCCTGATCGCCCGCACCGTGGAGCGCCTGGGGGTGCGCACGGTGGCCGGCTCTTCCCGGCGGGGCGGGGCGCGGGCGGCGCGGGATCTGGTGCGGCTGTTGCAGGAGGGCCAGGCCATTGGCGTCACGCCCGACGGCCCGCGCGGGCCACGCATGCGGGTCCAGCCCGGGGTGATCGACCTGGCCCGGCTCTCCGGCGCGCCCATCGTGCCCGTGGCCATGGCCCGGCGCCATCGGCGGCAATTTGCCTCCTGGGACTGCTTTCAATTGCCGCTGCCTTTTGGCCGCGGCATGGCGGCGGTGGGCCGTCCGCTGCTGGTGCCGGCCGACGTGAGCGAGGCCGGGCGGGAGGGCCTGCGGGAGGAGCTGGAAAACCGCCTCAACGCCCTGACGGCGGCGGTGGATCAGCGCCTGGGGGTGCCGCCCGTGCGGCCGGCCGACGGGGAGACCCACTGATGCGCGCCCCCGGTTTCTGGACCCAGCGGGGCGGCTGGTCGGAACTGTTGCTGCCCCTGGCCCTGCTGACCGGGGCGGTCACCCGCACCCGCTGGCGCCGGGCCCGACCGCAACGGGTGCCGGTGCCGGTGGTGTGCGTGGGCAATCTGGTGGTGGGCGGGGCCGGCAAGACGCCGCTGACCCGGGATCTGGTGCACCGGCTGCGCGCCCGGGGGCGCACGCCCCACGTGCTGATTCGCGGCTACAAAGGCCGGCTGACGGGGCCGCTGCGGGTGGATCCCGACCAGCATACGGCGGAGGACGTGGGCGACGAGGCCCTGGTGCTGGCCGCGTATGCCCCCACCTGGATCGGCGGTGACCGGGTGGCCAGTGGCCGGGCGGCGGTGGCGGCGGGGGCCGACGTGCTGGTGATGGATGATGGCTTTCAGAATCCCGGTTTGGCCAAGGATCTGTCGGTGGTGGTGGTGGACGGTCATTATGGCCTGGGCAATGGCCGTGTGCTGCCGGCCGGGCCCTTGCGCGAGCCGGCCCGCGACGGCCTGGGCCGAGCCCAGGCGGTGGTGATCATGACTCCCGAGGGGCCCGGTCTGGCCCGGCGCCTGCGCCGGCATCTGCCCGCGTCGGCGCCCATCCTGGAGGCCCGGCTGGTGCCCAACGAGCTGGGCCGGGCCCTGAGCGGACAGCGGGTGGTGGCCTTCGCCGGCATCGGCCATCCGGACAAGTTCTTTCGCGCCCTTCAGGGCCTGGGGTGTCAGTTGCTGGCGGTGCATCCCTTTGCCGATCACTATCCTTATGCCCCCACCGACCTGTCGCCCATTGCCGAGGAGGCCCGCAACCTGAGTGCGCTGCTGGTGACCACGGCCAAGGACGCCGCCCGGCTCACCCCTGAATGGCGGGCCCAGGTGCGGGTGCTGGAGGTGGAGGTGGACTGGGGGGACCCCGCCGCGCCGGAGGCCCTGCTGGACCGGCTGACGAATCGTGACGGCGCGCACGCCCATGCCTGACGCCGGGTGGGGGCAACGTCTGGCCTGGCGGGCGGAAGCCGCCGCGGTCTATGGCGTGTGGGGCCTGATGCGGGCCCTGCCGCCCGTCTGGGCGTCGGGCCTCTGTGGGGCGGTGGCGCGCACGGTGGGGCCGTGGCTGCCGGTGAGCCGGGTGGCCCGCGATAACCTGCGCCGCCACCTGCCAGAGCTGCCGGACTCGGCCCTGCCCGCCGTGATACGCGGCGTGTGGGACAACCTGGGGCGGACGGTGGGCGAATCGCCGCACCTGGAAACCCTGCTGCGGGACCGGGTGACGGTGATCGGGGGCGAGCACATCCACGCCGCCCGGGAGAGCGGGGCGCCGGTGCTGTTTGTCAGCGCCCATATTGCCAACTGGGAACTGGTGCCGGCCACCCCGGCCCGGGAGGGCATGGCGTCGCACGTGGTGTATCGCGCCATCAACAATCCCTACATTGACGCCCTGGTGCGGCGCTGGCGGGCCCCCTATGTCCGGTCCCTGCTGCCCAAGGGCGCGTCCGGCGCCCGGGCCCTGGCCCGGGTCGTGCGCGCGGGCGATCCCGCCGGCCTGCTGGTGGATCAAAAGGCCAACGACGGCATCGCCGTGCCCTTCCTGAACGGTGAGGCCATGACGGCACCGGCGGTGGCGCTGATGGCCCGGCATTTCAAGGCGCAGGTGGTCCCCCTGCGGGCCCGCCGCCTGCCGGGGGTGCGGTTCGAGGTGATCGTGGAGCCGCCCCTGCCCGTGCCCCATACGGAGGACCGGGATGCCGACATCCTGGCGCTGATGACGGCCATCAACGCCCGGGTGGCGGCCTGGGTGCGGGATACGCCGGAACAGTGGCTGTGGCTGCACCGGCGCTGGCCCAAGAGCGATTCGCACGCAATTGGGCCTAAAACTGGGTCCAATTGACCGCAATCCACTGACGTAGCACAAGTAAAAAGCCATGAGGAAGGCCCCATGGCTCTAACGATTTCGCTTCACGCAGCCAATGGGACCCGAGAATTGGATCCCATTGACCGCGATAGGCTCTAGTCGGTGCGCCGGAATCAGGCGGCGTCTTCGTTCTTCTTCAGGCCCTGGGAGAGCTCACCCAAACCTTCGGTGAAACGCTTGTTCAGGGTTTCGAAGGCTTCGGTGTTGGTCTTGGCCATCATGTCGGCCAGTTCCCGCAGGTTGGCCAGGGTCTTTTCGTAGGCGCTCTTGAAGGCTTCGGTCTGGGCGGCGGCCTTGGCGGTGCCGGCTTCTTCTTCGGTCACCTTCTGGCTGACACTGGCGAAGTCTTCCACGCTCTGGCGGAATTGTTCCATCTGGCGCTGCACCACCGCCTGCATGCCTTCCACGGCGGCCTTATTGGCGGCGGCCACGGCCTCCAGGTTCTTCTTGTAGCCTTCGGTCATCATTTCCGGATCCAGACCGGGCCACTTGTAGTCCTTCATCATGCGGTTCACGTCGAATTCAAACGGATTGGCGGCGGACATGGCGGGCTCTCCTCTGGTTGAGCGGCGGACCTCCAGGAGAAGGTCGGCGCTGTTGTGCGCTGCAACATTAGGGGGATTGTGCCCCTTATGTTGCGGTGCGTCAAGAGCCGACCCCGCCCGTCCGGCTGGTTTATCCGCTGGCGGCCGGGGCTTCGGTCACCGGGGCCGCCGCGCCCTGAGCCGCCGGGGTGCGCAGGGCCGGGCACACCATGGCCAGGCGGTCCAGGGCCTTGTCCAGGCTGCGCATGGTGCCGGAAAGATCGGGGGAGGCATCGTCCAGCCACACCCGCATCACCGCCGCATCCACGGCCAGCAGGGCCTTGCGCTGCATGAATCCCGGCCAACCGCCCCGATCCAGGCCGGCCGCGGCCATCATCCAGTCCATGCCCCGGGTGGCGGCCCGTGCCCCGCCCAGCAGCACCGAGGGATCGGTGATGGCCCCCCGCATCAGGGCGCGCAGGCCCTCCCGATGGGGGCTCAGGCATTCGAATCGCTGCATCATCAGGTCGAACAGGCGATCCCGGGGGGCGGTGCTGACGGCCGGGGGCTCCGGCTGCATCTCCAGCACCACCGCATCCACGGCGGCCGGCACCGCCGTCACCAGGGCGCCACGATCGGGGAATCGGGCCCGTAGTTCGGCCAGGGTCAGGTTGGCTTCCGTGGCCACGTCGGCCAGCTTGAGGTTGGTCCAGCCGCTGCGGGCCACGCAGCGCAGAAAGGCGGCGACCACCGGATCCAGGGGAGGGGTGGCCGGCGCGGCGCCCGCGGGATCGGGCGCCTCGGCGAACAGGGGATCGTCGGTGACGGGTTCGTCGGTCATGGCCTCAGTTCCTTTCATGGGAATCGGAACCGCACCCGGTTCACAAGGGGCGCGGTTCCCTTGCCATCATGCAAGCAGGCCCGGGCTTTCTTTTCAATGGTTCTGTCTTTCGCGGGGAGGGATCCGCCCACGTGCGCCGGCTCAATCCTCGAACAGGCTGGAGACCGATTGTTCCTGACAAATGCGCTCGATGGCGTCGCCCAGCAGGGGGGCGATGGAAAGGTGGCGGATGTTATGGGCCACCCGCACCGCCTCCGTGGCCTGGATGCTGTCGGTGGTCACCAGACTGGCCAGGGGCGAGGAGGTGACCCGGGCCACGGCCCCGCCCGACAGCACCCCGTGGGTGACATAGGCGCTTACCGAGCGGGCCCCGGCCTCGGTCAGGGCCTGGGCGGCATTGCACAGGGTTCCGGCCGAATCCACAATGTCGTCGATGAGGATACAGCGCCGGCCTTCCACGCTGCCGATGATGTTCATGACTTCCGACACCCCGGCCCGCTCCCGGCGCTTGTCGATGATGGCCAGGTCGGTGTCCAGGCGCTTGGCGATCTGGCGCGCCCGCACCACCCCGCCCACGTCGGGGGAAACCACCGCCACCCGGTCGTTCTCGTCGGCGCCAAAGGTTTCGTGGATGTCGCGCACGAACACCGGCGCCGCGTAGAGATTATCCAGGGGAATGTCGAAAAAGCCCTGGATCTGGCCCGAGTGGAGATCGAGGGTCAGCACCCGGTTGGCGCCCGCCTTGGTGATGAGGTTGGCCACCAGCTTGGCGGAAATGGGGGTGCGGGGCCCCGATTTGCGATCCTGACGGGCATAGCCGAAATAGGGGATCACGGCAGTGATGCGCTTGGCGGAGCCCCGGCGCAGGGCGTCCAGGGTCACCAGCAGTTCCATCAGGTTGTCGTTGGCGGGGTAGGAGGTGGACTGGATCACGAACACGTCCTCGCCCCGGACGTTTTCGTGGATTTCCACGAAGATTTCCATGTCGTTGAAGCGGCGGATGCTCGCCTTGGTCAGGGGCAGACCCAGGGTAGCCGCCACGGCCTCGGCCAGGGGACGGTTGCTGTTGCAGGCAAGAATTTTCATGTCGATCCTCCGGTTCGGCCTGGGCCAGGCCCCCCGGTTTCCTGCTGTGGTTGCGACGAGACGGCGCGCGGAGCACCCCCCGGCGGGGCGGGACGCGACGGACCTTAACAACCCCCCCGAGGGCTGTAAACAATCGGTTGCCCGACAGCGCCGTTACCCCATGCCCCCCGTCCCGTGGTTCAGGACAGGGGGATCCACAGGCGCTATTCGCGTTCAAGGCACCCACCCGATCCGAAGGAAGGGGGATGAAACAGAGGATTAGAGCCTATTGCGGTCAATGGGACCCATTTTCGGGTCCCATTGACCGCGTGAATCGGCTCTATCTATTTGATCAGAGACGATTCCCGCAGTCTATAACAGCCCCTGACTGGCGGCCAGCACCACCGCCTGGGTGCGGTTGCTGGCGCCCGTGGCGCGCAGCACGGCGGTCACGTGCAGCTTGACCGTGGCCTCCGACACGCCCAGGCGGCCCGCGATCTCCTTGTTGGACAGCCCTTCCGCCAGCAGATGCAACACCCCTTGCTGGCGGGCGGTCAGGGGGGGCGGCCTTTCGGGCGCCGGGGTATCGTGGCCGTCCAGCAGTTCCGGCGGGAGATAGCGGCCGCCGTCCAGCACCAGCTTCAGGGCCTGCACCATCACCCGGCCCGCGGAGGCTTTGGGGATATAGCCGTCGGCCCCCAGGGCCAGGGCGGCGGCGATGGTGGCCCGGTCCGTATGGGCGGAGATCACCACCAGGCGGCTTGCGGGCGCGGCGGCACGCACCTGCGTCAGCCCCGCCTGCCAGTCGGGCGCGCCCGGCATGACCAGATCCAGCAACACGGCCTGGGTCGGCGCTTCCGCCAGCAGGGTCAACACCGTGCCATAGTCGCCGGCTTCACGGATACGGGCCTGGGGCGCGAAGCGGCTGATTTGCAGCACCAGCCCTTCCCGCACCAGCCCGTGATCGTCCGCCACCACCATGTCCAGGCTGTCGTCGCCCATCCTCGTTCCCCACACAGAGCCTTCTGGTTCCGTGACAGGAATATTAAAGGATGGGGAGAGCGGCGCAATGTCCAGTAGAGTGAATTCGCTTTCAGGGATTACAGAGTGGAACCGGCGGTTTTCCGCCGGTTTCCCTTGCTCTGTCCAGGGGGTTGTACGGGCGTCAGGAGACGGCGGCGCAGAAGCGCTGGATACGGGTCATGGCGTCCTGCAACGTGTCGGTGCTGGTGGCGTAGGAGATGCGGAAGTAGGGCGACACCCCAAAGGCCGCTCCCGGCACCACCGCCACGCCTTCCGCTTCCAGCAGGGCGGCAGCCACGGCGGTGTCGCTGGTCAGCGCGGTGCCATCGGGGGCCGTGCGGCCGATGAGCCCGGCGCAGGAGGGATAGACGTAGAAGGCCCCTTCCGGCGTGCGGCAGCTCAGGCCCGGGCACTGGTTGAGGGCGTGCACCACCAGATCCCGCCGTTCCTTGAACACGGCGTTGCGCTCGGCGATGAAGTCCTGGGGACCGTCCAGGGCGGCGGCCGCCGCCGCCTGGGCTATGCTGGTGGCGTGGGTGGTGCTTTGGGACTGGATCTTGTTGATGGCCTTGATCAGGCTTTCCGGCCCCGCCGCATAGCCGATGCGCCAGCCGGTCATGGCGAATGCCTTGGAAACGCCGTTCACGGTCAGGGTGCGCTCGTACAGCGCCGGCTCCACCTGGGCCGGGGTGACAAAGGTGAACGCGTCGTAGACCAGATGTTCGTACATGTCATCGGTCATCACCCACACATGGGGATTGCGCACCAGCACGTCGGTGAGCGCCGTGAGGGCGGCCCGATCATAGGCGGCCCCGGTGGGGTTATTGGGGGAATTGAGAATCACCCACTTGGTGCGGGGGGTGATGGCGGCGGCCAGGGCCTCGGGTTGCAGGCGGAAGCCGTTGCTTTCCGGGCCGTCCACCACCACCGGGGTGCCGCCGGCCAGCCGCACCATGTCGGGGTAGCTCACCCAGTAGGGGGCGGGAATGATCACCTCGTCCCCTTCCTCCACGGTGGCGAAAATCGCGTTGAACAGCACCCCCTTGCCACCACAGCCCACGGTGATCTGAGCCGGATCGTAATCGAGGCCGTTTTCGCGTTTGAACTTGCGCTGGATGGCTTCGCGCAGGGCCAGGGTGCCGGCCACGGCCGTGTACTTGGTGTCGCCCCGCGCCAGGGCGGCGCGGGCCGCCTCCTTGATGGGCTCTGGGGTATCGAAATCGGGCTCCCCGGCGCCAAGGCCGATCACGTCGCGGCCGGCGGCGCGCAGCTCGGCGGCCTTTTGGGTCACGGCAATGGTGGGCGACGGCTTGATGCGGTCCAGGCGGGAGGCGAGAATGGACATGATCGCGTTTCCTCTGGCGAGAGCAGCGGGACTTCCGGCCGCCATTATGGCCGAGCCGGCCGGGCCGGAAAAGCCCCGGAAAAGGATTAAGCATGCGCCGTTGGTGGTGGGCCTTGATGATGGGGGGCGTGGTGGCGGCGGGCCTGTGGGGCCTGGACCGGGCGTTTCCCCCGCCCCTGGAACGGGTGTGGGAAACGGCGCGGGTGGTGACCGCCGCCGACGGCAGCGTGCTGCGGGTCCAGGCCACGGCCGACGGCCTGATTCGCCTGCCCGCCACCGTCGATGACGTGGCCCCCCGCTATCGGGCCTTCCTGCTGGCCTACGAGGACCGGCGCTTCCCCTGGCATCCGGGCGTGGACCCCCTGGCGCTGGGCCGGGCGGTGGCGCAGGGCCTGTGGCGGGGGGAAGTGGTCTCGGGCGCCTCCACCCTCACCATGCAGGTGGCGCGGCTGCTGGATCCGGGGCCGCGCACGGTGCCGCGCAAGCTGCGGGAAATGGCACGGGCCCTGCAACTGGAGGTCCGGTATTCCAAGGACGAGATACTGGGGCTGTACCTGACCCTGGCGCCCTTTGGCGGGGCGCTGGAGGGGGTACGGGCCGGCAGTCATGCGTGGTTCGGCAAGCCGCCCGCCCGTCTGACGGCGGCGGAGGCGGCGCTGCTGGTGGTGCTGCCCCAGGCGCCCAACCGGTTGCGGCCGGACCGCCATCCCGTCGCCGCCCGCGCCGCCCGCGATAAGGTGCTGCGCCGGGTGTTGGCCCACGATCCCGCCGCGCTGGCCGCCGCCCTGCGCGATCCCGTGCCCACCCGCCGCCGGCCGCTGCCGCTGTGGGCGCCGCACCTGGCCGACCGTATCCCGGGGACCGCCACCCTGGTGCACGCGCCGTTGCAGCGGGCGGTGCAGGCGGCGGTGCGCCGTCATGCCCGGCGCGAGGGACCGGCCACCAGCGCCGCCGCCCTGGTGGTCTCCCTGCCCGGGCGAGAGGTGCGGGCCATGGTGGGCGCCGCCGACTATCTGGACCGGGCGCGGGGCGGCGGCAACGACATGTCGGCGGCGGTGCGCTCGCCAGGATCGGCCCTGAAGCCCTTTCTGTACGGCGCGGCCCTGGCGGAGTCGCTCATCCATCCCGCCACCCGTATCGCCGACCGCCCCCGCGGCTTCGCCGGTTATCGCCCGGGCAATTTCGACGGCCGCTATCACGGCACCGTCACCGTGACCGAGGCGTTGCAGACCTCGCTCAACATCCCGGCGGTGGCGGTGGCCGAGGCGCTGGGGCCGGCGGCCTTCATGGCGCGGCTGCGGCAGGCCGGGGTGCCGCTGCGTCTGCCGCCGCACGCCCGGCCCACGGCGGCGGTGGCCCTGGGGGGCGTGGGCATGACGCTGGCCGAGGGCGTGACCCTGTACGCCGCCCTGGGGGACGCGGGTGGGGTGCGGCCGTTACGCTGGCAGGCCGATTCCCCCACGGCGCCGGCCCGGCGTCTGTTGCCGCCGGCGGCCACGGCGGCGGTGGTGGCCATGCTGCGGGGCACGCCACCGCCCACGGCCCTGGCGGCGCGACGGGCCCGGGCGGAAGCCGCCGCGCCGGTGGCCACCAAGACCGGCACCTCCTATGGCTTCCGCGATGCCTGGGCCTTTGGGGTCACCCCCAGTCATGCGGTGGGGGTGTGGGTGGGTCGGCCCGATGGCACGCCGCGCCCCGGCCGCAGCGGTCGGGCGGCGGCGCTGCCGCTGCTCTATGCGGTGCTGGACGCCGTGGCCGAACGGGATCCCCACTGGCACCCCTGGCAAGGGGTTCCGGCGCTGCCCGGCGTCCCCCCGCCGGCCCTGGCCCGGCTGAGGGCGCCGGTGCGGGAGACACCCCCGCCGCGTATCAGCTTTCCCCCCGCCGATGCCACCCTGGCGGTGCTGGGCGGCGGGCAGGCGGTGCCGCTGGAGGCCGACGGCGGCCGGCCGCCGCTGCGCTGGGTGGTGAATGGCCGCCCCCTGGCGCCGGAACAACGCCTGTGGCGTCCCGGCGGCGCCGGCGCCGCCCGCCTGGGCGTGGTGGATGCCGACGGGCGGCAGGACCACGTGCAGGTGTGGGTAACGCCCTGACATGGTCCCGTTCAACCGGTCTCTTAATTGGTTTCTTGGCATACACAAGGGGGGAATGGTGGGGTGCGCCCCGGATGTGACCCTGATGGAGGATTCCGTATGACTGCCACCCGGACCCTGGCCCTGACTCTGGCGCGGCTCATGGGGGCCGCGCCGGCCCTAGAGCCTATCGCGGTCAATGGGACCCCATTTTTGGGTCCCATTGACCGCGTGAATCGGCTCTATCTATTTGAATTAGAGCGGAGTCACGCCCCCAATCCGGTTCACAGCGTGAACCCGATTGGGTGCGATCCGCTCTGGCGGCGGACAAGCCCGCCAAGGAAAGCAAGCAGGTGAAGGCCGATCTGTACGTGACGGCCACCGAGGCCCACGCCTTGATGCAGGAAAACCCGGAGGCCGTGCTGATCGACGTGCGTGATCCGGTGGAAGTGATGTTCACCGGCCGCGCCGAGGGCACGGACATTCACGTGCCGTGGAAGCAGGTGGATGCCACCGCCCTGGCGCCCTCTAACGACAAGTACAAGGTGACGGTGAACCCGGACTTCGCCGATCACGTGGAAGCGCAGTTGCAGGAAAAAGGCGTGGCCAAGGACGCGCCGCTGATCTTCATATGCCGGTCCGGCAGCACCCGCTCGGCGCCGGCGGCCGATGCGCTGTATGACCGGGGCTACACCCAGACCTACACCGTGGTGGACGGCTTCGAGGGCGGCAAGCTGGCCGAGGGCGACAGCAAGGGCGTGCGCGCCAAGAACGGCTGGCGCAATTCCGGCCTGCCCTGGACCTACAAGCTGGATCCCGAGGTGGCCTACGTGGTGGAAGAAAAAACCACTACCGCGGAATAAGAACCCACGGCCAGGGGGGCCCGGGCTCCCCTGGCTGTTTGGTCTTGTTTACGAGGGGGGGTCCTGGTCGGGCGACTGGCGTTTGGCCCATCGTGTGTCCAGGAACTTGCCGACCACTCCCAGCGCGGCGGCACCAAGAAACAGGCCGGCAGTGACTTCCTTACCGATCGTCGCCGTATAGGCGGCTCCCATAAGGCAGAGAGCTAGGGCGGAAAAAGCAAGCCATTGTCCTGTAATGGCGTGCCGAGCACTTGTGCGCAGCTCGTTTTGTTCCCATTCGATCCGGTGCTCCTGTTCCTTCTCGGCCATAGTCGTGATACGGTCTCCCGCTCCGGGGAGAATATTTTCGTATTCCGCGAGCAAAGCTGGGGGAGGAAGGGGGCCGACAAACATCCGTCCCTGGATCTGAGCCAACCGTGTTTCTTCCGCTTCCTCTGCTGGAATGCCGTCCAGAGTCTGGTCCAGGGTCGCAGCGGTGTCATCACTGATGGAAGATGATGAGGATTGGTCCGGGTTGCCGGGAGACACCGCCGAGGTCATGAGAAGGTGCGACGAATCCGGCTGCGCTTAAGCGCCACCTGGAAGTCCTGGTGAGTCCGGAGGTCCTTAAGCGCCACCTGGAAGTCCTGGCCAATGCGGTCCATGTCCTCCTCGCGTCGGTGCGCCGGATAGCGGCGGGGCGCGAAGGAGGTCTCCCCCAACCGGCTCATGCAACTCATGCCCTCAAGGAACTGGTGCCCCAGTCCACCCCGAAACGGCGCTCGGCGATATGGGTACCCCCCCTTGGAAATGGTCCTCATGATGAGTCCGTCCTCTTGCAACGTTCCAGGTTCCGCCGATGATCGGCCAACCCTTAACATGGTGCCACGAGAGCGGGGAGGGAGAGAATGCATTTTTTCGGCATCGGACCGTCGGGCGCAGGCACCCCGAAGGCTGGGGCGAGAGCCGATTCACGGTGATCACGCCCCATGAGACCTCTTCCCCGGAATGGGGTCAGGTGGTGGCGGCGGCGTGCCAGGCCCGCAGTTGCGCCACGTCCACTTCCGTGCCCGCGAGGGGGGCGCCAGCCACGTGCCGGGCCGGGTGCGCGGCGTCGCCCAGGCAACTCACCACGCTGACCGCCCCGGGATAGGATGGCGCCTCGGTCCACGGATTGACGGTCACCACCACCGGCAGCGCCGCCGCCAGCGCCGCCTGCACGCCGATGGAGGCATCCTCCACCGCCAGACAGGCCGTCGCCGGCAGCCCCAGCGTGTCCAGCACATAGGTATACACGTCCGGCGCGGGTTTTTTGTGCGGGGCGCATTCACCGGTCCCCAGCACCTCGAAGGTGTCCAGGGTCACGCCCTCGGGCGCCGGGCCGAACAGCTTTTCCACGTTCACCAGGCTGGAGGTGGTGGCCAGCGCCACCCGCACGCCCTCGGCCTTCAACGCCGTCAGCAGCCGCGCCACCCCCGGGCGCAGCTGCACATTGGCAATGTCCCGCAGATAGTGCTCGGTCTTGCGGCGGTGCAGGCGTTCGATCCAGTCACTTTCGTCCGGCGTCTCGTGCACCTCCGGATGGTAGTGATCCACGTAGTAGCGGATGCGCTCCCGGCCGCCGCCCACGGCCAGCAATTCGCGATACAGGGTGGGATCCCAGTCCCAGTCCAGGCCCCATTCGGCGAAGGTTTCGTTGAAGGCCAGCCGGTGGCCCTCCTCCGTGTCGGCCAGGGTTCCGTCCAGATCGAAAATCACCGCCTTGAGCGTCATGGGACCTCCTTGGGTCTTGAAAGGAAGAGGGGGGTGCTACAAGGGACGCCCCTGCATCAGTCGGGGCAGGTCGCCCACCTCGCCCATGGCGTGGCGGATGAAGGTGCGTTTCAGGGGCGGCAGCCGATTCACCGCCGCCAGCCCCAAATCCCGGGCCAGCTTCAGCGGCGGCCAGGCATTGCCGAACAGCCGGTTGAGATTGTCGGTCAGGGCCAGCATCAGGGTGTTGTCAAAGCGCCGCCAGCGCTGATAACGGGCCAGGACCGTGGGGTCGCCGGGGTCGAGGCCGATGCGTCGGGCATCCACGATCAACTCCGCCAGCGCCGCCACGTCGCGCAGCCCCATGTTCATGCCCTGGCCGGCAATGTAGTGCATGCCGTGGGCCGAATCCCCCGCCAGCGCTAACCGGGTGTCCGTGTAGCGGCGGGCGAATTGCAGCGATACGGGATAGCTCTCCACCGGCCCCTCCACGCTGAGGGCCCCGAGAAAATCGCCAAAGCGCTGCTCCAGGGCCAGCCGGAATTCCTGGGGCGGCAGGGCCAGCAGCCGGGGCGCGTCGCGCCGGGCCTCCGTCCACACCACGCAACTGCGGTTGTCGCGCAGCGGCAGGATGGCGAAGGGGCCCGCCGGCCGGAACAATTCGTGGGCGATGTTGTGGTGGGGCAGGGCATGGGCCACGGTGGCCACGATACCGGTCTGGTGATAGTCCCAACGCACCAGGGGAATGCGGGCCATCTCCCGCACCTGGGACCCCCGGCCGTCCGCCGCCACCACCAGACGCGCGCGCACCACGCGGCCGTCGGCCAGGGTGGCGGTGACGCCCTCGGCGGTCCGTTCCAGGTCCCGCACCCGCGCCGGCGCCAGCAGGGTCACCCCCGCCTGATGCGGCAGCACGTCGGCCAAGGCCTGGCGCAGGGCGCGGTTCTCCACCATGTAGCCGAAGTGCTCGGCACCCACATCCTGGCGGTCGTAGTGCAGGAACAGGGGAGCGCCGTTGTCGGCCACCCGGATCTGGTCGATGGGATTGGCGGTGGGGGCCAGGGCCTCCCACAGTCCGGCCCCGGCCAGCAGGCGTTGCCCGGTGCTGGCGATGGCCGAGGCCCGGCCGTCCCGCTCGCGGGCGGCGGCGGTTTCGGGATCGCAGGCATCCACCACCGCCACGGTCAGCCCCGCCCGGCCCAGCAGGGTGGCCAGGGTGCCGCCGATGAAGGCCCCTCCCACGATCAGCACATCCACCGTTTCCACCGCAGCCCTCCTGCCTTCCTTGGGGTCCGTCTCCCGTCGATGGTTACGCGGCCGGCGCCCCCCGTTCAAGACCGTTGTGCGGCCCGGGCCCGGAACGAGCGCTTATCGCGGTCAATCCATTTGTTTTAGGGCGAAGCCCATCATGTCTCCTGCCAGCGGGCGGCGGCATGGTCGTCACTGCTTCGGGCGGCCACCCAGGTGCTGCCCTCGGCGGTGATTTCCCGCTTCCAGAAGGGGGCGCGGGTCTTGAGCCAGTCCATCAGGAACTGGCAGCCCTCGAAGGCCGCCTGACGGTGGGCGGCGGCGGTCACCACCAGCACGATGGGCTCGCCCGGGGTCAGGCGGCCCACCCGGTGAATCACCCGGCACGCCTGGAGGCGGAAGCGCGTCATGGCCTCCTCGGCGATGCGGGTCAGCTCCCGTTCGGTCATGCCCGGGTAGTGCTCCAGTTCCAGGGCCTGGAGCGCCGGGCCGTCGCCCAGGTCGCGTACCCGACCGAGGAAACTGGCCACGCCTCCCACAGCCGAATCGCCTTCGCCGACCGCCATCATCTCCGCGCCGGCGTCGAAGGGGGTCACCTGCACCCGCACCACCGGCGCGGCCGCCGCCGCCGTCACGGCCGTCCCCCGGTTACCGGCGGGAAGAAGGCCACTTCGTCCCCGGCCATCACCGGGTGGGTCCAGGGCACATGATCGTGGTTCACGGCGGCGCGCAGGCGGTCGGGGTCGGCGAACGCCTCGGCATGGCCCGGGCTTCGGGTGGCCAGCCATGCCACCAGATCCGCCACGGTGCTCACGGTCTCGGGCACATCGGGCGTTTCCTCGCCGGTGCCCACGCGGTCGCGTACCCAGGCGAAATAGAGAATCCTCATGCCATCACCTCGGCAAAGGAGAGATAGGGCACTTCCTCGCCCTCCAGCACCTGATCCCGGTCGGCGGCGATGTCCACGAGGCCGTCGGCGTTGGCCAGGCTGCCCAGCTGGTGCGACCCCTGTCCCCCCGCCGGCAGCGCCGTGAGAAAACCGCCCGGTCCCGGCACCAGCACGGCGCGCAGGAATTCCCGGCGGCCCGGGCGGCGGTCCAGGTGAAAGCCCATGGGCACCGCCTGCCAGTGGGGCTCTGGCACGGGATCGCACCCCATGATCCGCAGCAGCACCGGCCGGGCCACCATCAGGAAGGTCACCAGAACCGCCACCGGGTTGCCGGGCAGGCCCAGCACCCGGGTATCGCCGATGCGGCCGGTGGCCAGGGGCTTGCCGGGCTTGATGGTCAGCCGCCACAGGTCCAGCTCGCCCACGGCGTTCATGGCGGCTTTCAGGTGATCCTCCTCCCCCACGGAGACGCCCCCGGTGGTGAGAATCATGTCGTGGGTCACCGCCGCCCGCTGCAAGTGGTCGCGCAGGATGCTCAGGTCGTCGGGCAGGATGCCCAGGTCGGTGACTTCCACCCCAAGCGTGCTGAGCAATTGGCGCAGCAGCGGGCGGTTGCTGTCGTACAGGGTGCCCGGGTCCAGGGGGGTGCCGGGCGCGCGCAGTTCGTCGCCGCTGGAGAACAGCGCCACCCGCGCCGGCCGACTGACGGTGAGGCGGGTCACCCCCAGCGCCGCCGCCAGGGCGCAATCGCGCGGGGTGAGCCGCCGGCGCGGGGACAGGACCTCCCGGCCCGCCGCCACGTCGTCGCCAGCCCGGCGGATGTTGCCGCCGGGCGTGATGTCCGTTGGAATATGCACCCGGCCGTTTTCCTCGGTGCAGCGTTCCTGCACCACCACCGTATCGGCGCCGGCGGGCAGCATGGCGCCGGTGAACACCCTGAGCGCCGTGCCCTCGGGCAGGGCGGGCACGGTCACCTGACCCGCCGGCACCCGGCCGGCCACCGGCAGGGGCGCGCCGGCGGCCACATCGGCATGACGCACCGCGTAGCCGTCCATGGCCACGTTGTCGAAGGCCGGCAGGGCGGTTTCCGCGCGCACCGGCGCCCTGAGCACCCGGCCCGCCGCGGCGTCCAGCGAAACCGTTTCCGTTTCGGTCAGGGGCAGGGTGGTGGCGAGCAGTTGGGCCACCGCATCGTCCAGGGGAGTCAAGTTGTGGGAAGCGGTCATGATCAGGGTTCCCATGGTCGTGGGGCCTCGGGGGCGAGAAAACCGATGATAGTACGGGCAATGCCGGGAACATCGTCCAGAGCTAACCACGGTCCGTGCCATCCCGCAACCGGTCCGTCGCTCACCATCAGGCCGATGCTGCGATCTTCCCGCGCCAGGGGGGGGCGATCCACCACCGCCCGCCACACCTCCAGCCGGGGCATGGGCTGCGCGCGAAAGCCCTCCACCAGCACCAGGTCCACCGGCCGCAGGCGGGCGGCCAGGGCGGCGAGGGGCGGTGGCGCCGCGCCGTGGTCGGCCATGAGAAAGGTGCGGCCGCCGCTCACCAGCATCACCTCGGCGGCGCCCGCTTCCCGGTGGCGATGGCTGTCCTTGCCGGGGCGGTCCAGGTCCAGCCCGGGCCGTCCCTCCTTGATGGTGGAGACGCTGAGGCCCTGCTGGCGGAACAACGGCAGCAGCCGGGTGATGAGGGTGGTCTTGCCGGCGCCACTGCGCCCGGCGATGCCGAACAGAAGCATGGGCTGGGTCAGTCCCCGGCCCGGTCGGCGGCATTGATGTGCCGCAGGCCGGCGCGGGTATAGTCCCAGCCGGTGATCAGGGTCAGCAGCGCCGCCGCCCACAGCGCCACCTCGCCGGCGGTGGGCACCCAGGGGCCGCCGGCACTGCCCACCAGCAACAGCACCAGGGCCACCATTTGCAACGCGGTCTTCCACTTGGCCAGTTTGGACACGGGCACGGAAACATTAAGTTCCGCCAGATGCTCCCGCAGGCCGCTGACCAGGATTTCCCGGCACAGAATCACCAGCGCCGGCAGCACCGCCGGCTCCGACAGGCGATCCATGCCCACCAGCATCAGCAGCACCGCCGCCACCAGCAGCTTGTCGGCGATGGGGTCCAGGAAACGGCCGAAGGCGGAAACCTGACCGGTGCGCCGGGCCAGCCAGCCGTCCAGGAAATCGGTGATGGCGGCGAGCACGAACAACCCCGCCGTGGTCCACTGGGCCGCCGGGCCGGGCACGTAGAACAGGCCCACCACCACCGGAATCACCAGGATGCGGGAGACGGTGAGCAGATTGGGAAGGGTGGGGCGCATGACCGAACCTTGAGGTCGGGGAACATCTTCAGCCGGATGGGGCCGCACTGTAGACCAACCCCGTTCCACGGGAAACGGCTAATACAAAGT
>CAZHRQ010000023.1:16760-25555 GCA_964535075.1 uncultured Rhodobacterales bacterium | reverse complement strand
GAAACACCCATTTCCTCCGGCCCGCGCCACGCCACCGGCCGCACGTAGCCATCGGTGATGCCGTTGGCCTTCACCGTTTCCAGGGTGGCGGCCACGATCTCATCCATGGACCAGGGCAGGGTGAAGCCCAGTTCCCGGCCCGAATCGATCAAGCGCTGGCTGTGCTCTCGCAGCTTGAAGATGCGCCCCCCGTATACCCGCTCGCCTTCGAATACGCACGAGGCATAATGCAGGGCATGACTGAGCACATGCAGGCGTGCCTCGCGCCACGGCACCAGGGCGCCGTCCTGCCAAATGAAGCCGTCACGGTCGTCGAAGGGCTGGGGAGGGGGGGCCATGATCACTCCGTTCTTGTTGGGCCGGACCGGCCGGCCGCCAGGGTGGACTGAAGAGAGCGGCATTCAGGACTTGTCAGACCGTAGCCGCCTCTGGCATATATGTCAACATGGCTGACATAAAAGAGCGACCCAACCCCCTGTTCCTGCGGGACGAGGAGTTGCGCCAGGGCATCGAGCTACTGTTCTACGCCTACCGGGATTTCACGGCGGAGCCCGATGCCTTGCTGGCCCGGTATGGGTTTGGCCGGGCCCACCACCGGGTAATCTATTTCGTGGGGCGTTATCCGGGGATCACGGTCACGGAACTGCTGCGGCTGTTGCAGGTGACCAAGCAATCCCTGGCCCGGGTGTTGCGGCAACTAGTGGACCAGGGGTTCATCGAGCAAAAGCCCGGCGCCCGCGACCGACGGCAACGGCGTCTTACGCTCTCCGCCACCGGGGCTGCCCTGGAGCGGGACCTGACCGCCACCCAGCGCCGGCTGTTGGCCCGGGCCTATGGCGATGCGGGGGCGGAGGCGGTGGCGGGATTCCGGCAGGTGCTTTCCGGCATGATCCAGCCCGGGGATCGGGCCCGGGTGTTTGGCACCCCGCCGGAGGACGTGTCACGGGAGGACGGATGACCGCCGCGGTGCCGCCCCTGCCCGCGGAGGCCACTCACGTGCTGGTGGTGGATGATGACTCCCGCCTGCGGGACCTACTGGTGCGCTTTCTCAACAGCGAGGGGGTGCGGGTCACCGCCGTGGGCACCACCGCCGAGGCCCAGGCCTGTCTGGCGGTGCTGGTGTTCGATGCCTTGGTGCTGGATGTGATGTTGCCCGGCGAGGATGGGCTGAGCCTGTTGGAGGACCTGCGGCGTCGGGACATCGGCCCGGTGCTGCTGCTCACGGCCCGCGATGCGCCCGATGACCGGGTGGACGGTCTCGCCCGGGGGGCGGACGACTATCTCACCAAGCCTTTCGATCCCCGGGAACTGGTGTTGCGCCTGGGGAATTTGCGGCGGCGGGTGCCGGCGCCCGGTCCGGCGCCCGTCCGGTTGGGCAGCGTGGTCTGGTATCCCGACCGTCAGGAATTGCGCCACGGCGACGCGCCGGTGCACCTGACCACGGCCGAGAGCCGTCTGCTGGCGCTGCTGGCGGCCCAGCCGGGCACGGTGCTGGCCCGGGAGGCGCTGGCTTGCGAGACCGGGACGGGCCAGCGGACCCTGGACGTGCAGGTGACCCGTCTGCGGCGTAAGATCGAGCATGATCCACGCCAACCGCGCTATCTGGTAACGGTGCGGGGGCATGGCTACGTGCTGCGCCCGGACTGACCCGATTCACCGAACAGGGGCGCCTGCTCATGCATCTGTTGCCGCCGTTGCCCTTCCTGCGGCCCCTCAAGCGTCTGGTGCCTCAGACCTTGATGGCCCGCACCATGCTGATCCTGTTGCTGCCGCTGCTGCTGGCCTTTTCCATCTCTACCTATGTGTTCCTGGATCGTCACTGGGAAGCGGTGACCCGTCGGCTGGTGTTGAGCTTTGCCGGGGAGATCCGGGTGGTGATCTCCCTGCTGCAGCGGTTTCCGGAACCCGAGGAACGCCCCTGGATTCGGCGCCAGGCCCAGGCCATGGGATTGTTCATCGACCTCTCGCCGGAACGGACCTTCACGCTGCCGCCCGCCCACGGGCGCGATCCCTTGCGCGTGATGGTGGACCGGGCGTTGTCCACCACGGCGCCCGGGCCATACCGGGTGGACCTGTGGTCGCGGCCGCACACGGTAGCGGTGGAAATCATGCTGCCCCAGGGGCGGTTGACGGTGACCACCCTGCGCAAACGGCTGTTCAGTTCCACCACCTTTCTGGTGGTGGGCTGGATGGGCGGCGGCGCGGTGTTGTTCTTCCTGATCGCCCTGGCTTTCCTGCGTAATCAGGTGCGGGCGGTGCGCCGGCTGGCGGCGGCCATGGATGCCTTTGGCAAGGATCGCGCCGCGCCCCGTTTCAAGCCCCAGGGCGCCAAGGAGGTGCGGTTGGCCGCCGTGGCCTTCAACCGTATGCGGGACCGGCTGGAACGGCAGATCACCCAGCGCATGGAAATGCTGGCCGCCGTGTCCCATGACCTGCGCACCCCCCTGACCCGCATGCGGCTGCATCTGGCGCTGCCGCCATCGGCCCTGGAGCCCGAGGATCTGGTGGCGGAAGTGGTGGAAATGGAACGTATGGTGGAGGGCTACCTGGCCTTCGCCCGGGGTGAGGCGGCCGAGGACATGGCGCCCACCGACCTGGCGGCCCTGGTCACCGGCGTGGTGGACCGGCTGCGGGACCATGCGGTGCCGGTGACCCTCATCGCACCGCCTTCCCTGGTGCGGCCGGCGCGGGCCGGCGTGTTGCGGCGGGCCGTCACCAATCTGGTGGAGAATGCCCTGGCCCACGCCCAGGGCACCGTGGCGGTGACTCTCAGTCAGGGTCCCGAGGGGGTTACCCTGACCGTGGACGACGACGGGCCGGGTATCCACCCCGAACGGCGGGAGGATATGTTCCGGGCCTTCACGCGGGGGGACGAAGCCCGCACCGCCAGCGGCGTGGGGCTGGGGCTGACCATTGCCCGGGACGTGGTCCGGGGACATGGCGGCGAAATCCGGCTGGAGGACAGTCCCCTGGGGGGGCTGCGGGCCCGCGTCTGGCTGCCTCATTGAGGGAGAACGGGAGTCGGTTAAAATGACCGTTGTGGGACTCAGGGACCATGGGTCACACTGACGTCACAAGGTCGGGTCCCGTGGAGGCGCGTCGTGTACAACCTGACCATTCAGAGCTTACGCCGCCGCATTGTGGTTTTTGCGGTGGCTTCGGTGTTGTTGACCGGAATCGTGGTGGCCACGGTGGCCCTGTGGCCCATGCGCATGGCCTTGCGCGAGGGCGCGGACCAGGGGTTGCGTTTCACCGCCACCATGAAGGCCGAGGCCCTGCAACAGTATGCGCGGGGCCTGGCGAGCTTGGCCCGGCAGGTCACCAGCCGGACCCGCATCCGGCAGGAATTGGCGACCTACAATCGGGGCAAGATTCCGCTTTCCCAACTGGTGGACTTCACGGCACCCAAGCTGAAGGACGCCATGGCATTGGCGCCGGAAATCGCCGGCATCACCCGCCTGGATGCGGAAGGGCAGGCGGTGGTGACGGTCGGCCATCCCGTGCCCCGGGCCCTGTGGCGGTTGCCCGAAGACTCGGTCATGCTGGTGGGCCCGGCACCGCTGGGGGAGGGGCCCGCGTGGCTGCTGGCGGCGGCCCCCATTCGCGACCGGGAAGGCCGTCAGGAAGGCACGGATCTGCTGCTGTTCGGCACTGGCCCCCTGTCCCGTCTGTTGGAGGAAGAGGCGGGGTCGGATGCGCACAACTTCCTGGTGACTCGGACCCCCGACGGGGCCATCGCGCGGGTCTATGCCCCGGGACCCGATGGGGTGACAGAAACGCCCGGGCGTGGGGTGCGCGCCGCCGTGGTGGCAGGTGGCGCCCTGGCCGCCGTGACCTGTTGTCAGCGGGGCAGCTCGGTGGCCGCCGTGATGACGGTGCCGCCGGGGGACTGGACCCTGGTGCGCATGGTGCCGGCCGGAACCCTCTATGCCGGGGTGGGGCGCTCGGTGGCGCTGGTGGGGGCGGCCGTGGTGGTGTTGTTGGTGGCGGCTGGGGCAACGGTGGTGTGGTTGCTCCATTCCCTTACCGGCATGATGCTGGTGCGCACCCTGGACCTGGAGCAACAAGTGGCCACCCTGAAAACGACCCGCGATGCTCTGGAGCGGGACCGGGCGGCCCTGGCCGATTCCAATGCCGAGCTGGAGCAGTTCGCCTACGTGGCCTCCCACGACATGAAGGAGCCCTTGCGCACCATCACCAACTTCCTAGGGTTGCTGGAGCGTCGCCACGGGGCGGCGCTGCCCCGGGAAGCACAGGAATACGTCAGCCATGCGGTGACCGGCGCCCGGCGCATGCGGGCCGTGATCGACGACCTGCTGGCCTACAGCCGGGTGGCCCTGGATGATCGGCACCGCACTGTCGTGGACCTGAAGGCCCTGGTGACCGAGATTCAGCACCATGACCTGGCGTCCCGCCTGAAGGAGGCGGAGGCCACCCTCACCGTCGGCGTCCTGCCCACGGTCACGGGCGATCCCTCGCAGTTGCGCCTGCTCTTTCTCAATCTTCTGGAGAATGCCCTGAAATATCGCGCCCCGGACCGTGCCCCGGTGGTGGCGGTGCAGGCGGAAGAGTTGGCGGTGGGCTGGCACCTGACCGTGCAGGACAACGGCCAGGGGATTCCCCCAAGTTATCGCAATCAGGTGTTCGAGATGTTCCGGCGGTTGCACGGGCCCGACAGCTATCCTGGCACGGGGATCGGCTTGGCCGTGTGCCGTCGGGTGGTGGAGCGCCACGGCGGACGCGTGTGGATTACCGGCGTGGACGAAAACGACCCGGGCGCCGGCACCGTGTTCCACCTTCTGCTGCCCGATGCGGTGAGGACCTAAAAAAAAGAGGCCGCGGGGAAGCCGCGGCCCAAGTTCAGGGAGGAAACGTCCAAGTCGGCGACATCATCCGTCGGCCCAGGCGGGGCGACTCGCGGAGGCGGGCTTGGACCGTTCCCCCTCCTGGATGATGCAGGGTTAGCCTGGCACAGCCGCCCCGTGCTGTAAAGCCTATTTCATGAGCACGTGGCAACTGTGGTCAAGAAGTGTGCAGCTCCACAGGTTGGGCGGAGGTCGCCACCGGGCGCAAGTGCTTGCGGTTGAGCCGCACCATGGTCTCGATGGTGCGGAACTGCACGTACACCAGGGGCGCCAGCAGCACCAGATAGGGCAGGGAGAAAGGCGCCAGCAGGCCCGTTTTCACCAGCCCCACATGCAGGAAGAACTGGCCGAAGACGAAGAACGCCACCCCCGGGCAGATCAGCGCATAGGACGCGGGGCTCATCTTGTCGCCCCGCACGTACTGGCCGAAGTAGTCCAGCCGCCGCATCACCACCAGCCCCAGCAGGCCGAACACCATCTGCAAGGAAAACAGAATGGTGATGGGCACGAACAGGGCGCCGGCGCTTGGCCCCGTGTCCAGGTGGTGGTGCAGGCCGTGGGACAACCGGATCATGGCGATGCCGCCCACGGTAAGGATAGGGATCATGATCCACAGGGACGGCGCGCCCTCCACCCGCAGACCGTGTTGCAGCATGTCCCGGAAGCCCAACACCATCTTCACCATGGCGAACAATGTCGCCGCCGACAGAAAGCCGATGGACAGCACCATGCCCACCACGCTGGTGAGCGTCACTTGACTCATGGCCGCGGGCGCCGCGAAGCCCACGCCGATCATGGTCAGGGCAAAGATGGCGATCAATTGGCTGAGGTCGTTATTGGCGGTGCTGTCAAAACGGCCGTCCACGATGATGCGGCCGAAGTAGTCCAGGAACAGCCGTACCGCATACACCGCCACCGCCCCAAAGGCCAGCAGCGCCACCGGAAACAGAAATTCCACCACCGACCACAAACCCGGCACGAACAAAGAGCCCACAACAAAGCCCACGTTCACGCTCATGGCCAGAGTCAGGGGAATGGTCATGAGCGAGACTTCGGCGTTGCTGGCGCGCAGCCGCTCATAGGCGGGCGTGGTGCGGAAGGCCTGGAACTCGCGCAGGTTCCACACCAGCATCCGCACATGTTGCAGGCTGAACCACACCACACCCGCCAGGGCCAGGGTCACCAGAACAGTGCTCACCGGGCCGGCAGTGGTGAGGCCGGCGGTCACCGCTGCGAAATCCGGGATGGGGGCTTCCGGATAGGGCAGCATGAACATCAGGTAGATGAAAAACGAGATGGCAAGCCCACCATTGCCCAGGGCCGCCAGGAAATAGGTGGGGCTGTACCCCTCTCCCAGTCCCGTTCGCATAGCCATCAGAATCCTCCTCGCCATAGGCAGGAGGGCGGGACGACAAGCCCGCCCTTATTCAATTGAACCGTATATTAGATATGTATGATTTAGCAAGAGGACTCAGGAGGTGCAATGGTACCTGGCCACCCGGCCCGGATGTCTGGCAGAGTACCATCACCCTTGTGTCGATTGATCGGGGAGAGAGTGACGTGTGTATTCGAGTCCCTGGGCCGGTTGTGGTATTGGGCCTTTCCCTGCTGCTGGCGGCCTGCGTCGGTGACCGCCTGCGATCAGCGGACGGCGACGGTATGACTTGGGCTGCCTTCCTGGATGAGATCACCGGCGTTTCCACGCCCCTGGATGCCATGCTGGAGCAGGCTGCTCAGTGCCAGCAAGCGTTGGACCAGACTGAACGCCCGGCCGTCCCTGCCGCCTGCGGCGAGCCCCTATCCACTCGGGCCGGCACCCTGGCCGCCACAGTGGAAAAGGCCCAGAATCTGCCGGCTCGGGCCACGGCCTCTGGCCTGGATCCCACCCGGGTGCCCAAGGCGGTGGAGAAGGCCCTGGAGGACTTGACTATCAAGCTGGTGGCCCTGGACGAGGCCATGGACCTTCTCAACCAGGAACTGTGCACCCGCCGCCTGGCAGTTACGGACACACCCGACGAGACCCTGCGTGCCGCCTGCGCTGCCTGGCTACCACCGGCGGAAGAGGCCGATGCGGAAGCCGACGACCTGCCCGTGTATACCCCCGATGATCTGCCGCCTCCGCCCCTCGCCGATGAAACCGCGCCGCCGTCACCGTTGCCGCCAGCGCGGCCGCTGGAGGCCATCGTCAGCGATCCGGCGGGTCCCGGGGGCTTCGACCCCGCGCCGCCTCCGGGGGGCCTGGGGCCGGAGGAATCATGGCCCAAACTGGATTCCGGCCCGTCGTGGTTACGATAAAGCTCATTGATCCGTCGGGGCATCATCGACGGCTCATCAAACGAGCATCAGGAAACAGCCACCCAAATACTGCTCCGCCAACGTTCTTGACTTGAGGAAATCGTCATGACCGAGACGTCCTTCAATCCGCCCCAGCGCATCCTCATGGGGCCCGGCCCCTCGGATGTGGCGCCCCGGGTGCTCCAGGCCATGGCCCGGCCCACCGTGGGGCACCTGGATCCCGCCTTCAGCGCCATGATGGAGGAGGTCAAGAGCATGCTGGGGCGGGCCTTCCGCACCGACAATGCCGTGACCTTTCCCGTGTCTGCCCCCGGCTCCGCCGGCATGGAGGCGTGTTTCGCCAACTTGGTGCAGCCGGGAGACACGGTGATCGTCTGTCGCAATGGGGTGTTCGGTCGGCGTATGACCGAAAACGTCACCCGCTGTGGCGGCACCGTGGTGCCCGTGGACGATCCCTGGGGCCGGGCCGTGGACCCCGACAAGGTACGCGCGGCCATCGACGCCCACCCCGAAGCCCGCATCCTGGCCTTCGTCCACGCCGAGACCTCTACCGGGGCAGAATCCGATGCCGCCACCCTGTGCCGAATGGCCCGGGAGGCGGAGATGCTCACCATCGTGGACTGTGTCACCAGCCTGGGAGGCTCCCCGGTGGAGGTGGATGCCTGGGGTGCCGATGCCGTCTACAGCGGGTCTCAAAAATGCCTGTCCTGTGTGCCCGGCCTGTCTCCGGTTACCTTCTCGCCCGCGGCCGTGGATGCGATTCGCCAGCGCACAACACCGGTCCAGAGCTGGTTCCTGGATCTCAACCTCATCCTCGGCTATTGGAGTGGCGACGGCGGCCGGGCCTATCACCACACGGCGCCGGTCAACAGTCTCTACGCCCTGCATGAGTCCCTGGTGATGCTGATGGAGGAAGGGCTGGAGGACTCCTGGCACCGCCACCGGCGCATGCATCAGGCGCTCAAGGCCGGCCTGGAGGCCATGGGGCTCGGGCTGTTGGAGCCCTATTCGGAGCGCCTGGTGCAACTCAATGCCGTTACCGTGCCCGAAGGCGTGGACGAGGCCGCTGTGCGGGCCCGCCTGCTGGAACGCTATGGGCTGGAGATTGGCGCCGGACTGGGGGACCTGGCCGGCAAGGTCTGGCGAATCGGTCTCATGGGCCAGAGTGCCACCCCCCGTCACGTGCTGCTGTGCCTCGCCGCACTGGAAGCCACCCTGGCCGACATGCAGGCGCCCGTCAGCACCGGCACCGCCATCGACGCAGCCCGTCAGGTTCTGAGTGCCTGATTCCCTCTCCGCCGGCCGGAGGTCTCCAGCCGGCTTTTTCCCAACAGTTCTCCATCCAAAAAGTTTCCATTGACACGCCAGCCCCAATTTTCTATCAACGCCGTCACCGCTGGCGCCCGGCGCCGGTGCCAGACGCCCCGATGCCCAGGTGGCGGAATTGGTAGACGCGCAGGTTTCAGGTACCTGTGGCTTAACGGCCGTGGAAGTTCGAGTCTTCTCCTGGGCACCATTTCCTTCCCCGACGGGATGTTCCTAGATTTTCCCGCGCGACCTGATGGGGTCGTGACGCGCGGGCCCAGGTGGCGGAATTGGTAGACGCGCAGGTTTCAGGTACCTGTGGCTTAACGG
>CAZHRQ010000023.1:0-16660 GCA_964535075.1 uncultured Rhodobacterales bacterium | reverse complement strand
CCGTGGAAGTTCGAGTCTTCTCCTGGGCACCACCCTCCCCCTTACATCGTCCCACTTCCGGGGACCAGACACGGCTTTGGTCCGGCGCCCGGATACTCTATGCTGTCCCGCCTGTGACGCGTGGCGGTCCGGTGCGGCCGTCCGGGCTTGAGCCGTAGGGAAGGGGAGAACCGCCGTGAGCTGCCACATCCATCGCAATGATCTGCCGGATGATCTGGAATTGGGGCCGGTGGTGGCCGTGGATACGGAAACCATGGGGCTGAATCTGCACCGGGACCGGTTGTGCGTGGTGCAACTTTCCGCCGGTGATGGGACCGCCCACCTGGTGCACTTTCCCGAACGCCAGTACGACGCCCCCAATCTGCGCGCCGTGCTCGGCAACCATCAGGTGACGAAGCTGTTCCATTTCGCCCGCTTCGATGTGGCCATGCTTCAGCGCTGGCTGGGGGTCACCTGTCAGCCGGTGGTCTGTACCAAAATCGCCTCCCGCCTCTGCCGCACCAACACCGACCGCCATGGCCTGCGTGATCTATGCCGTGATTTGCTGGGGGTGGAAATCTCCAAGCAGCAGCAAACCTCCGACTGGGGGGCCGCCACCCTCAGCGATGATCAGATGGCCTATGCCGCCAATGACGTGCTCTATCTTCATGCCTTGTGGGAGGTCCTGGAGGCACTGTTGAAGAGGGAGGGGCGCCTCGCACTGGCCACGGGCTGTTTCAACTTCGTGCCCCACCGTGCCATCCTTGATCTCGCAGGATGGGCAGAGGAAGATATTTTCGCGCACCAGTAAGTTCTTTTTGGCCGACGGGACCGCCCTCATGTCTTCATCCGCTGCCCCGCCCGCGCGGTCGGGGAAACGCCCCGACCCGGGACGGCCAAGACGGCTGCGGCTGTTGCGGCTGGTGCTGCCGGGGGCCATGCTGGCGGTGGTGGCGGCCTTGATGACGTGGCCCACGCTGCGGGAACCACCCGCCCCGGTGGAAACAGACACGTCCAATGGGAACGTGGGGCAACGATCGGAATTGATCGGCGCCCGGCTGCTGGGAACCGACTCCAATAACCAGCCCTATGCCGTGGATGCCAAACGGGTCACCCGCACCCCCGGGAACACAGCGGTGGTGGATCTTACCGAGCCCCGGGGTGACCTGGAGTTGGCCGATGGGACGTGGGTGTCCTTGCAGGCGACCACAGGCGCCTACAACACGGAGACCCGACGCCTGAGTCTCTCCGGAGAGGTGGCTCTCTACACCGATGCCGGGTATGAACTTCATACCCCCCGGGTCGAGGTGTTGATGGAACAGGCGGAAATTCATGGCGACGCGGCCGTTCACGGCCACGGGCCCCTGGGCGAAATCCGGGGGGCGGGATTCCGCATCCTGGAACGGGGGCGCGTGATTCGCATTCTGGGGCCGGCCCATGCCGCCGTACGGGCCGCCGCTCTGGACCCAGAAACCGAAGGGGGCATGCTGCCATGATTCGTCTGTGGCACGGACCGGGTTGGGGAGCTCTGGTGCTGTTCCTGCTGCTGCTGGCGGCGCTGCCAGCCGCCGCTCAGCAAGCGCGCCTGAAGGACATCACCGGGGCCGATGGCGGCGATCTGGTCATCGATGCTGATGGTGCCCTGGAATGGTTGCGGGACAAAAAGCAGATCCTGGCCAAGGGCGGCGCCGTGGCCACCCGTGAGGATACCGCCGTGAAGGCGGAAACCCTCATCGCCCATTACCGGGAACCCACTTCCGGCCCCGACAAGGGCCGCATGGTGATCTGGCGGGTGGAGGCTCTGGGGAACGTCATCATCACCACGCCACAGGCGGTGGCCCGGGCCGGTCGGGCCGTCTATGACGTGAAGAAAGAGCACGCCCGGCTCCTGGGGGGCTCGCCCCGGCTGGAATCCCGGGACCAGACCAGGAAGCCCGCTTCCCTGACCGCCGGCCGGGCCCTTGAATACTGGGTCAAACGTCGGGTGGCCCAAGCCACCGGCGGGGTCACCCTGATCAACGGCACGGACCGGCTGACCGCCGCCACCATGACCGCGTGGCTCACGGCCGGCTCCGAGGGGAACCGATCCGCCGCCGGGCAGGAGGGACTGGCCCTGAAGCGCGCGGTGGCGGAGGGCTCGCCCGTGGCGGTGACCGAGCGGGGACGGCTGCAGGGGGGCCGCATGGAAGCCACCTTCCACCGTGCGCCCGCTGGCGGGACGGCCCTCACCCACCTGGTGGTGACCGACGGTGTGACCGTGCGCACGCCCGACGAAGTGGCGCGGGCCGACTGGGGGCGTTACACCGCCGCCACCGAGCAGGCGGAACTGGTGGGCAACGTCCGCCTTACCCGTGGCCCCAATCAGCTCAATGGCGGTTACGCGGTGGTGGATGTGAAAAACGGCCGCAGCCGTCTACTGGCCCGGCCGCCGGGGAATGCCCGGCGCACGCCTGCAAAGATGCCGGGCGACGGCCGCGTGCGCGGCCTGCTGGTTCCCAAATCAGCGGAAGGGAACGGTACGCCATGAAGGGTTCCTCGTCCCATGACGGCGATGCCACCAGTCGCGATCCCGTGCTCACAGCCGTCCCGGAAGGTCCCGATCCCTTCACGGATGACAGCGGGGCCCTGCTGGCCGAGGGCCTGGGCAAACACTTTAAGCGCCGCATGGTGCTGGGCTCGGTGAGCCTGACCGTGCGCCAGGGCGAGGTGGTGGGCCTGCTGGGCCCCAACGGTGCTGGCAAAACCACTTGCTTCTACTGCATCACCGGATTGATTCGTCCCGACCGCGGCCGGATCACGCTGGAGGGGGAGGACATCACCGCCCTGCCGCTCTATCGCCGGGCCCGGCTGGGCATTTCCTATCTGCCCCAGGAAGCCTCCATTTTCCGCGGTCTGACCGTGGAGCAGAACATCCAGGCGGTGCTGGAACTGGCGGAGCCCGATCCGACGGTGCGGGCGGAGCGGCTGGAGTCCCTCACCAGTGAATTCGGTCTCAGCCGGTTGCGAGACACGCCGGCGCCGGCGCTGTCCGGCGGCGAGCGACGCCGGGTGGAAATTGCCCGCGCGCTGGCCACTCAGCCCCGTTTCATCCTGCTGGACGAGCCCTTCGCCGGCATCGACCCCATTGCCGTGAACGACATCCGCGATCTGGTGGCCACCCTGCGTGAACGGGGCATCGGGGTGCTGATCACCGATCACAATGTGCGGGAAACCCTGGACATCATCGACCGTGCCTACATTCTCCATGATGGGCAGGTCCTTACCGAAGGCCCCCCTTCGGAGATCGTTGCCAATGCCGAGGTACGGCGGGTGTACCTGGGCGATCATTTTTCCATGTGACTCCAAGACCCTGCACGGGCCTCTTTACGCCGGAATCCCCTTCGTTCCAGAATAGAGGCAGGAGCGCCGGCCGGCAGGGCCGAAAGCTCTCCCGGTTTCATCGTTGCTGTGTGAGGAATTCCGCCCATGGCGCTGACCCCGCGCCTGGACCTGCGACAGTCCCAGTCCCTGGTGATGACGCCGCAGATGCAGCAGGCCATCAAGCTGTTGCAGTTGTCCAACATGGAAATCACCGCCTATGTGGAGGCGGAACTGGAGCGCAACCCGCTGCTGGAGCGGGATGAGGGCCAGGACGACATTCCCGCCGACCCGGCGCCGCCCGAGCCGGACCGCGCCGAGACCGAGCCCCCCTTCATGGACGCGGTGCCAGGCACCGACAGCACACCGCTGGACATGGACGTGGACAATACCTGGAACAGCGGTGACCTGCCGGGCGAGGCGGCCTACGTGGGGGTGGAGTCCAGCCTGGCCGACTGGCAGGGATCGGGCGGGCGCAGCGATTTCGGCGAGGACATGGCCGGCCCCGACCAGACCCTGGTCAGCCCGCGCACCCTGCGCGAGGATCTGACCGAGCAGATCAATCTCGCTTTCGAGGACGCCGCCGACCGCCTCATGGCGCTGGGGCTGCTGGAGGGGCTGGACGAGAATGGCTATTTCACCGCCGACTTGACGGAGGTAGCCGCCCGGTTGCGGGTGCCCGAGGCCACGCTGGCCCGTCTGTTGACCACCCTCCAGACCCTGGAACCCACGGGTCTGTTCGCCCGCTCCCTCCCCGAATGCCTCGCCCTGCAATTGCAGGAACGGGACCGCATGGATCCTGCCATGGCCGCGCTGGTGGACCACCTGTCCCTGCTGGAACGCCGGGACTACGCCCGATTGCGGGAAGTCTGTGGCGTGGATGACGAGGATCTGGCGGACATGATCGCCGAGTTGCGGACCCTTGATCCCCGGCCCGCCCAGCGTCTCGCCGGCGACCCCATCCAGCCCATCACCCCCGATGTCACCCTGCGCGCCCGCCCCGACGGCACCTGGCACCTGGAGCTGAACAGCGAAACGCTGCCCCGGGTGCTGGTGAACACCCGCTATTACACCACCGTGAGCAACGTCGCGCGGTCGCCGGAGGAAAAGCAGTATCTTTCCGAGCACTATCAGAACGCCAACTGGCTGGTGCGGGCCCTGCACCAGCGGGCCACCACCATCCTGAAGGTCGCCGGCGAGATCGTCCGTCAGCAGGACGCCTTTCTGCATCACGGCATCACTCACCTGCGCCCCCTGGTGCTGCGGGATGTGGCGGAAGCGGTTGAAATGCACGAAAGTACCGTCAGCCGGGTGACCAGTAACAAGTACATCATGACGCCCCGCGGTATTTTCGAACTCAAGTACTTCTTCACCCAGGCCCTGGGCGGCGCCAACGGCGCCACCCACTCCGCCGAGACGGTGCGCCATCGCATCCGCACCCTCATCGACGAGGAACCGCCGGCCAAGGTGTTGAGCGACGAACGAATTGCGACCCTCCTGTGTGCGGAAGGGATCGACATTGCCCGTCGAACCGTGGCCAAATACAGGGAGGCTATGAACATTCCCTCCTCTTCCCGACGCCGGCGCGAAAAGGCCCTGCAGGGGGCCTCGCGCTCCTAGGGGCAGGCAGGGGAGACCGCCGGCCCGCCGCCGTCTTCACGTGGTGGACCGGCTTTCGCGTGGCGCCCACGCGTTCTGTTGCACGTTCCCTTGGGGAGTCTACTGGCGGCGTTTGACAGCCGTCCGCAACCGGACGTACGGTGCGCCCCCGCTTCCACGGCGATGCCCGACCTCCGTTCCGTGTCGGGCTCCTGAATCGAGGCCATTCCGGTCATGCGCATTGCGATCAACGGCAAACACATGGACGTGGGTCAGGCCCTGACCACCCACGTGGAGCAAACCCTCCAGGACCTGGTGGAGAAGTATTTCGACGACGGCCTGGACAGCAAGGTGGTCTTCACCCGCACCCAGGGGGGGCAGGGATTCCGCACCGACATCATCATGCATGTGGCCCGGGACCTGGACGCCCAAGGGCGTGGCGAAGGCCCCGATGCCTACGCCGCCTTTGAACAGGCGGTGGGCCGCATCGGCAAGCAGCTCCGCCGGTACAAGCGACGCCTGAAATCCCATCGCGGCAAGGGCGTCAGCGACGACCAGGTCCTGGCCGCGCAGACCTATGTGCTGGCGCCCCACCACGACGACGAGGAAGTGCCGGAAACCCCGGATCACGCCCCGGTGGTGGTGGCGGAAACCGTTACCGACGTTCCCACCTGCACGGTTAGTGATGCGGTCATGCGCCTGGATCTGGGCGCGCAACCGTTGATCGTTTTCCGCAACAGCGCCCACGATCGCCTCAATGTGGTCTATCGGCGTGACGACGGACACGTCGGCTGGGTTGACCCGGCGGGGTCTTCCGAGGCATGACAGAGGGACAGACACGGCGTGACACAGCGCACGCCGTGGGTCCGTCACCGTTCACGGCAAAGAGATCCTGGTCATGGACCTGCTAACCATCGTGGGGCCCGACGGACTGATTCCCCGTCTGCGGGCCACCAGCAAGAAACAGGCGCTGCAACAAATGGCAGCACTGATCGCTCCCCGCCTGGGGCAGGAGGAACGCATCGTTTTCGATGTGTTGATGGAACGGGAGCGGCTGGGATCCACCGGAGTGGGCAATGGCATCGCCATCCCTCACGGAAAGCTCAAGGGCGTGGAGCGCATGCATGGGCTACTGGCCCTGTGTGAGCGTCCCATCGGCTTTGATGCCGTGGATGATCAGCCGGTGGACATCATCTTTCTGCTCATGGCGCCCGAGAACGCCGGGGCCGAGCATCTGCGGGCCCTGGCCCAGGTCTCGCGCCTGCTGCGGGATACCTGTGTCGTGGAAAAGCTGCATCAGGCCGAGAGTGCCGACGACATGCGGCGTGTCCTGGTGCAGCGCACCCGGTCGGAAGCCGCCTGACCGCTCCCTCCGTTTTTTCCCGCCGTCACGACTCAAAAAAGCCGGCCCTAGAGCCTATCGCGGTCAATGGGACCCAATTCTCGGGTCCCATTGTCTGCGTGAATCCGCTCTATCTATTTGATTTAGAGCGGATTCACGCGCCCAATCCGGTTCACAGCGTGAACCCGATTGGGTGCGATCCGCTCTAGAGCCTATCGCGGTCAATGGGACCCATTTTCGGGTCCTATTGTCTGCGTGAATCCGCTCTAGGCCGGCTTTTTTGCTGATTCTCCGCTATCGCCAAGAGCCTGCTTACGAGGCTGCCCGGCGATAGCGGTTGATATCCACTTCGTCGATCTGTTCCGGTTTGAGATAGGTTTCCGCGTATTCTTTCCAAATCCCGCTGGTCAGGAACAGGTCGAACAGGTCGGGGTCGATGTGGTTGTCGTTGCGCATGAAGCCCATGATTTTCAGCGACTCGCTCACCGTTTTGGCCTTCTTGTACGGCCGGTCGGCGGCGGTCAGGGCCTCGAAGATGTCGGCGATGGCCATCATGCGGGCCGGCAGGGACAATTGCTCGCCGCGCAAGCCATAGGGATAGCCGCTGCCATCCATTTTTTCGTGGTGACCACCCGCGTATTCGGGGACCCGCCGCAGGTGATCGGGGAAGGGCAACTCGTTGAGCATGCGGATGGTCTGCACAATGTGGTCGTTGATCTTGTTCCGTTCTTCGTTGGTGAGGGTCCCCTTGCGAATGCACAGGTTCCTCACTTCCTCCTCAGACAGCAAGGGGTGTTCCTCGCCCGTCTGGTCGGCCCACGTGCGCCCGGCGATGGCTGCCACCCGGGCCACGTCCTCGTCCTTCATGAATTCCCCGCCGATATTGGCTTTTTCCAGAAAGGCCAATTCATCGTCCAGGGCGTTCAGGTCGTTGGCCAGGGCTTCCGCTTCCTCCGGCTCTCCCGCCAGGGCCCGCTCCTGGGCCAGCAACAGTCGGTCACGCTTGAGCAGGGCGAAGCGCAACCGGACCAAGCTGATGCGGTCAAAAATGGTTTCTAGTTTGGTTGACTTGTCCACCACGTGTTCTGGCGTGGTCACCTTGCCGATGTCATGCAACCATGCCGCGATTGAGAGCTCTTCGAACTCGTCATCGTTGAGGTGGAATTCGCGGAAACGCTCGTCGTCCGAGTCATGGGCGGCACGGGCCAGCATTTCCGTGATCACCGGCACCCGCTGGCAGTGGCCGCCGGTATAGGGGGATTTTTCGTCGATGGCGTCGGCCAGCACCTTGATGAAGCTGTCCAGCAGCGCCTTCTGGGCATCGATGAGCTTGCGGTTTTGCAGGGCCACCGCTGCCTGGGAGGCCAGCGCCTCCACCAAGGGTTCCAGTTCCGGATCAAACGGAACCCAGTTGCCGGAAACCGGATCGGTGGCGTTGATCAGTTGCAGCACGCCGATCACCCGGTCCTGCCGGTCTTTCAGCGGCAGGGTGAGGAAGGACATGGACCGATAGCCCGTGCCCTGATCGAATTTCCGCGTGCCTGAGAAATCGAAGCCGTCCCGGGCCTCATAGGCATCGGGGATGTTGACCGTCCGGCCGCTCAGCGCCACGTGGGTGGCTACGTTGTGGTGGTTGGGGGTGCCATCCTCGGCGTACATGCGCAGGGGCGGGAAGGTGATGGGCTTGCCGGTGGTGCCCCCCATGGCCATGCCCAGGGAATGGTTGCGCAGGATGGCAAAGCCCAGGCCGTCCTCCTCCGTGCGCAGGTACAGAGTCCCGCCGTCGGCGTGGGTGAGATCCTTCGCCCCCAGCAGAATGGTTTCCAGCAGCCGGTCGTGATTGCGCTCGGCGGAGAGGGCAATGCCGAGTTCGATCAGGCGGCTGTAACGCTCACTCTGGCCCTGGGGTTGTCCCTGAGAAGTCTGCGGGGTTGCCGGCGCCTCCACGAGCGCCTCTGCCGGTAAGGAAGTCATTGCGCACTCGATCCTGTGGCAGCCGATCTGCCGACCATTTACCGTGGGGTTACACCCTACCATGGTTCCCGGCCCACGCCTACCGTCGGCGATATCTCGAATGATACCAGAGTCGGGTTTCGGGTTGCTGGAATCAAGTCCATGGGACTACCGTGCCCCTTCATATGGGACGACCGTGGCTCTGGGGCCGACGGGGTGCCGAGAGGAATGCGGGCGGAGCGTGGCATGGGTGATCAAAGCTTGCGGGATTTTCTGGCGCGGCTGGAGGCCGCGGGGGATCTGAAGCGGGTCCGAGTGCCGGTCTCCCCTGATCGGGAAATGACCGAGATCCAGACCCGGCTGCTGGCCACCGGCGGGCCGGCGGTGGTGTTTGAAAATCCCGTAGATGCCCAGGGAAACCGCTGGCGCCATCCCGTGGTGGTCAATCTCTTTGGCACCGTGGCGCGGGTGGCGGCGGGCATGAACCGCCAGCCGGAGGAATTGCGTCAGGTGGGGGAGACGCTGGCCTTCCTGCGCCAGCCCACCCCGCCCGAGAACTTGCGGGAGGCGGCGGGCCACTGGCCGTTGCTGAAAACGGTAATGGCCATGCGGCCCAAAACCGTGTCCCGAGCGCCCTGCCAGGAAGTGGTGTGGACCGGGGACGATCTGGACCTGGGCCGTCTGCCCATTCAGGGCTGCTGGCCGGGCGAGCCGGCGCCCCTCATCACCTGGGGGCTGGTGGTGACTCGGGGGCCCGGGGACAGCCGCGAGGACCAGCCTAATCTCGGCATCTATCGTATGCAGGTGTTGGGCCGGGACCGCACCATCATGCGCTGGCTGCGTCATCGGGGCGGTGCCCAGCATTTCGCCCGCTGGCAGGCCCAACATCCCGGCGAGGGCATGCCCTGCGCCGTGGTGATCGGCGCCGATCCGGCCACCATCCTGGCGGCGGTGACCCCGGTGCCGGACACCCTGTCCGAATACCAGTTCGCCGGGCTGCTGCGCGGCGCGCGCACCTCGCTGGTGGACGCCCGGACCGTGCCATTGCAGGTGCCGGCGCAGGCGGAAATCGTCCTGGAAGGGCATGTGCTGCCGGAAACGGCGCCGGAAGGGCCCTATGGCGATCACACGGGCTACTATAATCAGGTGGAGTCGTTCCCTGTCTTCCAGCTTTCGGCTATTACCCTGCGGCGGGATGCCTACTACCTGTCCACCTTCACCGGCCGCCCGCCCGACGAGCCCAGTGTTCTGGGAGAGGCTCTGAATGAGGTGTTCATCCCCCTGTTACAGCAGCAGTTTCCGGAGATCGTGGATTTCTGGCTGCCGCCCGAGGGATGCAGTTATCGTATTGCCGTGGTTTCCATGCGCAAGCACTACCCCGGTCATGCCCGTCGGGTAATGATGGGGGTGTGGTCGGCCCTGCGGCAGTTCCTGTATACCAAGTTGGTGATCGTGGTGGACGACGACATCAATGTGCGCGATTGGAAAGACGTGATGTGGGCGGTCTCCACCCGCATGGATCCGATGCGGGACGTGATGATGGTGGAACGCACCCCCATCGACTATCTGGATTTTGCCTCGCCGGAAGCCCGTCTGGGCGGCAAGATGGGCATGGATGCCACCAACAAGCTGCCGCCGGAAACCCATCGCGAATGGGGCGCGGTGATCCGTATGGATGATGGCATGGTGGATCAGGTGACCCGGCGTTGGGCCGAGTACGGTCTGCCAGGCGACGGCCGGCCCATCTGGCGGGGATGAGTCCAGGTCAGGGCCAGCCGATCCGGTGGTTGTCGCGGTGGCGGTGAAGGGATACCCTTGGCGCCATCAGGGGATGCTGGTGGCGGGGGCCGACAGAAGGGGCCACCAGCCGCCCATGCCCGCCCGGCAGCCCGGGCGCAACGGCACAGTTGGGGAGACGATAGAATGTCCGGAAACGGCGAAAGCACGACGTATGATCCGGTCGTGGCCCGGGTGGTGAACGCAGCCCTGGAAGCGCTCCAGAATGGTCGCGTGGCCGAGGTCCCGGAAATGTTGCAGGCGGAACTGCGGGAGGCGGAGGAAACCGCCGAGTACTATTTCCTCCTGGGCGTTACCGCATTTTTCCTCAACGACTACGGACGTGCCCTGGAATTCCTGGGGATCGCCCACGATCTGGATCCGGAGGCGCGCGAGTACGCCGATGCCCTGGCCCATGTGCATGCCCGGGTGGGACAACTGACCGAGGGGATCTATTACGCCAAGCTGGCCACGGCGCTGGATGCCCACCCCCTGTTCGCTCAGGTGAGTTTCCGCGGCCTGGACAATTTCCAGACCGCGCTGTCGGAAACCCGCAACGTGAACTATCTGGCGGAGGTGCTGGCCGCCATGGGGGAACGCCGCTACGCCGATGCCATTGCGTTGGCGGAAAAGGATCTGCGGCTCAATACTCAGGACGCGGAACTCTATCAGACCATGGGGCAGGCCCTGCTGGAACAGGGCGAGATCAGCCGGGCCCTGGGGGCGCTTCACGTGGCCACCCAACGGGATCCCGACAGTGGCCGTACCGCGGTGCTGCTGGGCCGGGCTCTGCGGCGCTGGGGGCAGGCCGAGGAGGCCCGCTTGGTGCAGGAAATGGGGCTGGCCCGGGAACTGGATGCGACCCTGTTGGCCCTGGCCAGTGACGATGCCGTGGGCGAGGAGGAAATCTGGCCCGGGCTGGACGAACTGACGGTCCTGTGGCGGGAAAACCTGGACCTGTCCTCGCCCGCCACGCCACCGGCGCCCCTGGACGGCCGACCGTTGCAGGTGGGCGTGGTGACCGATGCCGCCTGGGAAAGCGACGGTTTGCGCCTCCTGACCCCTCTGATCCGTCATCTGGGGGCCGAGGACACGGAGGTGAGCGTTCTGTCCTGGGATGTGGCCGGGCCCCTGGGCCGCAGCAGTGGTCTGGAACGTTTGGTGAGCCGCTGGACCAATGTGGCCGACATCGACGATGAAACCCTGGCCGTGATCCTGGAGGCCGAAGGCCTGGACCTGGTGGTGGACCTGACCTTCGAGGCGGATACCCCCTGGCCGGGCGCCCTGGCGCGACAGCCGGTGCCGGCGGTCGTGAGCCTGTTGGGGCGCACCGCCGGCATTTTCGGTGCCGGCCTCACCCACCAGCTCGTGGACGAAGGCGGCCCCACACCGCGCGGCCCGCAGCCGGTGGTGCAGCCGGGCGGCGTGATGGCCCTGGCGCCCGATACCATGCCCGCGCCTGTTCTGACGCCGGCGGAGCGCCCCGGTGGCGGCGTGGTTCTGGGCGCCAGCGCCGACCTTGCCCTGTTGACCCCCACCACGGTGGCGCTGTGGTCCTTCCTGCTCCGGGCCATTCCCCAGGCGCGGCTGCTGCTGGGCAACCGGTCGGACCTGCCGGGGTCGCTACAGGATCGCATTCTGGAACGGTTCGCCAACTTTGGCGTCATGGGCCGGGTGGGCTTTGCCGACATGCCTGCGGATGGCACCGCGCTGGCCGAACGGCGTCAGGCGTATCTGGCGCAGGTGGACATGGTTCTGGACCCGTCGCCCCGCAGTGATGGCATGCTGCTGGTGGATGCTCTGTGGAACGGGGTGCCGGTATTGCACTTGGGGGCGGATCAGTCCTTTGGCGCCCACGTGCTGCGGGCGGCCGGACGGGACTCGTGGATCACCGGCGGGCTGGAAGGCCTGCTGGAACAGGCGGCGTTACTGGTGGAAAGCGGTGTGGGGCAGCCCGCCTTCCGCGAAACCCTGCACCGCGAGGTGCGGGAGTCGGCCCTGTTCAATCCCGCGGCCCATGGCGAGCGTCTGCGGGCCACCCTGCACGCCGTGGCCCGGGAGGTTCTGGGTGCCGGCTGAGACCCCTGAGGTTCCGGCGGCGCCGCCGCCGGGGCCGGAACGCTTCGCCTACAATCTGTCCCTGCTGGAGGGCGGTTTCCGCTGGTTGCGGGGCCGCCTTGCCGCGCATCAACCCGTCACGGAACTGGTATGGCTGGACCATGGTGACGCCGACATCCGCGTCGGCGATCACCTGCTCTATGGGGGAAGGGGCGCCCGGACGGTCGCCGAGGAACAGATCGCGGCCTGGCGCCAACAACCGGTTCGTTGCTGGCAGCGGGAGCCCCGGCTGGAACGGCTGGATGATCGCAGCCGTTCCTTCGTTCAGGCCCTGACCGCCGAGGCCCAACGGCGGGGCATCCCCTTTGCTGAAACACCCGAGCGCCTGGATACCGGCCATTTCCTGGTGGTGTTCGGCGTGGGATTGGCGCCCCACCTTGACCCGCTGGTGGACGCCACCGATGCCCGCTGTGTGATCCTGGTGGAGCATGCGGACGATTTTCTCTACCACTCCCTGTTTGTGCACGACTGGGGTCCGCTGGTGCGCGATGCGGAAGCCGGGCGTCGACGTCTGGTCATTCTGGTGGCGCGCAACGTGGACAGCTTGGCGCTGCAACTCAAGCTCACCATTCGCGAGACCGATCCGGCCGGCTGGGATGGCAGTGTGCTGTTCACCCATTTGCCAGGCGCGCGGTATGAGCAAACCCGCGATACCTTCGTGCATCAGCGGCTGGCCACGGGCTTCATGGGGCTGGGGTTTTTCAACGATGAACTGGTGATGTTGGAGCACACCTACCGCAACCTTCTTGCCGGTCCGGTCCCGCTGCTGGGAGGCAAACCGCGCGGCGTGGACATGCCCGTGGTGGTGGCCGGCGCGGGACCGTCGCTACAGGCCATGCTGCCGGTGCTGAAGGAGCAGCAGGACCGGGCCGTGATCGTGGCCTGTGGCACGGCGGTGCGGCCCCTGCTGGCCAACGGGGTGGTGCCCGATTTTTGTGTGCTGCTGGAACGCAATGTGGAGTGGTACGACCTGATGGCCGACATCGGCCGGCAGGTGGACCTGTCCCGCACCTGTCTGGTGGCCTCCACCACCGTCCCGCCAGGAACTGCCGCCCTGTTCGGTCGGGTGTTGTACTTTTTCCGTTCGGCCCTGGCCAGCACACCCGCTTTCTGCCGCGATCTCAGTCACCAGTTGCATAACAGCGGCCCCCTGGTGGGCAATACGGGCTTGGCTTTCGCGCAGCGTCTGGGGACCCGCCAGATCATTCTGGCCGGCATGGACCTGGGCAGTCGCGAACCGACCCGCACCCACGTGGCCGGGCACCAAGCCATCCCCGGTGCCCAACCGGCGCCTCTGGAACAGGCGGTCCCCGGTAATCTGGGGGGCACGGTCTACAGCGAGCCGCTGTATTTGTGGGCGCGGGAGGTGATGGAGGCGGCCATCGGTGGCATCAAGGGCATCCAGGTGGTCAATGCCAGCGATGGCGTGCGGATCGCCGGCGCCCGCCCCCAGGTGCCCGCCCGTTTGCGCTTGCCGTCTCCGGCCCAACCAAAACAGGCGGCCGTGGCAGCCTATCTGGACGGGTGCGCCTGGATGGCACCGGAACAGGCGCGGCAAGACTGGCAACGACTGCAATTGCGGAAACGGTTATGGGCGTTTGCTGAGGAGATGCGGCGGCGGCTGCACAGTGCGGGGCCTCTCACCAACACCCGGTTTCACGGTCGGCTGATGCGGGAATTGCGGCCGGATCGGGAAGATGACGTGCGGGCCTGTGTTTATCGGGGCAGCCTGATTCTGATGCTGGCTTGCCTCCATTACTACATGGCCCGCACCGACGATGCCGCCCAGGCCGAAGCCCTGGGGAGCGTGGCGCGCAGCCTGCTCGACGGGGATATCAACCACATGCGAGACCAGGCCGATACGGTGATGGCGGCGTTGGACGCATTGTGAGGGCCGAGCTCCCTGGTGGGGGCTGTCCCTCTGGAAGGAGGCCGGGTGCTCTTATCCGCGAGTGGAACGCCCGTGTTGTGGCGTGGGGCGCTTCCCCGCTCCGGCGGCACTTATATCATGGGATTGGCGTGGTATCTGCTGGAACGCCACGGCATTACCACCCGCGAGGTGACGCCCCTGGTGGCAGAGGCCACGGAACAGGCATGGCCGCCAGAAATCGCCTTGGCGCAGCTGGCCCGGGCCCTGTTCCAGGATGCGGGGGCACCACCGGTCATGGGGTCCGGGGGCTATGATGGATTTTATTTTCCTCTGATCCGCCATCCCCTATTCCGGGTGCTCATGGTGCGGCGAGACCCCCGGGAATCCCTGGTTTCCTATATGACATTGACTCGTGCCAGTTTCGAGGACGTGAGCGATCTGTTGCCGATCTGGCTTGCGGCGTATGACGGCTTTGCCGCCCTGCCTGCGGCACAGTGCCTGTGTTTCGATTTTCGCCGAGACCTGGCCGACGTGACAGGTTGTTTGCAGCGTATTGGGACGTTCCTGGACCTGCCGGTGACGCCGGCGTTGGCCCGAGAGGCCGATTCCCTGTTTCGGTATGACGTTCTGCGCACGACCCTGCAAACGGTTCAGGAGGCCGCCGTGTTGGCCTTGCGGGCCATCGACGCCCAGGGGGGCGCAGAAGGCGTGCTGTTGCCGCTGACCCTGGAGGGCGCCCGGGTGGAGGAGATTTATATTCCCCTCACACGCCTGACACCGGAGTCGCGTGAGACGGTTCAGGGGGGAACCGGCCGTGTGCGCGTCACCGTCCTGGCCGACGAGGGGCCGGTGGTGCTGACGGGGAACATGGGGGGCGGCAGCCTCCGCATTCTGTCCTTCGAGCACGAAAAACTGCCGCCGCACCTGAAATGGTTCAACCTGGAGCATGTGGCCGGGGGACGGCGCGCGTGGCGGGAGGTGCTGACGCCCTCGCAACAGGCGCATCTGGCGCGCCTGGGCGGCGATTTTTTCCGCCGCCATGGTTTCGACCCCGCCTGACCCTGAACAGCAACGCCCTGACAGACGGTCAATTTCCGGCGACGGTCATGCCTTCCACCCGCACGGTGGGGCTGTCGGTGCCCCAGCGCAGGACCAGATCGTTGGCGGGTGTCAGGGAGCGGAACATGTCACGTAACTGCCCGGCAATGGTGATCTCGCTCACGGGGGAGGCGAGGGCCCCGTTCTCGATCCAGAACCCGGCGGCCCCCCGGCTGTAGTCGCCCGTGACCATATTGACGCCTTGACCGAACAGGGTGGTGACATACAGCCCTTCGGTGATGTCGGCCATCAGGACGTCCGGGCTCAGGGTGCCGTTGGCCAGCAGGAAGTTGCTGGGGCCGGGGGAGGGGGGGCTGCTGGTGCCCCGGCTGGCGTGACCGGTGGTGGCAAGCCCCAGTTGTCGGGCCGAGCGACTATCCAACAGCCATGAGGTCAAAACCCCGTCGCGGATGATCTCGCGCCGGGCCACGGCCACCCCTTCGCCGTCAAAGGGACGGCTGCGGGGGCCCCGGGGGCGCAAGGGATCATCCAGGACCGTGATCCCCGGCGCGAATACCGGCTGCTCCAGGGCGTCCTTCAGAAAACTGGTGCCACGGGCGATGGCGGCCCCATTGATGGCGCCGGCCAGGTGACCCATCAGGCTGCGGGCCACGCGGGGATCGAACACCACCGGGACCCGGCGGGTACTCACCTTACGCGGATTCAGGCGGGCCACCGCCCGTTCCCCGGCGCTGCGTCCCACCTCCGCCGCCGCCCGCAGATCCGCCAGATGGGTGGCGGCGGTGGCGTCGTAGTCGCTCTCCATGGCCGTTCCCTCGCCGGCCACCACGGAGGTGGCCAGGGAACAGCCGGTGCGCGCGTAGACCCGGGCAAAACCCGTGCTGGTGGCCAGGGCCACCTGGGTACGGCTCCAGCCCGCTTCCGCCCCCTCGGAATTGGTGACGCCCGGCACGGCCCGTGCGGCTTCCTCGGCGGTGCGCACCAGGGTTTCCAGCACGGCCGGATCGGGTTCCACCGGGTCGCACATGTCCAGGTCCACCAGCTCCTGGGCCAGTCGGTGCGGATCGGCCAAGCCGGCGTGGGGATCCTCGGGCACCGTGCGGGCCATGGCCACGGCCCGTTCCACCACCGCTTCCAGCGCCTCGGCGGTGGTTTCGCCGGTGGACACGGTGGCCGCCCGCTGCCCCACGAAGACCCGCAGCCCCAGGTCATGGCCCTCCGCGCGCTCCATGGTCTCCAGGGCCCCCAGGCGCTCCCGGACGGACAGGGACGTGCCCGTGATGGCGACGGCATCGGCGGCATCGGCGCCGTGGGCCCGGGCCCGGGTGAGCAGGTGATCCAGAAGGGCGGGCAGATCGTGGTTTTCAGACATGACGGGGAATCCCTCTTCCGGCACGCGTTGGCGATGACAGAGGCCTAGAGCCGATCGCAGTCAATGGGACCCATTTTCGGGTCCCATTGACTGCGTGAATCGGCTCTATCTATTTGATTTAGAGCGGATTCACGCACCAAATCCGGTTCACAGCGTGAACCCGATTGGCCGCGATCCGCTCTAGAGCCGATCGCAGTCAATGGGACCCATTTTCGGGTCCCATTGACTGCGTGAA
>CAZHRQ010000022.1:21354-25626 GCA_964535075.1 uncultured Rhodobacterales bacterium | reverse complement strand
GTTGGGCCAGTGTTTCCAGGATGACGGCCATCTGTTTGCGGGCCCGGGCGTCGGCTTGACTCAACCGGTTGCGCACCACCACCCAGTCCATGCTGCCGCGCCCCTCGGCGGCGCGCCGCTTTTTTTGGTCGAACACCAGTTCCGCATAGTGGCTGGGGCGTTCTACCCGGTCGCCGTCGGCGGTGAGCTTGGCCAGCACGTCCAGGTCGATGGGACTGTCGTTGAGGGGCGTGATCAAGGTATCGGCGGTGGCATGGGCGGCGGCACTGAGATCGGTATAGGCCCCGGGCGAATCCACCACCAGCACTTCGCGCTTGTAGTGGGTCATGATGTCCAGGGCCTGTTGCAACCGGCCGGCATCATCGGTCTTACCTTGGTTGCGTTCCTCAAAGGAGGCCGGGTCCACCGCGAAGTGTACGGGCATGCGCAGGGCGACGCCATTGGCCTCGGCAAAGGCCCGGCGATTGTCCAGATAGCGGGTCAGGGTCGCCTGGCGGGCATCCAGGTCAAGGGTGCCCAAGGCATATCCCTTGTACAACAGGCCCACGGCCAAATGCAGGGCCATGGTGGACTTGCCGCTGCCCCCCTTTTCGTTGCCCACGACAATGATATACGGTCTCGCCGCCATGGCTCCACTTCTGCTTATGATCCCGGCTGGCCCCCGCCGCGGCGCAGGGCAGCGGAGGAGGGATGACAACAACGTTCGGTCGGGGCATACTCTGCCCCGGGTCCGGTCCGCGCCGGAGAGAGTTTAGGCGGGGTGGCACGCGGCAACAAGTCCCCGCGATCTGGGCGAGAGACAGGGGAGCCTTCGGAACGGTGATGACCATCCTTTTGCTGGGGGCAGGGATCGGAATTTTGCTGTTGCTGTTGCTGGGGGCGGTGTTCTTGATGGTCGCGGCCGCCCGTGCGGCAGGGCGGCCCGGGGAGGAAGATCCGGCGGCCCCGCCCCGGGACCACCGACCCGTGGCCCGACCCGGAATCCACGGCGGCGTGCGGCGGGGGGCCGTGGCCCGTACCCATGCCCTGGCCAAACGTAATCCCGAACAAACCGTGACGGTCTTGCGCACTTGGCTGGGGGAATCCCGGGAAGCACAGGGGAAGAGTGACTCCCGGGCGTCATTAAATCGTAAAAACAGGGGGTTGTGATGCGTTTCTTGAAAATGGGAATAATGGGGCTGGTCCTGGCCGGCGCCAGCAGCGTCCAGGCAACCGAGTCTAGTCGCTTCGTGGTCTTTTCCGATGTCCATCTCGATCCGTTCCGTGATCTTAAGGCCACAGCGGCCGCCGGATCACCGCTGCTGGACACGGACCCGCGCCAGTGGGCGTCGCTGTATCAGCCCGGGGCCACACCGGCCCCCTACGGCCAGGATGCCAATGTCGCCCTGTTCCAGTCGGCCCTGGCCGACCTGAAGAAACGGGTGCCCGATCCTGATTTCATTGTCTATCCCGGGGATTTCCTGGTCCACAGCTTCGGCCGTCGGGCCGAGCAGGCGGTGGGGCCCCATGGGGGGGATACCCGGCGGGCCCTGGCGGTGGGCACCATCACCTTCATGCGCCATGCCTTCCGCGCCCGTTACCCCGACACGCCCATCCTGCCGGCGCTGGGCAACACTGATAATGCCTGCGGCGATTATGCCACCGCGCCGAATAGCCCCTTCCTGCACGATCTGGTGCCCCTGGTGAAGGATCTGGTGGGGGAAAAGAACCTGCTGCCCGGGTTCGAGAGTTCCTTCACCACCGGTGGCTACTATGCCGCCCGCCATCCCACGGTGCCCGGCGGGCGCATTGTGGTGCTCAACAACGTCCTGTGGTCGGCCAAGTACCAAAACCGGTGCGGAGACGCCCAGCGGGATGGCGATCCGGGCCAGGTGATGATGGCCTGGCTGCACTGGCAGCTGGCCAATGCCCGTCTCACGGGGGCGCCGGTATGGTTGATCTATCACATTCCCACCGGCATGGACGCCTATGCCACCCACAAGGCCGACAGGACCGCCTGTGGGGGCGCGGTGGTCTCCATGTGGCATCCGCGCTACCAGGAGGGGTTCCTGGATCTGGTGAACACCTATGCTGATGTGCTGAAGATGGCCTTTTCCGGGCACACGCACCACGATGGGTTCCGGCTGGTGCGCGCGGCCGCGGGTGAGCCGGTGATGGTGGAGAAGGGCGTGGCCGGCGTCAGTCCAATCTATTACAACGCGCCGGCCTATGCGGTGGTCCCCTACGACCGGACCACCGGCCGGGCCCTCGACTGGCAACTGGTGGGCCTGAGCAATCTGAAGGCGGCCCACGCCGGCACCGCGGCGCCCGCCTGGACGCCGGTCTATGACCTGCGGTCCACCTTTGGGGTGTCTGGCCTGGATCTGCCCGGCATGCGGCGGTTGTGGCGCGGGCTGGGCCACGACCCGGCGCTTACCGACACCTTCCGCAAGACCTACAACGCGGGTCATGGTCAGATGAAAGCCGCCGACGTGCCGGTGTATCACTGCACCTTCGGCTTTCCCGGGCGGCCGCGCTTTGAGGCCTGCCGCTGCCTGCCGTAACAGAGCAAGGGAGCTTTCGGGTGCGGATCGGGCTCGACTTTGACAATACCCTGGTGAGTTATGACCAGCTGTTTCCCCGGTTGGCCGAGGAACGGGGCTGGCTGCCTCCGGGAGAGGTTCAGGGGAAAGCCCAGGTGCGGGCCCGTCTGTGGGCAAAACCGGAGGGGGATCTGCTGTGGCAGGCCCTGCAGGCCGACGCCTATGGCCCACGCATCCGGGAAGCCGCCCTGTTCCCGGGGGTGCCCGCCTTTCTGGCGGCCGCCCGGGCGCAGGGCCATGCCCTGTTCGTGGTCAGTCACAAGACGGCCACGGCCTCCCTGGCACCGAACGGCCCGGATCTGCGGCAGGCCGCCCGGGATTTCCTGGCCCATCACGGCCTTCTGGGGGGGGTGTTGCCGCCGGAAAATGTCTTTTTCGAGTCCACACGGGCGGAAAAAATCGCCCGTATTGCCAATCTGACGTTGACGGTCTACGTGGACGATCTGCCGGAGGTGCTGACCGATCCCGCATTTCCGGCCACGGTGCGGCGCTGCTTGTTCCAGCCCGACCCCACGGCCCCGCCCGACCCAACAGCACTGAGCCCGTATCATACCTGGGAGGCCCTGCGCCATGATCTCCTCGGTGCCTGATGCCCCCCTGCCGCAGGAAAACGTTCCGGCGGAGGCAAGCCTGCTCCGGGACGTGGCGGAACGCCTCTGTTCCTCCCCGGTCCGGGCGGTGAGGCCCAGCGCCGCCGGAGGCAACAGCCGACTGTGGCGGGTGGAGACCGAGGCGGGACCGGTGGCCCTGAAGCGCTATCCGCTTCCCCATAACGACCCCCGTGATCGCATGGGCCGGGAGTGTGCCGCCCTGGCGTTGCTGAACGAAGATCCGGCGGCCCCCGTGCCCCGCTTGCTGGCCAAGGACCCCGACCACCGGGTAATCCTGATGAGCTGGGTGGCGGGGGCGCCCGTCACCACAGCCGACCCGGCGGCCATGGCCGGCTTGCTGGACCTCCTGCACCGCCTGCACGCCCTGGCCCCCCGCGCCGCCGCCTTGCCCGAGGCCATGGACGGCTGCCTGTCGGGCGAGGCCCTGGCGGCCTCGGTCGCGGCCCGCCTGACCCGCTTGCGCCAGGGGTTGCCCGACGGGCCGGCCCGCACCTTCCTGGAACAACGGGCGGCGCCGGCCCTGATCGGCCTGTTGTGTGGCATGCGCAACCGCTTGCGCGAGGCCGGCCGGGACCCGGCCCGGCCCCTGGAAGCCGGCGCCTGGACCTTCAGTCCCTCGGACCTGGGATTTCACAATGCCTTGCGCGATGATGAAGGTCGGGTGATGTTTCTGGATCTGGAGTATGCGGGACGGGATGACCCGGCCAAGCTGATCTGCGATACACTGTTGCATCCCGGGGCCCGTCTGGACCAGGATCAGCGCCGCCAGTTCTTCCGGGCCGCCATGGACCTCTACCAGGGGGCGGATCTGGCCGCTCGCCTGGAAGCCTACGCCCCGGTGCTGGCGGGGGTGTGGAGCCTGATCCTGCTCAATGCCCACCTGCCGGAACGGGCGCTGCCGACGGCCGAGGCCCGGGATCGGCTGGAGCGGGCCAAGGTGATGCTGGACCGCGCCATCGCGAGGGAGACCCCCGTTCATGACTTCCTTTGAAACGCCCCCCCTGGATGCCCGCTCCCTCGCCCTGCGGCGGCTGGCGCTAGGCGGGTTGATGGCGGCCAATCGCGGCCATGTGGGGTCC
>CAZHRQ010000022.1:9654-21344 GCA_964535075.1 uncultured Rhodobacterales bacterium | reverse complement strand
CATGCCCTTCGTTCTGGCTTTCGTGGTACTGGCGATCTGGCGGCGGCTGGACCTCTTACCGATCCTGCCGCTCTACATGGGGTTTCGATTCCTGCGCTCCTACTACACGCTGGGGTCCACCCTCTCGCTGATCGAGATCCTGCGGGTGCTGTATGATTCGGTGCTGCACCACCGCCCCGAGGAGCCCCAATGGCCAGGGCGTGATCGCATGATTTTGAGCAAGGGCCACGGCTGTCTGGCCCAGTATGCCCTGCTGGCGGACAAGGGCTATTTCCCGGAGGCGGAGCTGGACAGCTTCTGCGGTCTCAATGCCCGCCTCGGGGGCCATCCGGAATTCGGTAAGTTGCCGGGGATTGAGGCGTCCACCGGGGCCTTGGGCCACGGCCTGCCCATCGGCGTGGGGTTGGCCCTGGCCGCCCGCCTGCGCCGGGAGGACTGGCGGGTGTTCGTGGTGCTGGGAGACGGCGAAATTAACGAGGGTAGCAACTGGGAAGCGGCCTTGGGTGCCGCCAAGCACGGCCTGGGCGCCCTCACGGTCCTTATCGACTATAACAAGATTCAGTCCTATGGGCCCACCCGGGACGTTCTGGACCTGGAACCCCTGGCCGACAAATGGCGGGCTTTCGGGTTCGATGTGGCGGAAGTAGACGGTCACAACGTGGCCGCGCTGGAAGCGGTGCTGGCCCCGGAACGCCTGGGCGGCACCCATCCTCGGGCCATCATCTGCCACACCATCAAGGGCAAGGGCATTCCGCTGGCCGAGAACGATCCCACCTGGCACCACAAGAGCCGCTTCAAGGATCACGAACGGCAGGCCATCACCGACGCCCTGGGGGAGTTCTAAGCCATGCGACGTCGTTGTCTGGACAAGGTGCATCAACTGGCCCGACGCGATGAGCGCGTGGTCTTCATCGGCTCGGACCTGGGCCCCGGGACCCTGGATGCCATGCGCACGGAAATGCCCGAGCGTTTCTTCATGGAGGGGGTCACCGAACAGGCCATGATCGGCCAGGCGGCCGGCATGGCGCTGGCCGGATTCATCCCCTATGTGAACACCATCGCCACCTTTCTCACCCGGCGTTGCCTGGAACAGGTGGCGCTGGATCTGTGTTTGCAAGGCTTGCCGGTGCGCTTGATCGGCAATGGCGGCGGCGTGGTCTATGCGCCCCTGGGCCCGACCCACCTGGCCATCGAGGATGTGGCGTTGATGCGGGCCCTGCCGCGCATGACGGTGGTGGCCCCCGCCGATGCGGAGGAAATGGACCGGTTCATGGAAACGACCCTGGACTGGCCGGACCCCATCTATATCCGTCTGGCCAAGGGGGGCGATCCGGTGGTGACCCCGATCGGGGACCCCTTCGTCATTGGCCAGGGCGTGATCCTGCGCGAGCCGGCCGCCGTGACCTTTCTGGCTTATGGCATTACCACCCACCGCTGCCTGCGCGCCGCCGAGCTGTTGGCCGAGCAGGGGGTGGCCGCCGGCGTGGTGCACCTGCCCACTCTGAAACCGTTGGACGAGGACTTGCTGCGCGCCGTGGCCGGGCACAGCCGCATGCTGGTGACGGTGGAAGAACACACCGCCATCGGTGGCCTGGGCAGCGCCGTGGCCGACCTGCTCACCGCGCCCGAGGCCGCATGCCACAGTGCGGTACTGCGGCGTCTGGCATTGCCCGACGCGTGGCCCCATGTGTATGGCTCCCAGGAGGCGCAGCTCGATTTGGCTGGCATGACGCCGGAAGCCATCGCGACCCGAGTGCGCACGTGGTGGGACACCCTGGTGACAGAAGGAACCCGGTCATGACCCGCGTCTACAGCAACCTGAAGTTCATCCGTTTCCCGGACCGGTTGGATGCCATCCGCGACCGCCGGCTGGTGGCGCCGGTGCATGTGCGCATCAAGCCCATGAACCGTTGCAACCACGATTGCTGGTACTGCGCCTATCGCATGAGCAATCTGAAGCTGGGTGAGGACATGGACGTGAACGAGTCCATTCCCGAAGCCAAGATGATGGAGATTGCCGACGACCTGGTGGCCATGGGGGTGGAAGCGGTAACCTTCTCCGGCGGGGGGGAGCCCACCATCTACAAGCCGTTGCCCCGCGTGATCGAGCGGTTGGCGGAAGGTGGCTTGGCCATCGGCTGTCTGACCAACGGGTCGGCCCTCACCGGCCGTATTGCCGACGCCTTTGCCCAACATGGCACCTGGGTACGCATCTCCCTGGAAGGCTGGGATGATGAAAGCTATGCCAAGGCGCGGGGCATCAAGGCTGGGGCCTTTACCCGTCTGCTGGAGAATATGACCGCGTTTGCCGCCCGCGGCAGCCAGTGCACCCTGGGGGTGAGCATCATCGTGGACGAAAACAATTACTGTCACCTTGCCGAGTTGGTGGCCACGCTGAAACAGACGGGCATCCGACACGTCAAGATCACCGGCGTGGTGGTCAGCAATGATGGCGCCGAAAACAATGCCTATCACCAGAAGCTGCAACCCCGGGTGTTCGAGGAAATCGAAGCCGCCCAGGCGCAGGCCACCGACGACTTCATGGTGGTTAATCACTACCACGATCTGCCCGAGCGTTTCCGGCGGGAGTATCACTTGTGCCCCAACATCCAGTTTAATCCGGTGATCGGGGGCGATTGCATGGTCTACACCTGCCATGACAAGGCCTTCACCAAGGAAGGGATGCTGGGGTCCGTGCGGGAGCAGCGCTTCCGTGACATGTGGTATTCGGAGGAAACCCGGCAGCGCATCTACAGCATCGATCCGGCCCGCGACTGTCCGCACCAGTGCGCAGACCACATCAAGAACTTGTCCATGCTGGAAGCGCTGTCCATCGACCCGCAGCACGGCCGGTTCGTCTAGAGCCTATCGCCGTCAATGGGACCCATTTTCGGGTCCCATTGACGGCGTGAATCGGCTCTATCTATTTGATTTAGAGCGGATCGTGACGAGGAAACCGCCATGGCCTATGTGGATCTGATTTCCTGTCTTCATACCGCGACCGCGCGTAACTACCTGCAACGGGTGGTGGCGCATGACAAGGCGGCCTGTGCCGACGTGGCCATCCGTTTTGATCAGGCGTATTGGGACGGGGACCGGTCCGTGGGATATGGCGGCTATCGCTACGATGGGCGCTGGCGGGCCGTGGCCGATGCCATGGTGGCCCACTACCACCTCCGCCCTGGCATGCGGGTGCTGGATGTGGGCTGCGGCAAGGCCTTTTTGCTCTACGATCTCACCCAGGCCTGCCCCGGACTGGAGGTGGCGGGCCTGGACATATCATCGTATGCCGTCGGCCAGGCACCGGCAGAGGTCCGTGACCGCCTCACCGTGGGCACGGCGGCCGCCTTGCCGTGGCCAGACGATCATTTTGATTTTGTCTACAGCATCAATACGTTGCACAACCTTTTCGTACCAGACCTGTTCGCCGCCATCCAGGAGATGGAACGGGTCGGGGCAGGGGCCAAGCATATCACGGTGGAGGCCTACCGTAACGAGCAGGAAAAGGTCAATCTGATGTATTGGCAACTGACCTGCCGCGCGTTTCATACGCCCGAGGAGTGGGAGTGGGTTTTTGCCCACAATGGCTATCAGGGCGATTACGGCTGTATCTATTTCGAATAAAGACCTTCGTCCGCCAGGCATTGCTTGAGATGGGTCAGCAGCCGCGCACGGTCCGGCTGCATGTCATGTTCCTCCCAGTAGGTACGCACCCGGTCCAGTAAATCACCCACCTGCGGCCCCGAAGGGACGCCATGGTCCAGAACGTCCTGACCGGTGACCGGGCAGGCGCGGGGTTCCCAGGCCGCGGCCCCCTCCAGCAGCGTGATCCAGCCTTCGGAGTCACGGGCCAGGGGGTCCAGCATCACCGCCCGCAGGCGGGCCCAGTTCAGCAACGCCACATCCACCGCCAGGGGCGGGCCCAGGGTGTTAAACAGCACCCGCTGCCGGGGAGCGGGCAGGGCAGGGGTCAGATCCGCTTGGCCCGCCATCAGGGCCTGAAGGCGTACCGTCTGGGTGTTGGACAGCCGCAATCGTTGCGCGACGCCACTGGCGGCCTCGGCGCCCCCTTCCAACAGGGCGGCCAATCGTCTCAGGGGATCGGGAAACACCGCCTTCTGGGCCAGGGCCCGGGTCTCCAGGAACACCAGCGCCCGCAGGCAATTCAGGGCTCCGGCCTCGGGCAGGATGGCGTTCAACACGTGATGGCCCCGCATCAGGGTCACGGCATCGATGGGATCGGGGGCCAACAGCAGGCGCAGGATTTCATTGCGCACCCGTTCCGCCGAAACCTTGCCGAGCCCTTTCAGGTTGGCCCGGCAGGCATCCACCGTGGCCTGATCGGCCGGCGGCCGGCCGTAGTGGGCATGAAAACGAAAAAAGCGCAGGAGACGTAGATAATCCTCGCGGATTCGCCGCCCCGCATCCCCCACGAACCGTACCGTGCCGTGGGACAGGTCCGTAAGTCCCTCGAAATAGTCATAGATCTGGCCATCGGGGGTGGCGGAAAGGGCGTTCATGGTGAAATCCCGCCGGCTGGCATCTTCCCGCCAACTGTCGGTGAAGGCCACGGTGGCATGGCGGCCGTCGGTGCTCACATCCCGCCGCAGGGTGGTAATCTCGAAGGACCCGCCGTCCACCACCGCCGTGACCGTGCCGTGGCTGAGGCCGGTAGGAATGGCCTTGATCCCGGCCTTTTTCAGGGCAACCATCACCTGTTCCGGCCGCAGGGGGGTGGCCAGATCAATATCATGCACATTGCGATGGGCCAGCGCATCGCGGACACAGCCCCCCACGAAGCGCACCTCGCCATGGGGACAGAGGGCCTCGATCACCCGACGGGTCGCGGCCGCGTTCATCCATGCCTGAGGCGGCAACTGACCCAGGGGCGTATCGCCACTGGAGACAAGCATACCGGTTCCAGTGTAACGGTTGGGGACAAAGCTCCCTTGACCCGGGAGTTTATCAGGACTAGAGCGGGTCGCACCCAATCGGGTTCACGCTGTGAACCGGATTGGGTGCGTGAATCCGCTCTAAACCAAATAGATAGAGCCGATTCACGCGGTCAATGGGACCCGAAAATGGGTCCCATTGACCGCGATAGGCTCTAGAGTTTTAGCGACACCTCGATGGCATCCCCATCCACGCCTCCCCGCTCGAAGCCCATGGCCTGCACCATTTGCAGCATCCTCCGGTTGTCTGCCAGCACCTGCCCCACCATCCTCTGGGTTCCCCGTTCGCGGCAGTAGCGAATCATCTTGTCCAACAACCGCGGCCCCAGGCCCTGGCCCTTGATGTCCGAGCGGACAATAATGGAGAACTCTGCCATTTCGTTCAGGGAATCGGTAACGGTACGCACCACCCCAAGCGTTTCCTCCTGCCCGTGATCGTCGTCCCCTACCGCGATGAAGGCCATTTCCCGGTCGTAGTCGATCTGGGTCAGGCGGGCCATTTCCGAGTGGGGCAGTTCCTGAACCAGACCAAAGAAGCGGAAACGGATGTCCTCGGGTGTCAGGCGGGACACGAACACGTGGTGATTGGGCTCGTCCTCGGGCCGGATGGGCCGGACCAGCACCATGCGACCACAGCGCAGGGTCATGGTCTCTTCCAGCTCCTTGGGGTAGGGCGTAATGGCCAGGCGTTCGGCGCCGGTGAGCGGCGTGGTTTCCAACCGGATGCGGGCATCCACCGCCAGGACACCCTTTTCGTCGGCGAACAGGGGGTTGATGTCCAGCTCCACGATTTCCGGCACATCCACGATCAATTGGGAAATCTGGATCAGGGTCAGTTTGATGGCTTCCAGGTCCGCGCCCGAGCGGTCGCGGTACCCCTGAAGCAGCCGATAGATGCGGGTGCGCTCGATCAGGTCCTGCGCCAGCCCCATGTTGAGGGGCGGCAGGGCCACCGCACGGTCGCCGATCACCTCCACCGCCGTGCCGCCCTGACCAAACAGCAGCACCGGGCCGAAGATGGGGTCGGAGGTCATGCCCACGATCAGTTCGTGTCCGCCCGGACGCCGGGCCATGGGCTGGACCGTGAACCCGTTGATGGTGGCCTCGGGATAGGTTTGCTGCACCCGGGAAATGATATTGTTCCCGGCCTTTTCCACATCCTCGGGCGTGCTCAGGTCCAACACCACGCCGCCCACGTCCGATTTGTGGGTGATGTCGGGCGAGAGAATCTTCAGGGCCACCGGACAGCGCAGCTTGCGGGCCTGGGCCGCCGCTTCCTCCGGCGTGCGGGCGATGTGGGTTTCCACGGTGGGAATGCCGTAGGCGGCCAGCACCGCCTTGGCTTCCGGCTCGGTCATGATGTCCCGGCCGGACGCCAGGGTTTGCTCCACCACCAGTCGTGCGGTCTGGGTGGCCGGTGTGAACTCGGTCGGGGCCGACGGCGGCACCTCCATGAGCATTTCCTGGCTGCGGTGATAGCTGATCAGGTGCATCACCGCCTGCACCGCCTGGGTGGGGGTGTCATAGCTGGGAATGGCGGCCTCGCTGAACAGCCGCCGGGCCGGGGCCACCGCGCCTTCGCCCACCCAGGACGTGACCAGGGGCTTGCGGTGACGACGGGCGACTTCGATCACCGCACGCGCCGCCTCCACGGGGTCGGCGATGGCCGTGGGGGCCAGCATCACTATCACCGCATCCACTTCCGGGGCCTGCATCAGGATGTCCACGGTGCGGGCATACCGCTCGCCAGGCGCATCACCGATGATGTCCACGGGGTTGGCGTGGGACCAGGTGCCGGGCAGCTCGCCGTTAAGCTTTTCCATGGTGTCGTCGGACAGGGTGGCCAGGGTGCCGCCCCGCTCGATGAGTTCGTCCACGGCCATCACGCCAATGCCGCCGCCGTTGGTGACAATGGCAATGTGGTCGCCCTTGATGGACGCCCGCACCCGCCCCAGGGTTTCCACGGCGGCGAACAGCTCGTCGATGTCGTACACCCGCAGCATGCCGGAGCGGCGGAAGGCGGCGTCATAAACGGCATCGGACCCGGCCAGCGCCCCCGTATGGGAGGCCGCGGCCGCGGCGGCTTCGCTGACCCGGCCCGACTTGATGGCCAGCACCGGCTTGTTGCGGGCCGCCGCCCGGGCCGCGGAGAAAAAGCCCCGCCGGTCCTTGATGGATTCGATATACAGCAGGATGGCGCGGGTGCGCGGATCGCTGCCCAAGTAGTCAAGAAGATCTCCAAAGTCAATGTCCAGGGCATCCCCAGTGGAAATAAAGTGAGAAAAGCCGATTCCCTTGGGCGTGGCCCAGTCCAGAACCGCCGTGCACAGGGCTCCCGATTGGGAAACGAAGGCCACCCGGCCATCCAGGGCCGGCTGGTGGGCGAAACTGGCGTTCAGCCCGATCCCCGGCACCAGCAGGCCCAGGCAGTTGGGCCCGAGAACCCGCATCCCCACGGACCGGGCGATCTCCAGCATGCGGTCGGCCACGGTTTTGTCGGGCGCGTCGTCCGCCGGCGTGGTGCCAAGGCCGGCGGTGACCACGATGGCCGCCCGGGTGCCGCGCGCCGCAAGAGAGCGCATCAACGGCAACACCGTGGTGGGCGGGGTGCAGATCACGGCCAGATCCGGCGTCAGGGGCAGGGAATCCACATCAGGATAGGCCAGCACGCCCGCCACGGCCTGATGCTTGGGATTCACCGGCATGATGGGACCGGAAAATCCCCCGGACAGAAGGTTGCGGGTCATCACCGTGCCCACCCGCTGCGGCGTGTTGGATGCGCCGATCACCGCCACGGAACGAGGGCGGAACAAGTGTTGAAGATTGCGGGTGCTCATGGTGCGGACCTCCTCTGCCTGACCCCGGAACCCTTGGAGTCCGCCACAGCATACGCGGCTGGACGGCCAACGCAATGTTGTCGGTGCGCTGCAAAAAAAAAGCCATCGGGCAAGGCAAGCCGGTAGAGCCGATCGCGGTCAATGGGACCCAATTCTCGGGTCCCCTTGACCGCGTGAATCCGCTTTAGGAGCGGCACGCCGCCCCTGGCGGAGGGACCCTCACTCGGGCTGGAAGAGGTGGTCGTCCTTCAGCGCTTTGAGGGTACGGATGGACACCATGGTCACAACCACGGTGGTCACCAGCAACAGCAGGATACAAATCACGGTGGCCATGGTGTTGGTTTCCAGGCCCAGGAGGTGTTCATACCGGAAGGCGGCGATGGTCATGGCATCCAAGGGGAAGGTGACCGCCCACCAGGACACGGCAAAAGGCACCTTCAGAAAATGCCGGGCCAGGGTGAAGATCAGCAAGGTCAGGAACAAGGCCGTGAAAAACAGAATCCGCGCCAGCGGGTCCAACGCGCCTTCGTTCAGGCTGGTATAGGCCACGAACCCCACCGCCGGCGGGGCGATCAAGATGAACAGGGTGGGCATGATCTTGGCCGGCAACTGGTCGTGGAACACGATGCGGTAGAACACGATGGTGAACAGAACGCCCCAGAACACCAGGCCGATGGAGAAGAAGAACCAGCCCACTTCCCCCAGCCCCAAAGGCGCCATGGCAATGGGCACCAGGATGTTCCCCACCACGGGAATGAACCACGCTGGAGAGGAATGGTGAATCTCGTGGTTGCAGATCATCCAGTGGCCGATCTGGTACAGGGTCAGGCTCAGATGCAGCACGGCCCCCAGCACCACCAACACCAGGGCCAGGGAACGGGAATGGGGCAGGGCGGCAATGGCCAATAGAATCAGGCTGATGGAAAAGGTGGAGAAAAAGACCGAGCGGATCGGGTGTTTCCATTCCTGATACACCGCCTGCGGATAATGAATCCACTTGGCGGCATAGAGGCCGGTAATGGCCAGGAAGAACAGGGCAGCAAGACTCACAATGGCCTCGCCCAGAAAGGCGGGAACACCTAGAGTATGGTCGGCGGCTTGCCAGGCAATGCCGAGGCCGGTCAGACCCATGACGACCGCGAACAAGGGAATGGGAACGTGCTTCAATCTGCTTTCCGCCGCCGGCGCGGCCGCTGATTCGGTCATGAGAACACCTGTCTCGATCTAGGAGGAAGGGGCAGAACCACACATCACGTGTGTTCAATTTATTCGTTGAATGAAATATACAACAGCCGGCATGGGTCACAAGGGCACGGAGCCCCGACGGACACAAAAAAATGTCCGGGGGTCGGGGTCACGGTATGTTAAGGGAACGAGGGATAGGGTTGACCGCGTGGCACCTGCCCAGCAGGCGGGCCTTAATATAAGGAAACGGTCATCCCTGGGAGACGGAGGTCTGGAAGATGGAGGCCGGGGCCGGAATCGAACCGACGTCCAAGGATTTGCAGTCCTCTGCATGGCCACTCTGCCACCCGGCCAGGGCGAGACGCGTTCTATACACGGGGCGTTCACGGGCGGTCAAGGCAAAAATGCCGATGGTTGTCAGGCTCCCGGCACACCGGTATAAAGCCCGGACGGTCGGGATGGCGAGGGCATAAGGCTTCCCACCCGACAGGGGACCGGAGGCTGGCATCTCGCCGCGTCTTCACAAGGGGGATCCTGCGGGACTTTCGCGAACAAGGGGACAACGGGCGCCATGGATTACGCTCTGGCTAGGGACAACATGATCGAAGGGCAAGTGCGGCCCGATCGCGTGCTGGACGAACGGGTATGTGCGGCGTTAGGCGCCGTGCCGCGGGAAGCCTTTGTGCCGCGGGGGCTGCGCGGCGTGGCCTATGCGGATACTTCCCTGCCGCTGGGCAATGGTCGGGCCATTCCCGCGCCCCGCCTCGTGGGCCGCCTGCTCAACGCCGCCCGGGTGCAGCCGGAGGACCTGGCGCTGGTGGTGGGCGTGGGCTCGGGCTACGTCCTGGCTGTACTGGCCCAGTTGGCCACCACCGTGGTGGGACTGGAGGGAGACGCCACGCTGGTGGAAAACGCCACCCGCACCCTCACCGGGCTGGGGGTGGACAACGGCGTGGTGGTGCAGGGGAGCTTGGCCAAGGGACTGCCGGACCAGGCACCGTTTGACGTGATCGTGATCGCGGGCGGCGTGACCGCCGTGCCGTCGGCTTTGCGAGACCAACTGGCGGTGGGGGGCCGGTTGGTGGCGGTGGAAATGGAAACCGCGCAACTGGGGCGCGGGTTGGTGATCACCCGCACCGGGGACGGGTTTGCGGAAAGCCGCCCCTTCGACGCCGTGCTGCCGCTGCTGCCCGGGGTGGGCGGCGACCGGGCCTTCCGCCTCTGACACCGCGGGCGTGACCCGGCGGGCGCAGGCGGCGAAAAAAACAAGGCCCCGCGCCCGCCCGTGCGTTGATCGTGCCGCCACAATGGATTAAAACCCGAATGGGGTCGCTTGATTTTCCAGGACTATTGTGAAAACGCGGCCGGGTCGGGGAACCTGCCCTGCGGGGCAAAAGGGAGTTCTTGGGCATGTTGAGAGCGAGGCTAATGGCCGCACGTCTGGCCGGCGCGGTATCCGCCGTGGCCCTGTGGGTGGCGGCGCCCGGCGTGGTCCATGCCGAAAGCCTGGAGCAGGCCCTGCGGCGGGCGTACACCACCAACCCGCAGTTGGAAGCCCAGCGGGCGGTGGTGCGCTCGGTGGACGAAACCGTGGACCAAGCCCGGGCCGGGTGGCGACCGCAGGTGAATCTGCAAGGCCAGCAGGGGGCCAGCACCTCCCGCACCAACCTCAACAATGAATACGACGACACCTATCCCGGTCTGGCCCAGTTATCGGTGACCCAGCCGCTGATGACCTTCGGGCGGGTGGGCAATCAGGTGGAAGCGGCCCAGGCCCAGGTGCGGGCCGCCCGTGCCATCCTGAAACAGGTGGAACAGGACGTGCTCCTGGAGGTGGCCACCTCCTACATGAATGTGATTCGGGATCAGGCGCTGGTGCGCCTGAACCGCAACAATGAAGACGTGCTGCGGCGTCAGTTGGAGGCCGCCCGTGATCGCTTTACGGTGGGGGAAATCACCCGCACTGATGTGAGTCAGGCCGAATCCCGTCTGGCCGCCGCCCAGGCCCGCACCGTGGACAGCATGGGCGACCTCCAGGCGTCGCGGGCGCGCTATCTGGCGGCCGTGGGCGACGAACCACGTAACCTGAGGCACCCCCCACCGCCGCGCAACCTTCCGGGATCCCGCAAGGAAGCGCTGAAAATGGCACGGGACCGTAACCCCCAGGTGCTGGCCGCCCGTCACACCGAGGAACAGGCCCGTAACGACGTGGAGGCGGCGGAGGCGGAGTTCATGCCGGAAGTCTCGGCCACCGCCACCGCGCAACGGAGCTGGCAGCAGTTCAACAATCAGAGCTGGGAGAACAGTGCCGCGGTTCAGGCCACGGTCACCGTGCCGCTGTATCAGGCGGGCTCTGTTTCTTCCCAGGTGCGGCAGGCCAAGCAAACGGTGGGGCGGCGCCGGATGGAAGCCCTGGACGCGGAACGCACCGTGACCTCCTCGGCGGCGGAAGCGTGGGAAATCTTGCAGGCGGCAAAAGCGTCCATCCGCTCCATCCACGCGCAGATTTCGGCCCAGAGGCTGGCCCTGGAAGGGGTGCAGCGGGAAGCGCAGGTGGGGTCGCGAACCACCCTGGACGTGTTGAACGCCGAACAGGAACTGCTGGACGCCCAGGTGTCGCTGGTGCGCTCTAAGCGGGATGAAATGGTGGCCATGTACAATCTTCTGGCGGCGGTCGGTGGCTTGACCGGCCCCGCCTTGGGGCTGGCCAAGCCTG
>CAZHRQ010000022.1:0-9644 GCA_964535075.1 uncultured Rhodobacterales bacterium | reverse complement strand
GCTGGTATGGTACGGATATACCGCGCTACCGGACCATTCGCCATCCGGAAGCCGACGGAGACCAGGGGGCGGAATCATTGAAACAGGGGCGATAACCGCATTGAGGGCCGGTCGAGGTTTGAACGAACGACCAGGACCTCCCAGGAAACGGGTGGCGAGGCAATGAGCGACGATCAGAACACACAAGAACCGTCCATGGAGGACATTCTGGCCTCGATCCGCCGTATCCTGTCTGAGGACGAGGCCAAGGAAGAGGAAGCCCCGGCACCCGAGCCGGAACCGGAAGAGCCGGAAGACGTGCTGGAACTGACCGAGGCCATGATGGCGCCGGAACCCGAGCCTTGGCCCGAACCGGAACCAGAACCAGAACCCGAGCCTTGGCCAGAGCCCGAACCGGAACCAGAACCCTGGCCTGAGCCCGAACCGGAACCCGAGCCCGCGCCACCGCCCCCCCCGCGGCGGGAACCGGAGCCGGAGCTGAGCAGTCTGGTCTCTCCGCCCACGTATGAAGCCTCCACCGGTGCGCTGAACGAACTGGCGCGGGCGGTGGCCCGGGAACAGGCGGTGCGCCTGGGGCGCGGCGGCATCACGTTGGAGGAACTGGTCCGGCAGGTGTTGCAGCCCCTGCTGCGGGAGTGGCTGGATGAGCATCTGGCCCCTCTGATCGAACGGTTGGTGCGCGAGGAAATCGAAAAGATGGTGGAGCGTGCCGAGCAGCTCTAACTTTTTCGAGGCATGACAGGCGTGGGGGAGGGCGCCCATGAGTGCCCCCTTTGGCGTTGTCATCCGGATGTGTGGATTTTGCGGAACCCGCTCTAAAACAAATGGATAGAGCCGAGTCACCGCGAGGCAAAAGGCAAGGAAGGGATCATGCTGGAGAAGACCTATACCCCCGCCGATGTGGAGACTCGTCTGTATCAAACGTGGCGGGAATCGGGGGTATTTGCCGGTAACCCGGAGAGCGCGGCCCCGCCTTATAGCATCATGATGCCGCCCCCCAATGTGACCGGCAGCCTGCACATGGGCCACGCCTTCACCTACACGCTGCCGGACATGCTGATCCGCTACAACCGATTGCGGGGGCGCGATGCGTTGTGGCAGCCGGGCATGGATCACGCGGGAATTGCCACCCAGATGGTGGTGGAGCGGCAACTGGCCAAGGAAGGGCTCACCCGCCACGATTTGGGACGGGAGCCGTTCATTGACCGCGTGTGGCAATGGAAGGCCGAATCGGGCGGCACCATTCTCGGCCAGATGACCCGCCTGGGGCTCTCCGCCGACTGGGATCGCGAGCGCTTCACCATGGATGAGGGGCTCTCCCATGCGGTGCGCACGGTGTTCGTCACCCTGTACAAACAAAACCTGATTTATCGCGACAAGCGGCTGGTGAATTGGGATCCGCACCTGCACACCGCCATTTCCGATTTGGAAGTGGAACAAAAGGAAGTGGACGGCCACATGTGGTACTTCCGCTATCCGGTGGAAGGCAACGAGAACACCTACGTCACCGTGGGGACCACACGGCCGGAAACGATGCTGGGCGATACGGCGGTGGCCGTGCATCCCGACGACGAGCGCTATACCGGGCTGGTGGGCCGGCATTGCGTGCTGCCGCTGGTGGGGCGCCGCATTCCCATCGTCGCCGATGCCTATGCCGATCCGGAAAAGGGCTCCGGGGCGGTGAAGATCACACCGGCCCACGATTTCAACGACTTCGAGGTGGGGCGGCGCCATGGTCTGGAGATGATCAACATCCTGGACCACAACGCCTGTCTTAACGATAACGTTCCGGAGGCCTATGGGGGCCTGGACCGCTATGAGGCCCGGAAAAAGGTGGTGGCCGCACTGGAGGCCGAGGGGCTGCTGGAGCGCGTGGAGTCCCTGCGCATGATGGTGCCCTATGGCGACCGATCCGGCGTGGTGATCGAGCCCTGGCTCACCGACCAGTGGTTCGTGGATGCCGCCACGTTGGCGCGTCCCTGCATCGAGGCGGTGGAACAGGGACGCACCCGTTTTGTGCCCCAGCGCTGGGAAAACGTGTATTTCGAGTGGATGCGCAACATCCAGCCCTGGTGCATCTCCCGCCAGATCTGGTGGGGGCATCGCATTCCCGTGTGGTACGGCCCGGATGGCCACTTCTTCGTGGAGATGTCCGAGGAGGAAGCCCTGGTGGCGGCCCGGTCCCACTATGGGACCGACCAGGTGACCCTGACCCAGGACACGGACGTGCTGGATACCTGGTTCTCCTCTGCCCTGTGGCCATTCTCCACCCTGGGCTGGCCGGAGAAGACGCCGGAACTGGCGCGGTATTATCCGACGGATGTGATGGTGACAGGGTTTGACATCATTTTCTTCTGGGTGGCCCGGATGATGATGATGGGGCTGCATTTCATGGAGGATGTCCCGTTCCGCACGGTCTACATCCATGCCCTGGTCCGGGACGAGAAGGGCCAGAAGATGTCCAAGTCCAAGGGCAACATCATCGACCCGCTGGAGATGGTGGAGCGCTATGGCGCCGATGCCCTGCGGTTCACCCTGGTGGCCATGGCCGCTCAGGGCCGGGATGTGAAGATGTCAGAAAGCCGGGTGGAGGGCTATCGCAACTTCGGCACCAAGCTGTGGAACGCGGCCCGGTTCTGTCAGATGAACGCCTGCCACACCGATCCGGCATTTGATCCCGCGACCGTGTGCACCACTCTCAATCGCTGGATCGTGGGCAAGGCGGCCCAGACCGTGGCCCGGGTGAACGAGGCCATGGAGGGATACCGCTTCAACGATGCGGCGGCGGCTCTTTATCAGTTCACCTGGAACATGTTCTGCGACTGGTATCTGGAGTTTGCCAAACCGGTGTTCCAGGACGGCGCCCCGGAAATCCAGAGGGAGACCCGTGCCACGACGGCCTGGGTGCGTGATGTGATCCTGCACCTTCTCCATCCCATGATGCCTTTCATCACGGAAGAGCTGTGGCAGAAAACGGAAGAGTCTCGTCCGGGGATGCTGATTGCTTCTGACTGGCCGGATGTGCCGGACAGCGTGGTTGAGGCCGGGGCGGAAGCGGAAATGGACTGGGTGTTGGCCCTGATCTCCGCCATCCGCACGGTGCGGGCGGAGATGAACGTGCCGCCCTCGGCGCGCCTGACCGCCACACTCAAGGATGCGGCGCCGGTGACCCGGGAAAGGCTTCAGGCTCACGACTCACTGATCCGCTCGGTGGCTCGGCTGGACGCGCTGGACGCTGCGAACGGTGAGGTGCCGGTGCACGGGGCGGCGCAGGTGGTGGTGGGAGAGGCCACGGTGGTGTTGCCCCTGGCCGGCGTGATTGACCTCAACAAGGAACGCCTGCGCCTGGAAAAGGACATTGCCCGACTGGAAACCGACATCGCCAAGGTGGATAAAAAGCTGGAGAACGAGAATTTTCTCAGTCGGGCCCCGGAAGAGGTCATTGCCGAACAACGGGAACGCCGCGCGGATTTTGCGGCACAACGGCACCGTCTCAAGGAGGCGTTGTCACGACTGGGATGAGAGACAGGGCCGGCCGGTGGCAGAAACCCGCTGCCGGCCGTTTCAGAGCTAATTACAACACCTTTTAGAGCGGATTCACGCGGTCAAGGGGACCCGAGAATGGGGTCCCATTGACCGTGATCGGCTTTAGGGTCGTCCCTTGCGGCGCGTTGGGCCGGGGTTATTTTTCCCTTTGTTTCGCGCCTTACCCTTTGCTCCAGTGGGTCTGGCGCGTCGGGCCGCTTTGCGGCCGCCGGGTGGGGGGCGATGGGCCTCCGGGGCCTCCACCAGTTCGAAGGTCATGCCGCCGGTGACGGGACTGGCCTCCATCAGTTTCACGGTCAGGGGGTCGCCCAGGCGGAACACAAGCCCCTGATCCCGGCCCACCAGGCAGTGGTGCACGTCGTCGTGGTCGTAGAAATCCCGGGGCAGGGTGGCAATGGGAATGAGGCCGTCGGCCCCCGACTCCGCCAGGGTCACGAACAGGCCGAAGCGGGTGGCACCGTTGATGCGGGCGGCGAAGGTGGCGCCCACCGAACCCGCCAGATACAGGGCGGTGAAGCGGTCCACCGCCTCCCGCTCGGCCGCGGCCGCCCGCCGCTCGGTGGCGGAAATGTGATCGGCCGTGTCCTCGAAGGTCTCGTCGGCGCCGGCCGGCAACCCCCCCTCGCCCAGGGACAGGCCCCGGATCAGCGCCCGGTGCACCAGCAGATCGGCATAGCGGCGGATGGGGGAGGTGAAGTGGGCGTAGCGTGGTAATCCCAGGCCGAAGTGGCCCAGGTTATCAGGGCTGTAGCGGGCCTGGGCCTGCGTGCGCAGAATCACCTGCTGCACCATGTCGGCATGGGGCGTGTCCGCCACCCGCTCGATCAAGTGGTTGAACTGCTTGACACCGGTGATGGTGCTGCCGGGCAGGCGGATATCCAGGGATTCCAGGAACTCCTTCAACGCCACCACCCGGTCCTCCATGGGCGCTTCGTGGATGCGGTACATGCAGGGCTGCTGGCGTTTTTCCAGGGTCTCGGCGGCGGCCACGTTGGCCAATACCATGAAGTTCTCGATCAGGCGATGGCTCTCATAACGGGCACGGGTGGTGATGGCGGTCACCTGCCCGGCCTCGTTCACCTGCACCTGTCGTTCGGGCAGGTCCAGTTCCAGCACGCCGCGCCGTCGCCGCGCCGTTTCCAGGGCGGCGTTGGCGGCATAAAGGGAGGCCAGCCGCTCCTGGAGAGGATCGGTGGTGTCGTCGGGGGCACCGTCCCGCGTGGCCTGAACCTGAGTGTAGGTGAGACGGGCCGCCGAGCGCATCAGGGCCCGTTCAAAGCGATGACGGCGCAGGGTGCCCTCGGCGCTGATCCACAGGTGGGCCGCCAGACAGGGCCGGTCCTCGCGGGGGCGCAGGGAGCACCAGCCGTTGGAGAGGGCTTCGGGTAGCATGGGCACCACCCGGTCGGGGAAATAGACGGAGTTGCCCCGTTCCCGCGCCGTGCGGTCCAGGGCATCGCCGGGGCGCACGTACCAGGCCACGTCGGCGATGGCCACCACCAGATGAAAGCCGCCCGGGTTTTCGGGATCGTCGTCGGGCTCGGCGAACACGGCATCGTCGAAATCGCGGGCATCGGCGCCGTCGATGGTTACCAGGGGCAGGGCGCGCAGGTCGGTGCGACCGGCCAGGGGAGCGGCCGTGGCGGCCTCCGCCTGGGCCAGTGCCTCCTCCCGGAAGCGGTGGGGAATATCGTGGGTCTGGATGGCGATCAGGCTGACGGCCCGGGGGTCGTCCATGGCGCCCAGGCGTTCCACCACCCGGGCGCGCCGGGGGCCCAGGCCGCGTGCCGGCAGGGCCTCGGCCTGTACCAGGTCGCCCACCCGGGCGCCGCCGAAGTCGTCGGGGGCCACCAGGAAGTCGTTGCGGCTGCGGCGGTCGGTGGGACGCAGGCGGCCCAGGGTGCGGCCGTGCTCCCGGGTTTCCTCCAGGATGCCCAGCACCCGGTTGGGCCCATGGCCAATACGACGCATCACCCGGGCGGCGTAGCCCGAGGCATCGGGCAGTCGTTCCAGCCGGGCGAGAACACGGTCGCCCGGCCCCGGCGCGGGCGGCGGTCCGCCGGGGCGCACATAGATGGGCGGCGGCGCCACCTCGTGATTCCAGGTCATGGGCCGGGCCATCACCTCGCCATCGGCGTCGGGGGCATCCACCACCAGCACCATCACCTCGGGCAGGGTGCCGGCCCGGCGGTGCTTCCGTCGCCCGTGGGGATCGAGGCGGCCCTCGGCCTCCAGGTCCTTGAGCAGCGTACGCAGAAGCGGACGCTGGTTGGCGTCCAGACGAAAGGCACGGGCGATTTCGCGCTTGCTGGCCCGTTCCGGGGAGTCCTGGATGAAGGCCAGGACCTGCTCCTTGGTGGGCATGGGGGCCTTGCTCATGGGGGTCTCCCGGACGGGGTCAGGAACAAGGAGGGGGGACGCCGTGGCGTCCCCCGTTCGCGGGGCTCGGGAAGAACCCCGGGTTACTGCGCCGATCCCGGAAGGTTCTTAAAGAACTCGAAGAAGGTGGAATCGGGGCTGAGCACCATGCTGGTGTCTCCGCTGTTGAAGGCCTCGCGATAGGCCTGCAGGGCACGGTAGAAGCCGAAGAACTCCAGATCCTGACCGTAGGCATCGGCATAGATGGCGATGGCCTTGGCATCCCCCTCACCGCGCAGTCGTTCGGACTGCCGTTTGGCTTCCGCCACAATCACCGTGCGTTCACGGTCGGCCCGGCTGCGGATCTGCTGAGCCTTTTCTTGACCTTGGGCCCGGAACTCCCGGGCTTCCCGCTCCCGCTCCGACTTCATGCGCTCGTAGATGGCCTTGGAGGTGGAAGGCGGCAAATCGGCCCGTCGGATGCGCACGTCTTTGATGGCCACGCCCAGGTCCTTGACCTCGGCATTCACCCTTTCCTTGACCTGGTGCATGATGTCCGCGCGGTCGTCGGACAGCACCGTGGGCAGGGTGACGCTGCCCATTTCCTGGCGAAGCTGGGAGTTGATGGTTTCCTGCAGCCGCGCCCGGGCCTGGAACTCGGTCCGCACCGATTTGTAGAACTCCAACGGATCAGCGATGCGCCACCGGGTATAGGTATCCATCACCAGCCGTTTCTGATCGGCCAGGATCACCTCCTCGGCCGGCGGGTCCACGTCCAGGAGGCGCTTTTCATAGAAGATGACGTTCTGGATGAAGGGCATCTTTATTTTCAGGCCCGGTTCTCGAACCACCCGCTTGGGCTCGCCGAACTGGAAGACGATGGCCTGTTGCGCCTGGTTCATGGTGTACAGGGCACCGAACAGCAGGATGGCCAGCACCACCACCGCCACGCCCCCAATGAGAAGGGCGTTGCGCTTCACGAAGGAGAAGAGTTTGTCCTTCATTGGCTGCCTCCGCTGGTCCGGGCGCCCTTGGGCGCGATTTCGGGCAGGGGCAGATAGGGCACCACGCCTTCGGGTCCGCCCGAGCCGCCGCCGGCGGTGGCTCCGCTGTCCAGGATCACTTTGTTTACCCGGCCCATGATCTTTTCCATGGTCTCGAAGTACATACGCTTGACGGTAACATCCTTGGCGACGCTGTAGGCCGAGAGCACCTGCGTGAAGCGTTCCGCATCCCCCTGGGCGCGGTTGACTTCCTGCTCCTGATAGGCCTTGGCTTCCTGGATGATCTTTTCCGATTCCCCGCGCGCCCGGGGAATGATGTCGTTGCGGTAGGCTTCCGCCTGATTGCGCAGCCGCTCCAGGTCGGCCTTGGCCCGCTGTACGTCGTTGAAGGCGTCGATCACCGGTTCGGGCGGGTCCACGGTCAGAAGCTGTATCTGGGTGATCTCGATTCCCGACTGGTAGCTATCCAGGATTTCCTGCGACAGCTTACGGGTGCGCTGGGCAATTTCCATCCGGCCCTCGGTGAAGGCCACCTGAATGGGCGTCTGGCCGATCACTTCGCGCATGACGCTTTCAGCCGCTTTCTTCACCGTGCCTTCGGGGTTCTGGATGTTGAACAGATAGTGTCCGGCATCCTTGATGCGCCAGAAGACGGAGAAATCGATGTCCACGATGTTCTCGTCACCGGTAAGCATCAGGCTTTCCTCGGCCACGTCCCGTTCGCTGCTGCCCACGGTGTGGAAACCGATCTGGATGCGGTTGACCTTGGTTACCTGCGGGGTGAGGGCCGTTTCGATGGGGGCCGGCCAGTGGTAGTGCAGGCCGGGGCCGGTGGTGGCCACCCACTCGCCGAACCGCAGGATCACGCCCTGCTGGTCACTGTTCACGCGGTAGAATCCGGTGGCCAGCCACAGGACCACCGCCACCCCCACCAGGATCAGCAGCAGCCGTCGCCCACCGCCCTGACCGGGCAGCATGCTTTTCAGACGTTCCTGACTCTTGCGGACCATTTCGTCGATATCCGGGGGCGGGGTGGATCCGCCACCGGAGCCGCCGCCGCCGCCCCCCCAGGGGCCTCGGCCGCCGCCGCCACCGCCACGACCGCCCCAAGGGCCGCCGCCTTGCGGATTCATGGGCATGGAATTCCCTCCTGTGCATGTGTCGCGTGCGCGGGGGCCCGGGGGCCGATCGGCGCGCTCCCGGGGATGTTGGCGCAAATCCGGGGCCATGTGAACCCCCGGTATGGCTCCCGCATGGGGGTCGGGGGGTGTGGACTGTCCGCTCCGGTGCAAAAGGTGCGGAAACTTGCGCCCGCCTATTTGTCACGGGCGGTCAGCGGCCTTATATGTCAGGCACCCCGATGGCGCAATCCGAACCGGGCCCGCCCGTGCCGGGGCCATTCGTCTGATGGTTCAGAAACAGGAGTTCGCATACGCATGCTGGAAGTGACGGAGGAACGCGTCCTGGAAGCCCTGAAGGTGGTCCAGGATCCGGATCGCGGCCAGGACATTGTCCGCCTGGGCATGGTCAAGGGCATCCAGATCAAGGATGCGCACGTCTTTTTCGCCCTGGAGGTGGATCCCGGTCGCGGCCCCAGCCTGGAGCCCATCCGCAAGGAAGCCGAAAACGCGGTCTATGACCTGTCGGGGGTGCTGACCGCCACGGCGGTGCTGACCGCCCATAACGAGGACGGGCCCCAACAGGGCGCGCCCCAGGGCCCCGAGTCCGTGCCCGACACGGAGCGTGACGGCAAGCTGTTGCCCGACGTGAAGTGGGTGATCGCCGTGGCCTCCGGCAAGGGGGGCGTGGGCAAGTCCACCACCGCCGCCAACCTGGCTCTGGCCCTGGCCGCCGAGGGCCTGAGCGTGGGCTTGTTCGACGCCGACATCTATGGGCCGTCCATGCCCCGTATGCTGGGTCTGGTCGATCAGCAGCCCCGGTCCCCCGATGGCCACGTGTTGCTCCCCCTGGAAGGGCCCATGGGCGTCAAGACCATGTCCATGGGCTTCCTGGTGGAAGAGGATGCCCCCATCGTCTGGCGTGGTCCCATGGTCATGGGCGCCCTGGAACAGATGTTCAAGGACGTGGCCTGGGGCAAGCTAGATGCCATGATCATCGATATGCCGCCGGGCACCGGGGATACCCAGCTGACCATCAGCCAGCGGGTGGCGCTGACCGGGGCGGTGATCGTCTCCACCCCGCAGGACATCGCCCTGGCCGATGCCCGCAAGGGCCTCAACATGTTCCGCAAGGTGGATGTGCCGGTGCTCGGGTTCGTGGAGAACATGAGCTACTACGTGTGTCCTAACTGCGGTGACAAGGCCTACATTTTCAGCCATGGCGGCGCCCAGGAAGCGGCCGACAAGCTGGATGTGCCGTTCCTGGGGGATGTGCCCCTGGACATCCGTATCCGCGAAACCTCCGATGGCGGCAATCCCATCGTGGCGGCGGAGCCGGACAGCCCCCACGCCCAGGCCTACCGCGCCATCGCCCGCAAGATGATGGACGTGGCGGAAAAGATGGAGGCCGACAAGCCGGCGCCCTCCATCCGCATGGAATAACCCCGCTCTCCCGTTCCCGGTTTCGGCCGGGAACGGAAAAACCCCGCTCTCGATCAAATGGAGAGAGCGGAGTCACGCGACCACTCCGGTTCACAGCGTGAACCCGATTGGGGGCGATCCGCTCTAGGCTGTAGTAACGAATTAACTATTTGAGCCAGAGCATGGTTGCGGCCAG
>CAZHRQ010000021.1:15864-25935 GCA_964535075.1 uncultured Rhodobacterales bacterium | reverse complement strand
GCCGCCTCGGCCGCCACGGTGTTGGAGGAGGTGACAAAGGGATAGGTGCCGTGGTCCACGTCCAACAGGGTGCCCTGAGCGCCCTCGAACAGCACGCGCTTGCGGCTGCGCCGGGCCTCTTCCAGCCGCCGCCACACCGTGTCCACGTAGGGCAGGATGCGGGGGGCCACCGCCATCAACTTGTCCAGCAGCGGGGCCGTCTCCAGCGGCTGAGCGCCCAGACCCTTGAGCAGGGCGTTATGGTGGAACAGCAGGTGTTCCAGCTTGTAGGCCACCACCTTTTCGTCGGCCAGATCGCCCACCCGCACGGCGCGTCGGGCCACCTTGTCCTCGTAGGCGGGGCCGATGCCGCGCCCGGTGGTGCCGATGCGGGCGGCGCCCCGGGCCTCCTCCCGCGCCGCATCCAGGGTCTGGTGCAGAGGCAGGATCAGGGCCGTGTTGTCGGCAATGCACAGGTTGTCCGGCGTGAGGGTCACCCCCTGGGCCTGGACACGCTCGATTTCCTCCAGCAGGGCCCAGGGGTCCAGCACCACGCCGTTGCCGATGACACTGAGGGTCCCCGGCCGCACCACCCCGGAGGGCAGCAGACTGAGCTTGTAGGTGGTGCCCTCCACCACCAGGGTGTGTCCCGCGTTGTGACCCCCCTGGAAGCGCACCACCACATCGGCGCGGCTGGCCAGCCAGTCCACGATCTTGCCTTTGCCTTCGTCACCCCATTGGGCGCCGATCACCACCACATTCGCCATGACATGTCCGTCGTCGTTGGTCGTTGTCCCTCCGCCAGCGGAGGGAATGTCTCACTCTTCCCGGACCGCCCGGGGCGGACCGCCCTCGGCCGGCAGCCAGTGGCCGCACCCCAGGTGCACGGCTTCCGCCGCCGGATCCTCGTCCGGGCCCAGGGCGGCCACGGTGACATAGCCCTCGGCCCGCCACTGGTCCCCCTCGGCCAGACGGCTCAGGGGCACGAACAGGCGCCGCCGGGGCGCCGGCGCGCCCAGGGCGCCCGTGACCCCGTCCAGGTCCAGGGTGGCCCCGGTGGCCGGTTCGTCGCCGGCGGCCAGATAGCGACCGCCCCGCCCCACCTCGGCCCCGGGGATGAACAGACTGAAGCACACGCCCGTGTGATATTCCAGCCCTCGTCGTTCGGTAAGGTCCACGGTCACGGCCAGATCGGGACGGCGCTCCGCCAGCAGCGCCAGCACCCGTGCCAGCCCCGCCACCGCCGGTGCCGCCGACGCCGGCAGGGCCAGGGTCTCCAGCGCGGTTCGCGCCCGGGCCGCCGGCCCCTCGGCGTCCAGCAACGCCAGCAGCACGTCCGTGGCCGCGCCGCCCTCGGCCGCCACCACCGCCCGGTCCTTGTGGTCCAGGGCATGGCGCAGGGGGGCCAGGGCTTCCGCCGGCAGGGCGTGGGCGGCCAGAATCGCCGGCACCAGGGTGGGCAGGGTCACGTCCACGGAAACGCCCGTGAGCCCCGCCGCCTCCAGCGCCGCCACCGCCAGGGTGATCACTTCGGCATCGGCATGAGGGGTATCGGCGCCGAACACCTCAAACCCCACCTGCAGGAGTTGCCGCCGCCCCTCCAGGGTGTCGCCACGGGCGCGCAGGGAGGAGCCGCCGCACACCAGCCGCAGCGGTCGGGGCCGTCGGGCCAGGCGGGTGGTGGCGATGCGGGCTGCCTGCACGGTGAAATCGGGCCGCACCGCCAACATGCGGCCGTCCCCCTGGGGATCGGTGGTCCGGAACAGCACATCGGCGAGCGCGGCCCCGGGCCCCGCCAGCAGGGTTTCGGTGAACTCCACCAGGGGCGGCCGGATGCGCTCGTAGCCATGGGTTTCCACCAGGCCCAGCATCCGTTCCATGACCGCTGCCTCGAATGCCGCATCGGGCGGCAACACATCCCTCAGCCCCACCGGCAGCAAGGCGGGGCCGCGTGAGCCCTGCTCCATCCCGTTCGGTCCCTGTCTGATGACTCCTTCGCGCCGGGTGGTAGCGCGTTTGCCGCCGGACCGCAAGCCGCGAAACGAATCGCGCGCAAACAGGGCCTTCCCCCTTCGGCATCCTGAGGTAAGGTATTCCCCGGCCGCCAACAGCGCAGCGCGGCCCCTTTAGAGCGGGTCTAGAGCGGATCGCCCCCAATCGGGGTCACGCTGTGAACCGGATTGGGGGCGTGACTCCGCTCTAAATCAAATAGATAGAGCCGATTCACGCGGTCCATGGGACCCGAAAATGGGTCCCATGGACCGCGATAGGCTCTAAGCAGGAGATCCTTTCATGAGCCCATCCGCAACCACCGCCCTGATGGTGGTGGACGTCCAGAACGATTTCTGTCCCGGCGGCAATTTGGCCGTGCCCGAGGGCCACGCGGTGGTGCCGGTGATCAACGGGTTGCTGCCCCACTTCCAACACGTGGTGCTGACCCAGGACTGGCACCCGGCGGACCACACCTCCTTCGCCTGCCATCACGAAAAGCCGCCCTTCACCACCGTGGAGATGCCTTACGGCCCGCAGGTGCTGTGGCCGGAGCACTGCGTGCAGGGAACCCTCGGCGCGGCGTTTCACCCGCTGCTGGAAACCGATTATGCCCACCTGATTGTACGCAAGGGCGCGCACCGGGCGGTGGACAGCTACTCGGCCTTTCGCGAGAACGACCACAAGACCAGCACCGGGCTGTCCGGCTGGCTGACGGCGCGGGGGGTGACGCGGGTGGTGCTGACGGGACTGGCCACCGATTTCTGCGTGGCGTGGTCGGCGGAGGATGCCGTGGCGGCGGGCTTCGAGACGGTGGTGGTGCTGCCCGCCTGCCGGGGCCTGGACATGGACGGCTCTCTGAACGCCGCCCTGGAGGCCCTGCGCAGCCACGGGGTCACCCTGCTGGATGACCCCGCCGAGGTTCATGCCCTTTAGAGCCGATTCACGCGGTCAAGGGGACCCCAAAATGGGCTCCCTTGACCGCGATCGGCTCTAATCTTCCAGGCTGGTAACCCGCTGGACGACGGTGCCGCCCAGGGTGTCCTGAGGAATGACCCCCTGCACCTGATCGGGGGTGAGGTGCTCGGCGTGCAGGGCGTCGGGCGCCACCACCAGCGCGCACCACGCCCCGGTTTCCTGCAGAGACATGATCACCTCGTGCACCGTCTCATCGGGCAGCACCCGGGGCACCTGATCGTCCAGCAGGGCGGCCAAGGTTTCCTCCATGCGGTCGTGGGGAATGTGATTCACCGGCGGCACCACCCCCACCACATGGTCCTCGGCCACCACCAGCACCGGGGTCATGCGCTGCTCGGTGCTCAGGTGCTCAAACACCTGCCGGGCGGTCTGTTGCGGCCCGCCCTGGCCCAGGGTGGTGGTCATCACCTCGCGGGCGGCATGGACCATGAACATGTTGGTGGCCAGCCCCGTGGGCACCCGGTGACCGCGCCGCACCAGCTTGATGGTGAACACCGTTTCCCGCGACAGGGCCCGGCCCACCGCCACCGCCAGCCCCACGGCCATGATCATGGGCACGATGATGTTGTAATCGCGGGTAATCTCGAAAAGCATCACGATGGCGGTGAGGGCGGCCCCGGTGCTGGCCGCCACCATGGCCGCCATGCCCACCATGGCAAAGGCCGCCAGGGTGAAATCATGCTCGGGCAGGAGCATCTGCAACGCCACGCCAATGGCCCCGCCCATGGTGGCGCCCATGTAGAGCGAAGGCGAAAACACGCCGCCCGAACCGCCCGAGCCCAGAGTCATGGTGGCGGCATACAGACTGGCCAGGAACAGCAACACCAACAGGATCAAGGCAAAGGTGCCGCCCTGAAGAATATCCTGCAGGAAACCGTTGCCCCCCGACGCCACATAGTAGTGGCCGTAGAACATCATCAGGCCATAGAACACCACCCCCACGGTAAGCATGCCCAGGGAGTGTTGCAGATATTCGCCGCCGGGGATGCGGGGCACCTGTTCCTCGAAAAAGAACAACAGCTTGATGAACATCCAGGAGGCGATGCCACAACCCAGCCCCACCGCCACCAGGCCCAGGAACACGGGCACGTCCAGGCCGCCCAGGGCCGGAAGGTCGGCGATGGGCATCACGAACAGCGGTGCTCCGCCATAGAACAGGCGCCCCACCAGGGTGGCGGTGCCGGTGGCCACGGCCACAGGCAGGAAGGTGCGGGTGCTCACCTCGGGCATGAGCAGTTCGATGGCGAACAGCACCCCCCCCACCGGCGTGTTGAAGGTGGCGGCAATGCCGCCGCCGGCGCCGGCCGCCAGCAGGGTGATGCGCTGCCCGGTGGACAACCGGGTGAGTCTGGCCAGGGTGGCGCCCATGGCGGAGCCGATCTGCATGATGGGCCCCTCTTTCCCCACCGCGCCGCCGGTGCCGATACACAGGCCCGAAGCCAGGATCTTGATCACCGCCACGATGGGGCGGATACGTCCCTTCTTATAATAGATGGCATCCATCACCTCGGGCACGCCGTGGCCCTTGGCCTCGGGCGCGAAATTGCGGGTCAGGAACACCACCCCCAACGCCCCGAGGGCCGGCACAAAAATCACCCACCAGCCCCAGGGGCTGGGCGGCATGTAGCCATTGTACGGCGTGAAGGAAAACTGGCCGTAGAAGGCCAGATTCTGAATCAGGCTGAGCACCCCCTGGAAAACGATGGAGCCCACCCCGGTCACCACGCCGATGAGCACGGCAAGGATCAGCATCCCCGGAAGGCTGATGGGCCGCTCTTCGCCGGCTAGGCGCGGTGCGGCATGGCCGGTGAGCAGGTGGCGTTGCGTCATGGTGGTCCCCTTCCACTCGGTTGTGCACCCCGCCCGTCTTTACCGTGCCCGTGTCCCGGTCGCAAGAGACGGGATCAGGGCCCCTGCCATGCCGCCTCCACCCGGTTGCGGCCGCCATGCTTGGCGCGATAGAGCACTTCATCGGCCTGCCCCAGGAAGGTATCGGCCGCAACGCCACCGGCGGTCCGCACCGCCACGCCAACGCTCACCGTCAAGGCAATGTGCTGACCGGCAAAGGCCACGGGATGGGTCATCACCCGCTGCCGCAACCGTTCGGCCAGGGTCAGGGCGCCGGCCTCGTCGGTTTCGGGCGCCAGCAGGGCGAACTCCTCTCCCCCCAGCCGGGCCATGCGGTCGCTGGGCCGCAACACCCCGGAAACCGTCGCCACGAACCCGCTCAGGGCCGCATCGCCACCGGGATGGCCGTAGCGATCGTTCACCAGCTTGAAGTGATCCAGGTCCATCAGCAGCAGCGCCGTGGGAGGACCGTAGCGGTCGGCGCGGGCCAGTTCCGCCTCCAGCATCTGCTCGAAAGCCCGGCGGTTGGCGCAGCCGGTGAGGGGATCGCTATGGGCCAGCCGCCGTAATTCCTGTTCCAGCGCCTGCCGCTGGGTGATATCGCGCACCACGCCGATGAACAGGCGCGGGGTTTCCAGCCCGGTATCGGTCACGGTCAGGTGCACGGGAAACACCGTTCCGTCCTTGCGTTGGGCCTCCGCCTCCCGGCCCTGGCCGATCACCTGCGGTTCGCCGGTGCCGAGATAGCGATTGATGTCGTCTTGGTGCCGGGCGGCCTCGGACTCGGGCATGAGCCAGCCCACCGGCTGGCCCATGATTTCATGGGCGGCATAGCCGAACACGGTTTCCGCCGCCCGATTGAAGCTGCGCACCCGCCCGTCCTCATCCACGGCGATGATGGGGTCGGGGGCCGCCTCCAGCAGGGCCTTGAGGTGCATTTCCCGGTCCCGCAACCGATCCCGTTCGTGGCGTTCACGGGTGATATCGGTGGCCATGCCGCGATACCCGGTCAGAGCCCCCGTTTCATCGTGCACGGGCACCCCATTGACCCGCTGCCACACCCCCCGTCCGCCCCGGGTAAGGACGCGGTGTTCCAGGTTGCGAAAGGGCTGGCCCGCCTGATAGGCCCACCAGCGTCGCAGGCGCGCGCCCTCCTCTGCCGGCATGAGATCGAAAGGGGTGCGCCCCAGCAGTTCCTCCGGCCCGAAGCCCAACACCTCCCGTACCTTTTCCGACAGATGGCGGAAGTGTCCGCCGACGTCGGTTTCCCACAGATAGCCCCCGGCGGCGGCAGCCATGTCATGATAACGCGCCTCGCAAGCGGCCAGGGCGGCCCGCACCCGGTCCGTTTCGCCCGGCATGGCCAGAAAGGCCAGCACACCGCCCCCCGGCGTGAGACGCACCCGGGCCCGCACCGGGTGCAGGGTGCCCGCCGCCCCGCGCACCACCGCCGGCACGGTGGCCACCTCGCCCAGGGGCACCGCCACGTCCGCCAGGGACACCACATCGGCGCTGGCGGGACAAATCCGGGCCAAGGGCACCCCGGCGAGGGCGGCCCGACTATACCCGCTCAAGCTGCAAAAGGCCGCGTTCACCGCAACCACGCGCCCCCGGGCATCGGCCTCCACGAAGGGCTCGGCGGTGGTTTCCGCCATCAGGTCGGCCCGGTGAGCCCCTCGCAACAGGGCATGACGATCCAGGGCATGGTGCAGGGTGCGCACCAGGGTGGGGCCATCGAAACGTCCCTTCACCAGATAGTCGGCGGCCCCCTGGTGCAGGATCTCCACCATCCGGGCCGCATCGTCATCGCCGGAGACCGCCACCAGCGCCGGTTCGCCGGTGATGGCCCGCACCGCCGCGATCACCGCCGTCCCCTGGCCATCGGGCAGGGAAAGGTCCAGCAGCACGGCATCCAGGCGCTGCTGTTGCAGCAGGGGGGTGGCCTCGGCCAGGGAGCCGGCCTCCCACAGGCGGGCGCCCGGCCAATGGGTGCCCAGCACCGCTGTCAGTAACAGCCGGTCCCCGGGATTGTCGTCCACCACCAGAAACGAGGCGTCCTCCGCCACCGCATCATGCTCCCGCTCTTGCGATTACCCCGTTTTCTGGGATCGGGCAGCAGCCCGGGCCAGGGCGTCGGCCCGTTCGTTGCCGGGATCGCCGCTGTGCCCCCGCACCCATTCCCAGGTAACCTGATGCCGGGCGGCCTCCTGTTCCAGGGTCTGCCACAGGTCGGCGTTCTTCACCGGCTTTTTCGCCGCCGTCTTCCAGCCCCGGGCCTTCCAGCCGGGCAGCCACTCGGTCAGCCCCTTCATCACGTATTCGCTGTCCGTGTGGATCACGACCTGACACGGCCGCTTCAAGGCCCGGAGCGCCTCGATCACGGCGGTGAGCTCCATGCGGTTGTTGGTGGTCTCGGGCGTGCCGCCGCTGAGTTCCTTTTCATGGGGCCCGCTGGCCAGCACCGCGCCCCAGCCGCCGGGACCGGGATTGCCGGAACAGGCGCCGTCGGTATGGATCACCACGGGCCGGCTCATACCGCGGCCAGGTAGGCCTGGGCCGAGGCCACGGTACGGTGGAAACGCAGCCGGGACAGGAAATCCCGGGGGTCCTTGGGCCGCACCAGGGCGTCGGCGGGGGTATGCACCCAGTCATAAAGCCGGGTGAGCAGGAAACGCAGGGCACTGCCCCGCGCCAGGAGCGGCAGGGCCTCCGTCTCCGCCGCCGTCAACGGCCGCACGGCACTGTACCCGTTGAGCAGGGACCGCGCCTTGGTGACATTGAAACTGCGGCTGCCCTCAAAACACCAAGCGTTCAGACAGATGCTCAGATCATAGGCCAGGAAATCGGTACACGCGAAATAGAAATCAATGATCCCCGACAACCGGTGACGGTGAAAAAAAACATTGTCGTGGAACAGATCGGCGTGGATCACCCCCACCGGCAGATCCCGGGGCCAGCGGTGGGTAATGTCCGCCACGTCGGCGGCCAGTTCGGCGGCCAGACCCTTTTCCACCGTATCGGCCAGGGCATGGCACTGGGTTTCCAGACGCCGCCAGCCCTCGGGCCCCAGGGCATTCTCCCGCCGGCCGGGGAAATCGGCGGCGGCCTGGTGCAGCCGGGCCAGGGCCACCCCCACCTGATAACAGTGTTCGGGCAGGATGCGTCGGGGACACATGCCGGACAGGAAGGTGACAATGGCGGCGGGCCGACCGCACAACCGGCGCAAGGCCGCCCCGTCGCGCCCGTGAACCGGCACCGGACAGGCCACGTCCCGGGCCGCCAGATGGTCCATCAGCCCCAGGAAGAAGGGGAGCTCCTCTTCCACCACCCGCTTTTCATAGAGGGTGAGGATGAAGGGGCCACGATCCGTCTGTAACAGATAGTTGCTGTTCTCCACCCCCTCGGCGATGCCCTTGCAGGAGAGCACCTCGCCGATGTCGTACTCGGCCACGAACCGGATCAGGGCGTCGTCGGAAACCTCGGTATAAACGGCCATGGAACGCTTCTCCGGGTGGGCTCAGTCGCCGGCGGCACGCAGGGCGGCGGGAAGACGGAAACTGACCGTTTCCTCGGCCACCGCCAACGTGTCAAGCTTCACCGGGCGGCGGGCACGGAAGGCATTCACCATCCCCTGCACCAGATCCTCGGGCGCCGAGGCGCCGGCGGTCATGCCCAGGGTGGTCACGTCGTCGAAGGCCGCCACGTCCAGACTTTCGGGACCATCCACCAATTCGGCCCGTTCACAGCCGGCCCGGCGGGCCACCTCCACCAGGCGGCGAGAGTTGGAGGAATTGGCCGTGCCCAACACCAGCAGCGCCTCCACCCGGGGCGCCAGGGCTTTCACGGCGTTCTGGCGGTTGGTGGTGGCATAGCAGATGTCCTCCCGGGCGGGGCCCACCAGGGCGGGGAAGCGCGCCTGCAACACGGCGATCACCGCCGCCGCGTCATCCACCGACAGGGTGGTCTGGGTGACATAGGCCACCTTTTCGGGATCGGGCACCGTGACCTCATGCGCCGCCGTGGTATCGGGCACCACGGTCATGACCCCCTCGGGCACCTGGCCCAGGGTACCGATCACCTCCTGGTGGCCGGGCTTGCCGATGAGCAGCACATGACGGCCGGCCTCGTGATGGCGCAGGGCTTCCCGGTGCACCTTGCGCACCAGGGGACAGGTGGCGTCCAGATAGGGCAGGTTCCGGGCTTCCGCCGCCTCGGGCACGCTGCGGGGCACGCCATGGGCGGAAAAGATCACCCGCGCCCCGTCCGGCACCTCGTCCAGCTCGTCCACGAACACGGCGCCACGGGCCCGCAAGCGGTCCACCACATGCCGGTTGTGCACGATCTCGTGCCGAACGTAGACGGGGGGCCCCCACAGGGCCAGAGCGCGTTCCACATGCTCGATGGCGTGGGTAACGCCCGCGCAAAAGCCCCGGGGCTCGGCCAGGGTCAGGGTCAGGGGGGCCATGGACCAGAAAACCTCGTGCGCCTGTTCTCGTGGGGGAATTGGGGGAAGAACCCGGGTCGTTCATCTTTACCCGGGGGATGCCGGTGGCTACAGTGGCGACAATGACCCACGGGGCCGGCGCCGGTCAAGCGGCAGCCACCCCCAAAGCCAGGAGAGAGACCCCGGCATGCCGAGCCCGTTCCGCCCTCGCCTCTTTCGCCGCGCGCTCAGCCTCTTTCGCCGCGCGGGAGTGGCGGCGTTGCCGCTGGCCCTGGCGGGCTGTGCGTCGTGGTTGCCCGACTGGGGCGGGGGCGGACCGGCCTGCCCCCGGGTGGAGCTGGCCACCGGCGCCGACACGGTGGTGACCTACCGCCGCAACGCCAGCGAACCCTCCCGCCCCCTCTACCGGGCCGAGATCCTGGGCTTCCAGGGGGAATGCCGCTACCACAAGGACAGCGTGGAGGTGTTGCTGGCGGTGGACCTGGAAATCAGCCCCGGCCCGGCCGCCGGCAACGAGACGGTGCAGGTGCCCTATTTCGCGGCCCTGCCCGCCTTCTGGCCGCACCCCCAGGGCAAGCGGGTGTTTTACGTGCCGGCGCAGTTCGTGGACGACCGGGTGGTGCGGGTGCGGGATGGCGTGGTGCGACTCCACATTCCCCTGGCCGATCCGGAGACCGAAGGCCCCCGCCAGCGGGTGGTGCTGGGACTGCAAATGACCCCCGCCCAATGGCAGCGCGAATTCCCCGAAACACCGTGAAGGCCCGCGTTCCCGTCGAGAGCGGATCGCACGCGACGGGAACGCGGCCGGATGCGATATCCCCTTACGGCCGCTC
>CAZHRQ010000021.1:0-15854 GCA_964535075.1 uncultured Rhodobacterales bacterium | reverse complement strand
CGCTCTTCCGGGGTTTTCACGCCGGTGGGGGCGTCCCGTTCCACCGTTTCCCACACCGTTTGGGTCAGAGGGGCCAGCACGGCGTCGCGTCCCCGAGAGAAGCTCTGGGCCTCCACCAACACACGGTAGGCTTTGTTCAGGGCCAAGGCCCGTTCCCGAGAGGGGAGGATCAGGGTGGTGATGTCCTGGTGCAACGCCGCCACCCGCTCCGGCTTCAGGTGCCCATCGGCATTGAAGAAGCGTTCCCTCACTTCCGTGTTGCTGCGGAAGTCATCGCCCGCGCCCAACCGTTCCAGCCACGTGGTGTATTCCCAGCCGCCGTTGGGCCCCTTGGGCTCGGGGGTACCGGCGAGGCTTTTCTGGTCCCAGTGGTACCAGCCATCCTGGAACCCGCCGATCTTGCGCGGCAGGGCGAACGTGGTATCGGTGGTCACCCCCATGAAGCCATGGCATCCCATGCAGAATTCCGTTTCCGCCTGGTTTTGGGGGCGCAGCGCCCCCTCCGCGTCCTCGATGAAGCCCTGATAGACCCAACCGATGCCATTCCCCAGGCCCTCCTCGGCGTTGCCCCACCAGCGGGGGAAGGGGCTGTCCACCACCGCCTCCGCCACCTCGTTGCGCCACGCGTTGGCCAATTGCACCGGCAACAGGGCCCGCACCTTGCGGCCATAGCGCACTTCCTTCATGCGGGCGGCCATGGCGCGGTCGGGATCCACATAGCGCACGGTGTGCAGGAATTCGGTGTCCACGGGATAGAGCCCGGGCGTCACTGGGATGTCATCGGCACGCCCCACATACGTCAGACCCTCGCGCCAAACCACCTGGGTGGCGGTGCCGAGGCGGCCGTCGCCGTCCAGATCCTGGCCCAGGGCCGTTTCGTCGGTGGGTGGCAGCGGGGCGTCGGCGCGGCGGATGGCCGCCTCCACCAGGGCCAGGTTCACCTCGTAGACCTCTGGTGAGAACGCCCCCCCGGCCGTCTGGCGGAAGGGCGGCGCCAGCCGGATCAGCACATCGTCGGTGCTGCCGTTGGTGGGCATGAACACCCCGGGGAAAGGCGTGTAGGCAAAGGCCCGCCAGCCGCTGTAGGTGCCTTCCGGCGTGCGGTCGAAGCCCCGGTCGTCGAAGCGGAAATAGGCATCGGGAATATAGCCGTCCCAGCGACCGTTGTCGTTCAGGTCCCAGGCCGCCGGCGGATCGGCCAGCACCGTGGCCAGCCGCGGCCGTCCCTCGGGATCATGGTAGTTGTCGGTGCGGATCCAGGCCAGAATGTCCGCGTCCGACCAGGCGGCCATGGCCGGCCGGGGATCGCGGAACAGGTTGGTCCACGGATTGTGGTTGTCGCCGGGCAAAAAAGCATAGGCGGTCTGCAGCTCGGCATCGTCGGTGGGATTGGGCGCCTCGGCGGCCACGTGACAGGTGTAGCAGCCGTTGTGCACCGCCCCGGCGGCGTCCTCGGTCTTCACATAGCACTGCGGCACGATGCTGTAGGTGGGCTCGGCGGCCACCGGGACCGCCGTCAGCACCGCCGGCAGGGCGACGGATACCGCTCTAGACCACTGACCAAACACCCTCATGGACTCCTCCTTCTGACATGACATCACTGCGGCGCATGCTAGACCGGAAAATGATCCGAGGACCGTGACGACTCAGTGAAGAGGATAACCTGGGGTTATTGTGGGCGGTGGAGCGCACGCAGGGCGCCACCGGGGTTTGAGGGGCCCGGCCTCCCTTGGGGCGTGGCCGGTCCCGGGGCGGGAAAGCAGACCGTCACCACGGTGCCCTGGTCGGGAACGGAGTCTGGGTATAGAGCGGATTCACGCACCGAATCAGGGACGTCGTCTCCGATACGTTCCATATCATCGACAGGGACAATTTCCGGGTTTTGGCGTAGACAGGGTATAAAACAAATAGATAGAGCCGATTCACGCGGTCACTGGGACCTGAAAATGGGTCCCGTTGACCGCGATAGGCTCTGAGCGTCTTCCCCCTGATCGGCGGCCAGCGGTCCGTTTCCGGATCGCCGGTGGGCAGCCCCGGCACCATCGCCCACATGCTCACATTTGCCGACCGCCATAACATCCGGCCACAAGTCGAACGCTACCGCTTCGACCAAGTGAACGACGCCCTGGACCACCTGCGCAGCGGCAGGGCCCACTATCGCATCGTGCTGGGGCCCTAAATGGGTCGCCGCCACTGGGACCCGAAAAATGGGCCCCAGTGGCGGCGCGGAAGGTTATTCGTCGCCGCCACCTCCCGGCGCCCAGCAAACCTCCTCGCCCCTCGGCAGGACATGGCGGGCCAGCACGAACAATAGGTCCGACAGACGGTTGAGATACTGCCGCGCCGCCGGCGTCACCGGCGCCACCACCGCCAGCGCCGTCACGTCCCGCTCCGCCCGCCGGGCCACGGTGCGGGCATGGTGCAGGTGGGCGGCGGCCAAGGACCCCGCCGGAAGGATGAAAGAGTCCAGCGGCGGCAGGGCCTCGTTGTAGCGGTCAATCCATGCCTCCAACCGACTTACCTGCGGTGCCTGCATGCGCAGGGCGTGACCGGGGGACTCGTCCGGATCCAGGGGCGTGGCCAGATCGGCTCCCAGGTCGAACAGGTCGTTCTGGACCGTGGCTAACAGGGTGGTTTCCTCCGCCGCCACGTGGCACCAGGCCACCCCCAGCACAGCGTTGAGCTCGTCCACACTGCCCACGGCCGCCAGCCGGGGGTGGTGTTTCTCCACGCGGGCACCGGTGACCAGGGCGGTGGTGCCGTCGTCGCCGGTGCGGGTGTAGAGACGGGTCAACCGGACCATGGCGGGCTCCTTCGGGCAGGGTTCGGGCAGGTGGAGGTGGACAGGGGAGCGCGAGCGTGCCACAGAAGAAGGCGGATCGCCAAGCTCGCCCCTCCCCAGCCCACCGGACCCATGCCCTTCGCGCCTCGTCTTCTCCGCTATCTGGCCGTGCAGTACCTGGGTCCCCTGGTGGTGGCCATGGTGCTGGTGCAGGGTGTTGTCCTGCTGGCGGACGTGGTGACCCTGATGAAGGACGCCGGCGGCCGGGAGGGCGTGGGCTTTCGCGATGTGCTCACCCTGGCCCTGCTCAAGCAACCCAACATGGTCAGCAAGGTGCTGCCCTCCACGGTGCTGGTGGCGGCCATGTACAGCCTATGGCGGTTGAATCGGCACAACGAGCTGGTGATCATGCGGGCTGCCGGGCTCACCATCTGGCGGCTGATGCTGCCGGTGATGGCCGTGTCGCTGCTGGCGGGCGTGGTGACGGTGGCGGCCGTGAACCCCTTTGCCGCCGCCACCTTCCGCGACTATGACCAGTTGCATAAGCGCCTGTTCGATCAGGTATTCACCCAGTTCGACCTGGGCCAGACCGGGCTGTGGCTGCGGGAGCCGGTGACCGGTGGTCTGCGGATCATCCATGCCCGGGGGGTGGTACAGGGCGAGGAAAAAACCCTGCACCTGGAAAACATCAGCGTGTTCGAAATGAACAACGACGGCCAGTTCGTGCGGCGGCTGGAGGGGCCAAGCGCCCTGCTGGCCAACGGCCGGCTGGTGCTGCACCACCCCTGGCTCATGGAGCCCGACCGCCCCAGCCAGCGGGTGCAAAGCGACGAGCTGTCCACCGACCTGAGCGTGGACCGCATTGACGAAAAATATGCCCAGCCGGAAACGCTGTCGGTGTGGCAGATGCCGGGGTTCATCCGATTCTACGAAGAATCGGGCTTTTCCGCCCGCCGCCAGCGGTTACGGTTTTATTCCATCCTGGCCGAACCGTTGCTGCTGGTGGCGATGGCCACCATCGGCGCGGTGATGTTCGCCGGCGTGCATCAGCGCCAGGGCCGAATCGCCCTGCGGATGACCAGTGGCATTGTGGTGGGTTTCTCGGTCTATTTTTTCTCGGAACTGGTGGAGGCGTTGGCCTTGACCGGCGGACTGCCGCTGCTGGTGGCGGCCCTGGGCCCCACGGTGGTGGCCGCCCTCACCGCCGTTTCCCTGCTTATCTATCTGGATCCGGAGTTTCGGTAGCCTCCACAGCCACCACCCGGTTGCGGCCCTGGTGCTTGGCGGTATAGAGGGCGTGGTCGGCGCGGTTAAGGGTCCGGTCGATGGTGCCATCCTCGTCCGTGTAGGTGGCCACGCCGATGCTCACGGTCAGCGGCCAGTCAATGTCGGGGACCGGCGTGGCCTCCAGGGCGGCGCGGATACGCTCCGCCACATCACGGGCATCGGTCGGATCGGCCTCGGGCAACAGCACGGCGAATTCCTCGCCCCCGAACCGGCCCAACACGTCCCCTTCCCGCAGGCGGCCGCGCACCACGGCCACGAAATGCACCAGCGCGCCGTCGCCCGCCGCGTGGCCCAGGGTGTCGTTCACCCGCTTGAAATGATCCAGATCCATGAGCAGCACGGAAAGAGCCCCCCCGTGGCGGCGGGTGCGGTGGACCTCATGGACCCCCATTTCCATGATATAGCGCCGGTTGTAGGCGCCGGTGAGGGAATCGGTCGCCGCCAGACGCCGCAACTCATCTTCCAGACGGCGGCGTTCATCCACCTCGTCGGTCAGAGCCTGGTTGAGGCCCCGCAGTTCCTCGGCCTGCTGGTTGAGCCGTTGATTGGCGGCCTGGAGATCATATTGCGTGCGGTCGGACAACCGCACCATGCGCCGCTGTTCGTTATACCCCCGGCGATAGGCTTCCGCCAGTCGGGTCACACCCTGCCCCACTTCCTGGAGCTTGCGCAGCATGGCCTCGGTTTCGGCCAGCACCTGTTCCTCGGCGTGGAAAAGGGAGAGGCTATCGACCTTGCCGGGTTCGTCGTTCATGCCCCCCCTCCGCTGTCATCATGGGATCCGTTATTCAATGACCCTGAGCAGGAATTCAGCGTGTTCCATATCCTCGGAGAAGTCTTCACCGAATTCGGCCATAGTATCGTCGTCTTCGTGATAAAACCAGTTGATGCGGATGGTATGCCCCTGGGCGGCTGCGTCCTCCAGCATCTGGAACATGTTCATCAGGGCCTTGGCGCTGCTGCTGTTGAAATAGGCCATCTCGAAATACACGCATACGCTTTCGGCCGGTTGTTCCAGATAGCGACGCAGAGATTCCAGCAGCGGCCCAAAAAAGGCCGCCGCATCCTCCGGATACGATTCGCCCTTCATCACCAGATGGCCGGCGTTGAAATCGAAGTCCACCAGGGGGGCGCGTTCGCTGGGCTCGCGGGTGATGCGGTTCATGGGACCATCAGATGTAGGCTTTGAGACAAAAGAAGGTGCGGTCGGCGCCGAAATCCATCAGATCATACTCCACGGGGGCGCTGGCGCGGCGGGCAATTTCCAGGAGGCCGAGTCCGGCTCCCACGGCATCCTGGTCCTGCGGTTCACGCAGTTTCTGACGATAATAGGCTTTGAGTTCCTGGGGATCCATGCCCTCCAGATCCTGCAACCGGGTTTTCAGCTCGTTGGCCGCCTCGGGCGTGACCATGTTGGCGCAGACCACGAAAAAGCCGTCCTCTTCCCGACCCACGGTGACGATACCCGAACTGAGGGGCATATGGGGAGGACCATCCCGCTCTGCCGAATAGCGGATGATATTCTGAACTTGTTCCACGAACACAGAAAAGACCCGCTTGATAGTATTGGTGTTGGTCTCTTCCATGGTCATTTTCTGCTTCAGGGCCTCGCCCATGGAATATAGGACGGACTCGGAAACGATTCCGCCGTAGGAGAAGATGATTCCCTTCTCCAGCACAAGCTTTTGATACTCCACATATTCGTGCGCAAGGCTCATGAAGTCGCCTGTCTACTCCTGGTGACCAAGCCCCCGGGACGGCGCACGCCCGACGGCTCCTGCTCTCACTATGGCAGGCTCCGCCCGTTGTCACAAGGGGCGCGCATGGGCCTTCGGGCATTCTACTCCCGGGAACGGGTCAGGCCTGGAGGCGGTGGCGCACCCCGTCGTAGGATTCCACCCTGCCCATGGGGCCCATGAGGGTCAGCGTGGGCTCGTGGGCGAACAGGCGTCCCGCCACCGCGGCCACCCGTTCCGGTGTGACCGCTTCCACGCCGGCCACCAGTTCCTCGGGGCTGAGGGAACGACCGTGGATCATCCACTGCCGGGCCAGTTGTTCGCAGCGGGACGAGGTGCTTTCCAGGGACATGAGAATACTGGCCTTAAGCTGGGCGCGAGAGCGGGCCACCTCGTCCTCGGGCGGTGTTTCGGTGGCGGCCAGAATCTGGTCGCACAGCACGGGGATCAGGGTGTCGGCTTCCTCCGGCCCGGTACCGGCATAAACGCCAAACAGACCGCCATCGGTATAGGCGCTGGTGAAGCTGTAGACCGTGTACACCAGCCCCCGTTTTTCCCGCAATTCCTGGAACAGCCGCGAACTCATGCCGCCGCCCAGCAGGGTGGAAAGCACCGAGGCGGCATAAAAATCCTCGTCGCGGTAGGAAACCCCGGGAAAGCCCAACATCAGGTGCAGTTGTTCCAGGTCGCGGTGTTCGCGGAAATCGCCACCGCCATAGGCCGCCGGGACCGCCTCGGGCGCGCCCCCCGCCGGCAGGGCCCCGAAGGCCTCCGCCGCCCAGGCCACCAGGGTGTCGTGGTCCACCCGCCCCGCCGCCGACAGCACCATGCGCGGCGCCACGTAATGGCGGTCCAGGAACGCCTGCACCGTGTCCCGGGACAGACCCCGCACGATGTCGGCGCTGCCCAGCACCGGCCGGCCCAAAGGCTGGTCGGGAAAGGCCGTGGCCTGGAAATGATCGTGGATGATGTCGTCGGGGGTATCGGCCACCTGGTTGATTTCCTGGAGGATCACCGCCCGCTCGCGTTCCAGTTCCTCCGGGTCCAGGATCGCGTTTTGCACGATGTCGGCCAGGATATCCAGGGCCACGTCCTGGTGTTCCCGCAGCACCTTGGCATAGAAGGCGGTGGTCTCGCGGGAGGTGTAGGCATTCAGGTGGCCGCCCACGGCCTCGATCTCCTCGGCGATGTCCTGAGCGGAGCGCCGGGCGGTCCCCTTAAAGGCCATGTGCTCCATCAGGTGGGAGATGCCATTGACGGCGGGGCTTTCATGGCGGGCCCCCGCGTCCACCCAGATGCCCAGGGACGCCGTTTCCACCGTGTCCATGGTATCGGTGAGCACCACCAGCCCGTTGTCCAGGGGCGTATGCCGGATGTGGTCGCGACTCATGCCTGCCCCCGCGTGCGCACGTACTGTTTCACCGCGTCGGCCTCGGCCGGCAGCACGGCGTAATGCTCGGGCGCGGTCATGATGGCCTGAAGGCGCGACGGCAGTGCCGGCCGCCGACCGGTGGCCGATTCTACGGCATCGGGGAACTTGGCGGGGTGGGCGGTGGCGAGGGCCACCATGGGCACGTCGCGCCGGCGGGCGCGCTGGCGCCCCGCCGCCACGCCGATGGCCGAGTGGGGATCGATAAGTTCGCCGGTCTCCGCCAGGGTCTCGGCGATGGTGAGCCGGGTCTGCTCGTCATCCTGGCGCAGACCGTCGAACAGTTGGCAGGCCTGCCGCCAGCGCTCTTCGGCCACCTGGAAGCGGCCCTCCTGGCGCAAACGGCCCAGCAGGTCGCGCACCACGGCGCCGTCGCGGTCGTAAAGCTCGAACAACAGCCGCTCGAAATTGCTGGAAACCTGGATGTCCATGGAGGGCGACAGGGTGGAGACCACCGGCGCCAGGGACATTTCCCCGGTGGCGAAAAAACGGGTCAAAATGTCGTTGCTGTTGGACCCCACCACCAGTTGCGTCACCGGCAGCCCCATGGCCCGGGCGGCATTGCCAGCGTAGACGTTGCCGAAATTGCCCGTGGGCACGGCAAAGGCCACCGGTCGATCCGGCGCGCCCACCGCCAGCCCCGCATGGATGTAGTACACGATCTGGGCCATGATGCGGGCCCAGTTGATGGAATTCACCGCCGACAACTGCTGCTCGGCCCGGAAGGTCTCGTCGGCGAAGGCGGCCTTCACCAGATCCTGACAGTCGTCGAAATTGCCCTCGATGGCGATGTTGAAAACGTTGGGAGCGTCCACGGTGGTCATCTGCCGCCGCTGCACCTCGCTCACCCGGTCCTTGGGGTGCAGGATGAAGATGTCCACGTTTTCCCGATCACGGCAGGCCTCGATGGCGGCGGATCCCGTGTCGCCGGACGTGGCGCCCAGGATGGTCAACCGGCTGCCCCGCCGGGCCAGTACATGGTCGAACATCTCGCCCACCACCTGCAAGGCGTAGTCTTTAAAGGCCAGGGTGGGCCCATGGAACAGCTCCATGAGCCACTGGTTGGGGCCCACCATCTTCAGGGGCGCCACCGCCCGGTGGTCGAACCGGCGATAGGCGCCATGCACCAGATGGTCCAGGGTTTCGCCGGGGAAGGTCTCGCCCACAAAGGGCCGCATGATGGCCACGGCCAAGCTGGGGAAGTCCAGGCCGCGCAGGGCGCGGATGGCCTCCGGCGACAGGGCGGGCCAGGCCTCGGGCACATAGAGACCGCCATCGGGCGCCAGGCCGGTGAGCAGCACGTCTTCGAACGACAGGGCCGGCGCTTGGCCACGGGTGCTGACGTATTGCACGGTTGTTGTGTCCCTTGCGTTGTGGCCGCCCGGTCACCGGGCCGTGCCACGTGAGTCCTTGGGCGCGCGCGTCCGCGGCTCAGCCGGCCCCGGTATAGCGCTCCCGGATATGGGCCACCCAGGCGGCGGAGTCCAGGGGGCGGCCGGTGGCCGCCGCCAGCAGGGCCTCCAGGGAGCGCAGCCGGCCATGGTTGTGCACGTGGGCCCGCAACCACCCCAGCAGCGGGGCGAAATCCCCTCGGCCCAGGGCGTCCCTCATCTCCGGCACCGCCGCCCGCGCCGCCTGGAAGAACTGGGCCGCCGCCAGCGCCCCCAGGGTGTAGGTGGGGAAGTAGCCGAAGGCGCCATCATACCAGTGAATGTCCTGCAGGCAGCCCTCGCGATCATTGTCCACCCGCACCCCCAGGCCCCGGGCCAAACCGTCGCGGAAGGCACCGGGCAGGTCCGCCACCGTCAGATCCCTGCTCAGCAGCGCCCGCTCCAGGGTGGTGCGCAACAGCACGTGCCGGGGATAGGTGACCTCGTCGGCATCCACGCGAATGGCCCCGGGCACCACGGCGCGGGCATGGGCGGTCAGACGCGCCACGGTCCAGTCCTCGCCAAAGGCCGCGGCCACCTGCGGCGCCAACCAGGCGAGAAAGGGTTCCGACCGACCGGCTTGCATCTCGAACAGCAGCGACTGGCTTTCGTGCACGGCCATGCCCGCCGCCTGCCCCGCCGGTTGCCCCCGCCAAGCCACGGGCAGACCGCCTTCATAGAGGCCATGCCCGGTTTCGTGCAAGACCCCCATCAGGCTTTTGAGAAAATCGTGTTCGTCGTAGCGGGTGGTGATGCGGATGTCCGTCGGCCCGCCGCCGCAGAAGGGATGGGCGGCGGTGTCCAGCCGCCCCTGGCGGAAATCGAACCCCGCGTGGACCATGAGCCGGCGCGCCAGGGCCTCCTGGGCCGCGGGGGCGAAGGGACCGACGGGAGCCGGTGGCGGCGTTCCCTGATGGGCCAGGGCCGCCGGCAGCAGATCCGCCAGGGGCTGCTCCAGCTCGGCGAACACCCGTTCCACCGTGGCGGTGGTCAGCCCCGGTTCGTAGGCATCCAGCAGCGCATCATAGGGGGTTCCGCCCAGCACCGAGGCCAGGGCCTCCGCTTCGGCGCGCACCGCCGCCAGCACCCGGGCGAAAGGCTCGGCCACCAGGGAAAAGTCGTCTTGGGTCCGTGCCTCCCGCCAAGCGGTTTCGCAAACGGTGGCGGCCAGGGCCCGTTCCTCCACCAGCGCCGCCGGCACCGCCACCGCCCGCCGCCAAGCGTGACGCATGAGGGCCAGATTGCGGCCCTGGTCGGGCGTGAGCGATGCTTCCTCGGCGGCGGCCAGCAGGTCGCTCATGTCGGGGGCTGTAAGGGCCTGATGCTGCAAGGCCTGAAGGGCCGCCAACTGCCGCCCCCGCGCTTCCGCGCCGCCGGGGGGCATGGTCACCTGCTGGTCCCAGGCGAGAATCTCCAGCGCCCCGCCCACCGCATCCATGTGGCGGAAGCGCTCTTCCAGGGTGGCCAGGGCATCGGGGGGCGCGGTCATGGCAGGGTTCCTTGGACGTGAGGGCTTTCCCGGGTTATAGGGAGGCACGGAATCCTTTACAAGGCGTGGCCGGACTGGCCACCATACAGCGGGCTGGCCCCCGGGACACCGTCTCCGTGTCTCCCTCCGGCCCCGTGTTTCCTCCCGGCGGAGCCGGAACGGGTGCCGCCCCTTACATGTGGTCCCGGCAGAATGCGAAAAGGATAGAGGCCATGTCGCTTACCGTCTCCATGCCCGCCCACGCGCGGGAAATCGCCCCCCTCCTGGTGTCCAGCCCCATCGACGGCTGCGGAACGGGCGTGGTTCAGCGCATGATGTGCGGCACCGGCAACGGCCTGTGCTATGGCGACAACCTGTTCCTGGAAGTGCTCTCCACCCTGGACCGGGCCGGCGAGGCGGTGCAGTACCACGCCGAACACCGGGAAACAGAAGCCCGCCGCCTGGAACAGGTGCTGGCCGGCCAGACCGATAACTACATGGTGGACCTGGCGCCGGCCTTTGATGGCTACATCTCGGCGCTGTTCTCCATGGTCTACAACCTGCCCCACTACGCCCAGCATTACGCCCGGGAGGTGGGACGGCCCGTGTGGGGTATGGTCCTGGCCGCCCAGTCGGTACAGCGCCTGCACGACCTGCTGTACTGCTTCCCCATGAGCCGGGTGATCTACGTGCTGCGCAATCCCTACGACGCGGTGGCTTCCCAGCGCTATGCCCAGCAGTCTCCCGGCAGCAATTCCCCCATCGTTCTGGCGGAGCAGTGGGCCACGGGCGTCGGCGCCATTCGCTCTTTGGGCGAGGAGCGGGTGCACGTGGTGCGGTTCGAGGATCTGGTGAACGGCACCGGCACCGCCGCCCTGGCCGCCTTCGCCGGGCTGGAGGGTCTGGACGACAGCGCCGCCCGGCAATCGGGCGTGGGCGAGCCGGGCGCTCTGGCCCAGGCCATTCTGTCGCCGGAGGAAATCGCCACCGTGAAAAGCACCGTGGGCGACGTGGGCCAGGAATTCTATCCCGATGTCACCCTGGGGTAGAAAGCCGGCTGACGTGAAGGGCTCTTGAACCGAACCGAACAAGGATACGGGTGGTGAGCAGGATACTGGTGGGGGTCAACGGGTTCGGCCGCATCGGCCGCGCCCTGTGTCGCATTCTGGAGGAAGATCCGCGGATCCGGGTGGGCGTGATCAACGACATCGCCGATGATGTGCGCAATCTCGCTTATCTCTATAACTACGATTCGGTGTACGGACGGGCCCGTACCTGGGCCGGCGCCCGCACCGGCGAGGACACCATGGTGATCGGCGAACGCCGGGTGCCCGTGTTCCACCACCGCTCCCTGGCTGACGTGCCCTGGGCCGATCACGGGGTGTCGGTGGTGGTGGAAGCCAGCGGCGTGGCCCACAACGTCACCACCGCTCACGAAGCGGTGGCCGCCGGCGCCCTGGCCAAGGTGGTGGTCACCCACGTGCCCCGGCTGGCCGTGGACACCCACGTGGTGATGGGGATCAACCACCAGCAGTACGATCCCGCGCGCCATCATGTGGTCTCCAGCAGCATCTGCGACGCCAACGCCATCGCCCACCCCCTGAAGGCCCTGGACGAAACCTTCGGTGTCAGCGGCGGCAGCGTCACCACCGTGCATCCGTGGCTGAGTTACCAGAACCTGGTGGACGCGCCTTTGGGCTCCCAGTCCCAGCCCGGCCACTACTGGCGGGACTATTCCCTGGGGCGCATGTCGGTGGGGGCGCTGATCCCCAAGAATACCACCGCCATGACCGCCCTGGAGCCGGTGCTGGGAGACCTGGCCCGGCGCATCGGCAGCTTTTCCTATCGCGTGCCCACGCCGGTGGTCTCCAGCGCCGACCTCACCCTGATGCTGGCGCGGGACACCACCACCGAAGAGGTGCGCACCGCCCTGGAACAGCGTTTCCTGGACTCGCCCTACGTGGCGCTGAATTATGAATCCCGAACCAGCGTGGACTACGAAGGCGAACCGTGGTCGGCCGCCCTGGACATGCAGTGGCTGTCGGTCACCGGCGGGCGGCTGGTGAAGGTAGTGGCCTGGTACGACAACGAATGGGGCTATGCCAGCCGGGTCCGAGATGTGGTGGCCCTGCTGTCCGGCATGCCTCTGCGGGGAGAATCGGCATGATCTGCGGTCTGCTCATCGGCAAGGACAAAAGCGTCGGCGTGCCCGGCAAGAACGTGCGCACCATCGTCGGCCGGCCCATGTGCGAATACGGTTTCATCGCCGCCCGGGCCGTGGGGGTGGACCACCTGTTCGTTTCCACCGACAGCCCCACCATCGCCGAGGTGGGGGGCCGCTACGGCGCGCAGCACATTGTCCGCCCGCCGGAGCTGGCCACGCCCGAAAGCCTCACCGAGGACGTGCTCACCCATGCCGCCCGCACCATGGCCGACACCCTTGGCCGAGAGCCGTCGGTGGTGGTGCTGCTGTTCGCCAACAACCCGGCCATCGATATTGCCCTGGTGCGCGAGGGGCTGGCGGCCCTGGCTGCCGACGACACCCTGGATTCGGCCTTTTCCGTCTGCAAGTACAATATGTTCAGCCCCACCCGCGCCCGGCGGCTGACGGCGGACGACACCATCCAGCCCTTCGTGCCGCTGGAGGTGTTCGGCGATCAGGTTTCCTCCATCCGCTCCAGCCAGGGCGACGTGTATTTCTGCGATCTGTCGGTCCAGGTGCTGCGCTGGCGCTGCCTGACGCACATGCACGAAGGCATGCAGCCCTTCCAGTGGATGGGCCGGCGCTCGCGCGCCCTGCACAACGACTATGGCTTCGACGTGGACAGCATCTGGCAGTTCGTGGTGATCGAGCACTGGTTGCGGGAACGGGGCTTCACCGAGGACCACATCCCCTATCCCCTGGGTGATCCCGCCACCTGGGCCTGAGACCCTGAGAAAAGGAACGCGCGCGGTGATCCCCTCGGAAAATCGACTGAAACAGCGTCTGGGCGCCGGCGCGTTGGTGGTGGGCACGTGGCTGGTGTTGCCCTCGCCCACGGCGGCGGAAGTGGTGGCCGCTGCCGGCTTCGATTTCGGCATCATCGACATGGAGCACGGGCCGCACGGCTTCGAGACGGCCCAGAACATGATCCGGGCCCTGGAAAACCGGGGCGCCACGCCGCTGCTGCGGGTGCCGGGGGTGGACGACAGCGCCATCCTGCGCGCCCTGGACTGTGGCGCCCACGGCATCGTGGTGCCGGACATCCGCTCCGTGGCCGATGCCGGGCGGGTGGTGGCGGCCGCCAAATATCCGCCCCAGGGCCATCGCGGGCATTCTCCCTTCACCCGGGCCGGGGGCTTCACGCCGGTGGATGCGGGCGCCCGCATGGCGGCGGCCAATGCCTTCACCTTCGTGGGCCTGCTGGTGGAGGGGCCCGAGGGCATGGCCGCTCTGCCGGACATCCTGGACACCCATGGGGCGGCCATCGACCTCATCTATGTGGGGGTGTATGACCTGGCCAAGGCCGTGGGCCATCCCGGGGACATCACCCATCCCCTGGTGGACGAAAAAGCCGCCGAGTGTGTGGCCATCGCCCGCGCTCGCCACACCCACGTGGGGATTCTGGCCAATACCCCCGACGCCCTGGCCCGCTTCACCGCCCTGGGCGTCCGCTTCATCGCCTGGCAGAACGATACCGGCCTGCTGCACGAGGCGGCGCGCGCCGTGACCGATCTGGCCCGCGCCATCCCGCTGACGGAGGGGCCCGTGCCGTGCTGATCGCCATCACCGACTACATCCCGCCCCCCTTTACCGTGGAACAGGCGGTCTTCGGCCCCGAAGCCACCCTGGTGGGCCTAGGCGGCGAGGATGAACACACCTTCGACCCCGATGTGCTGGCCCAGGCCGATGCCCTGCTGGTATGGCACGCCCACATCGGCCCGACCACGGCGGCGCGTCTGACCCGCTGTCGGGTGGTGGTGCGCTTCGGGGTGGGCTACGACAACATCGACATCGCGGCCCTGGCGGCTCGGAACATTCCCTTCTGCAATACCCCCGACTACGGCACCGAGGAAGTGGCGGACACGGCGGCGGGGCTGCTGCTGAGCCATCTGCGCCGCCTGCCCGAATACGATCACGCCTGCCGCCGCTATGCCCAGGGCTGGCAGGAACACGTGCTCACCCCCCTTACCCGGGCCCGCCACGCCACCGTGGGCGTGGTGGGCGTGGGCCGCATCGGCACCGCTCTCATTAACCGGCTCAAGCCTTTCGGTTACCGCCTGTTGGGCTATGACCCCTACTTGCCCTCCGGCCACGAAAAGGCCGTGGGCTACGAGCGGGTGGACAGTTTGGACGCGCTCTTGGCTCAGTGCGATGCCGTCAGCCTGCACTGCCCCCTGACCCCGGAAACGGCCGGCATGGTGGACGACGCCTTCCTGGCCACCCTGAAGCCGGGGGCGGTGCTGGTGAACACGGCCCGGGGCGGCTTGTGTGCGGGCTTTGGTCCCCTGCACACGGCCCTGCGCGACGGCCGGCTGGCAGCGGCGGGGCTGGACGTGCTGCCCGAGGAACCGCCGGGCGATCACCCCCTGATCCGCGCCTGGCGGGACCGGGCCCCCTGGCTGGCGGGACGCCTCACCATCACCCCCCACACCGCCTACTATTCGGAACAGGCCTGGGCGGAAATGCGCGCCAAGGCGGCGGAGACGGCCCTGATGGCCCTCACCCAGGGGCGGTTGCGCAACCTCGTGCCTCCGGAGCACCCATGACCCCCGCCCGCCCCTGGACCGATTACGCCACCTGGGTGTTCGACTGCGACGGCGTACTGCTGGATTCCAACCGCGCCAAGAGCGAGGCCATGTACCAGTCGGCGGCGGAGCTGTTCGGCGCGGCGCCGGCGGCGCAACTGGTGGCCTATCACCAAGCCCACGGTGGCGTCAGCCGGGTGCTCAAGTTCCGGCATTTCTTCACCACCTTCCTGGGCCGCACCGATGACTACGAAGCCGATCTGGCCGCGCTGATGGCACGCTATAGCGAGCGGGTGGTGACGGCGCTGCGCACCTGCGCCGTGGCGCCCGGCCTGGAGCCTCTGCTTGCCGCCCTGACCGACCGGGGCGTACGCTGCCATGTGCTCTCTGGTGCCGAGCAGGACGAGTTGCGGGGCATTCTCGCTGATCGCGGTCTTGCCCACTGGTTCCAGGGGATTTTCGGCAGCCCCACCCCCAAAGAGGACGTGCTGGCGCGGGAGATCGCCGCTGGCACCATGCCGGGACCACGCCTGTTCCTGGGCGACAGCCGTTACGACCATCAGGCGGCCCGGGCCCGGGCGTGTGATTTCGTGTTCGTCTCCGCCTGGACCGAGTTCGCCGACTGGCGATCCTACGTCGCGGCGGAGGCTCTGCCGGTGATTCCCGACCTGTCGGTGGCGGCCGCGGCGCTCACCGGCCTTAGCGACAACGAGGTGTCTCCATGAGCGGCCTGCGCTATCTGGCCTATCCCGCCTTCCAGACCCGGGAACAGCTTCTGGACCTGCTGCCCCGCTTTGTGCACGCCATATGGCCCGCCCGGCGAGAAGTGGGGCAGGTATGGCTGCTGCGGGCGCCGGGCGCCCTGGCCGACGTGGACCTTAATCCCCTTATGCAGGACCTGGGCGCGCACATGTCGGCCGATTTCGACCCCCGGATCGCCGAGGAGGCCGCCGACCCTCTGTTGCGGGAAAAGTTCGCCCTCACCGACATCCCG
>CAZHRQ010000020.1:0-26351 GCA_964535075.1 uncultured Rhodobacterales bacterium | reverse complement strand
CCGGCGCCAGCCAGGCGGCATCGGTCCGCACCGTTCCACCCGCCGCCATCAGCACGCCAGGAAAGGGCAGATCAAAGGCCGCGGTCCAGTCCTTCAGGCCCTGTTGCGGCCCGGATGTGGGCGCCGGCTGGGCGCCGGTTTTGCGCGCAGGGCGGGCGGGTGAGGGCGTGGGGGATTCCGCCCGGGCCGACGTGTTCGGGGCCGACGTGTTCGGGGCTGATGGGGAGGCTCCCATCAAGCGGCGCAAGGTGGCTGCGTCCTCGGCCGTGGGCGCGATGTAGGGCAGTTCACTGGGCAGGGGCATTCCCGTGGCCGGTCCGGCGGCCCCCTCGGTCCCCAAGCCGGAGAACAGCGGATCCAGAGTCAGCGGGACGCCGTGAATGAACAGTTGACCCAGCAGATATTGCACCTGGGTCAGGCCATGACGCCGGCGGGAGTCCACCGAGTCTGCCAGATGGGGACGATCCCGCAGGATGTCCTTGACGAACGCCGTGAGATTGCTGCCGGGCCCCACCTCCACGAACATGCGCACACCGGCATCGTGCAGGGCCTCGATGGATTCCGTGAAGCGCACCCGGCTGGTGTATTGGCTGACGGCCAAGTCCAGGAAGGCCTCGCGGTCCCCTGTGGGGAAGGGCTTGGCGGCCACGCAGGAATAGAGCGGAAACCCGTCGTCACGCAGGGGAATATCCTGGAACAGGGCGCGGAAACGCTCCGCCATGGGCGCGATCAGCGGCGTGTGATAGGCCCAGGACAGGGGCAGGCGAACACAGATGGCACCGGCGGCCGAAACCTGTTCCTGAAGAGCGGTTACGGCGTCATCCGGACCGAACACCACCGCCTGATTGGGGCAGTTGTCCATGGTGAAGGCCACATCCGAATGCTGCTCCAGCGCTTCCAGCAAGGCGTCCCGGGAAAGGGCGCCCACCGACAGCAGCACCCCGCGCGGAATGGCATCCCGGGCCTCCAGATCGGTGTAGACGGTGTTCATGCGGCGGATCATGGTGCCCACCTGGGTCCGATCCATGTCCAACTGACCGGAGGCCACCAGGGCCGCGTTCTCGCCGGTGGAATGTCCCAGCAACACATCGGGGATGATGCCGAAGTGCCGCAGCAGGTGGAACAGGGCCTGATCGGCAAAAAAGACCGCTTCGGACCCCGCATCCACGTCGCCCAAGCGGGCGTCCAGCCGCGCCTGATCCGCTTCCGTCAGCCCGGTGGGAGGCCGATACAGCAGCAGATGGTGGGGTGTTTCCGGGCGCTCGCCGGCAAACAGGCTGTCCAATTGGTCCAGCCAGGAGCGCACCGGTGCGAAAGCCTGGGCCACGTCGGCCAGCATCCCTGGGTACTGGCTGTTTTCCCCCGGGAACAGGAAGGCGACCTTACCCGCCAACGGTGCCGTGGTGGCGAACAGTCCCCCCCGGGTGCGCACGGTGTCCGTGGCCGGATCGGTCAGCCGGGTCGCCGCCTGTTCCAGCTTCCGGTCCAGATCGGCCACATCGTTGGCCACACAGGCCAGTCGGGCTGGTCCGTCGCCCCGTTCGACCCAGCAGCGGCGGGCCAGTTGTGGCAGGTCTTCGGCATTCGGAAGCGCCTGACGCAGGCGGGCGATGGCCGCCAGCAGGCCCTCCCGGTCGGCGGCGGCCAGCACCACCAGCACGCCCGGTCCGGGCGCACGGCGCAAGGCGAAAGCGGCCCCGGGCATGTGGCCTTCGGCGGTCGCGGGCGCCTCTTCCAGAATCAGGTGGGAGTTCACGCCCCCGAAGCCGAAGGCGTTCACTCCCGCCCGGCGTGGATCGGGGCCCGGATTCAGCCAGGGCCGGGCCTCGGTATTGAGGTAGAAGGGCGTTTCCTCCAGGCCCAGATCCGGATTCACCGCATGGCACAGGGTGGGCGGCAGCACCTTGTGATAGAGGGCGAGGGCGCATTTGATGGTGGCGGCCGCCCCGGCCGCGGGAATGCAGTGACCGATCATGGACTTGATGGAGCCCAGGGGCACGTTCGGCGTTTCCCGGCGCCGGCCGCCGAAGATGGCGCGCAGGGCCTGGATTTCCGTGCGATCACCCAGGGGGATGCCTGTGCCGTGGGCTTCCACCAGACCGATGGTGGCCGGGTCGATGGCCGCCTGACGATAGGCATAGTCCATGGCCAGGACCTCGCCTTCCAGCCGGGGCGCCATGAGGCCACTGCCTTGACCATCGGAGGACTGGCCCACGGTGCGGATCACGGCATAGATGCGGTCGTCGGCGGCCAGGGCATCTTCCAGCCGCTTGAGCACCAGCATGCCCAGGCCCTCGCCCAGCATGGTCCCGTCGGCCTCTTGATCGAAGGGGCGGATGTGCTCCTGCCGGGACAGGGCCCCCAGCCGGCAGAATACGGCATAGACCAGCGGCGAGGTGGTGGTGTTCACCCCTCCGGCCAGCATCATGTCCGCCCGACCATGGCGCAGCTCGTTCATGGCGGCCTCCATGGCCATCAACGACGAGGCACAGGCGGAATCGAGGATATAGTTGGGACCCATGAGGTCCAGCCGGTTACAGATGCGGCCGGTCATCATGTTGGGCACCAGACCGGGCAGGCTTTCGGTGCCGATGGGCGGCAGCCGCCGGGCCAGCAGCCGCCGGGCTTCCTGGATGCGGTCTTCGGGGACATGGGGGAACAGGGTCCGCAGCATCTCCGCCGACTGGTCCAGCACCAGGGCGTGCTGGATGCCGGCGGTGTTGGCCCGGTGCGCATGGATGCCGTGCCCCAGGATGATCCCCACCCGGGCCGGGTCGTAGCTGCCCTGGGTGTGCCCGGCGTCGGCCAGGGCATGGGCGGCCACGGCCAGGGCCAGGAACTGATCCGGTTCGGCGCCGGACGTGGACACGGGCATGATGCCGTAGGGTCGGGCGTCGAAGCGGGACAGATCCCCCAGGAAGCCGCCCCGCTGGGTATAGATGCGGCCCACCTCCTCGCTCTGGGCATCCAGCAGGGCCGAATCATAAAGCCAGCCCGGCGGCGCCTCGGTGATGGCGTCCACCCGGTCCAGGATGTTGGTCCAGTAGCGGTCCAGGTCCGGCGCCTGGGGGAAGATGCCGGACATACCCACTATGGCAATGGCATCGGAGGGCGTGGCACGGGTCACGATGGATCCTCGGGGCTGGAGCGGAAACAATATGACATCAGGGGGTGACCACACCCCCGGCCCAGCCGCCTCCCAGGCGGTTGAGGGCGGGGGCGGCATTGCTTTCGAGGCGATGGACCCGCAGACGCACTCGGTTGGCGGTGTCGATCACCTGGATGTCCCAAGCACCATTGGGGTCGGTTGGATCGCCAAGCAGGGTCATGAACACCCGAAGGGGACCGGTGAGAGGGTCGGCACCAAACCGTTCCAGGCGCTGCACGTAGGCGGGCAGGGCGGTCACGCCATGCACGGCGCGGCTCCAGACGCAGGCCAGTTGGAAGCAACCGTCCAGCAGGGCCGGATCGAATACCCAGCCCGGCCCCTGCCGGGCCGGCGGATACAGGTCTCCCACCTGGCTGGCGTGGCAACGGGCGACGATCTGCCGGTCCGAGAAGTGTTCGATGGCATCCACGGTCTGGAACAGGGGGCCGTGGAACAGCCACCGTTGATAGATCTCCGCCATTGAGAGGACGCGCGAGTCCGGGCGCGGGTCGGGCAGGGCCGGCGCCGCCGGGGCGTGAGGAACTGCGGCTGCGAAACAGACCGTTCCCCGGTAGAAGGCCCGCTGGTCATCATCGTCGGGAAACAGGGAAAGAGGTAGGCGGCCGTCGGCGAAGGGCCCCAATGGCTGAATCCGCCCCAGGCGTCCCTCCGGCGGCACCGACAAACCCCGGAACCAGCGGACGTTCTCCAGGGCCGTCACCACGCCCGGGGCCGCCGCGCCCAGCAGCAACGGCGCCGCTTCCGCCAGCATTTCCATCACGCCACAGAAGGGCATCACCGGGGTGCCATCCAGTCGATGGTGGTCCAGGTAAGGGGCGGTGACCAGATCGAAGGTCCGCATGAGGGTGGGAAGAGTGTCGGCGGTTTCCATCAGCCAGCCGTCGGCCAGCAGGCCGGCCTCCGTGCCGAGACGGGCGGGCGCCATCGCGGGCAGGGGCAGGGCGCCGTGGTGGGCCTCGTCGTATTCCCAAGGGCTGTCGCCGGCCACCAGTTCCACCTGATCGGGGCGGCCATGCAGGATTTCGTGCCATACCAGGAACCGTCCCCCCTCGGGCGGCACCAGATTCACGCCTCGGGCCTCGAATTGAGCCTTGGTTTGGTCGGTCACCATGCCGGGCCCGCGCCGGGTGGCCAGCCAGGGGCCCCAATTGAGCGCCGCCACGTGCACCGTCTCCCCCCATGTGGCGCGGAGCTGCCACGCCATCCGGTTGAGGGTTTCGTTGGCGGCGGCATAGTCGGTCTGGCCGGGATTGCCATAGCGTCCGGCCACGGAGGTGAACAGCAGCACCACCTGCAAACTGCCCGGCCGCAGATGACGGAACAGGTTGCGGGCCCCCTCCACCTTGGTGCCGTATACCCGAGCCACCGAGTCCGGATCCTTGTCCACCAATAACCGGTCCTCGATGATTCCGGCGCCGTAGAGCACCGCGTCCACCCGCCCGTAGCGGTCGTAGATGTCGTCCAACAGGGCGGCCACGGCCGTTTCGTCCCGCAGATCGCAGGGTTGGTAGCTTACGGTGGCCCCACTAGCCCGGAAGTCGGTCATGTTGGCCCGCATTTCCCGGTCGCGCAGCAGGCCGGCCACGGTGCGGCCCACTTCCGCCGGGCGCGGCTTTTCCCCGGCGGCCCGGGCCTGATTGAACAGGTGTTGGCGCAAGGCGGCGGCGTCGGGCAGGGCGGCGGTGGCCGGGTCCTCGTGCTCGGCCAGGGGACCCCGCCCCACCAGAATCAGGGTGGCGCCGGCGGCGGCCAGATCGCGCAGGCATTCGGCGGTGATGCCCCGGGCGCCCCCCACGGCCAGCACCACCCATTGATCATCGGGCTGACGCCGGGGCGGTGCTTGCGGCAACAGGGTGTCGGGCACGGTTCGGAAAATGGTACGGACCCCGCCCGGATAGCCCACTTCCCGCCGGCCGCCCGGCAGCATCAGCTCCTGCCACAGGTGCTCGGCCCAGTGCTCGGCGGTTTCCGCCGGATCCAGGTCCACGGTTTTGCCCCGGCATTCCGGCCATTCAAAACTGAGGGCCTTCACCAGCCCCAGCACGCCCGCCGCCACCGGATCGGCCTCTTGCCCCCGCAGGTCTCGTCCGAAGTGGCCCCCCAGGGCACAGGCGGTGATCAGGCGCCCCCCATCCCGCAGGTCGTCGGCCACGGCCTGCAACAGGGCATAAAGCATCAACAGGTCATGACGGATGGCGTCCTGCCAGGCGTCCGGCGCACTCGCCAGCGGTCCGCCAGGGAGGGTCGTTAGCGGGACAAGGTGCACCACGGCCCGCACGGGGGAGGCGTCGTCACCGGTCAGAACGGTGGCGGGATCATCGGCAGGGTCCAGGAGCACCGGCGTCAGGCCCGCTGCCTGGAGCCGCTGGGCCAGTAAAGGAGCGACGCCCTGAGGATCCACGGTCAGCACCACGCGGCCCGGCGCCGCCAGGGGCGCGGGGGCCACGTGGTCCACGGGTTCGGCGTGCGCGCGCATCATATACCGGGGCAGGACCGCGCACACCGGCTGATCCGTCTTGTCCGCCCCGGCGGGCTCAAAAGGGGCGGAAGCGGCCTCCGTCCCGGCGTGTTCGGCCACCAGCTCCAGAATGCGGCCCAGGGTCTCCGCCCCGGACAGGCTTTCCTGGTGGGCTTGCAAGGCCGTGGCCATGGCCTCGGGCAGGGCCTTCTGGAAGGCGCCCAGGATTTCCACCCGCTTGACCGAATCGATTCCCAGATCCGCTTCCAGTTTTTGATCCAGCGCCAGCATGTCGCGGGGATAGCCGGTGCGTTCCTCCACCACGTCCAGCAACACCTGCTGCGGGTCCACGGTGGGCGCGGCCGGGGGGGTGACCTCGGGCGCCGGAGCGGGTTCCGGCGCCGCTGGTGCGGGGGCAGGCTCAACAGGCGCTGTTTCGACGGGGGCGGCCGGCGCGGCCGGGGGAGCGATGGGCTGTTGCGAGACCATGTCGGTGACAGGGGTTTCCCAGTCCAGCACCGGGCCGGTGTCGGGCACCGGAATCTCGGCCCCGCCACCGGCATGGCCGAGATAGGTGGTCATCACCCGTTCCTGGGTGCGGAGAAACTGGCGCATGGTTTCCTGCCAGGCCAGCAATGCGGAGGCGGCACCGGACGGCGGTGCACCGCTCCCGCCGGAAGGCTGGGTGCTCATGAAAGTCTCCTCGGACTGGAACGCTTTCTCCGTCGGCGACGGAGAGGAGGGGGGAAAGGGGGACGGTGACGACAGCGCCGGCGCAGCCTGTGGGGGCCGGGGATCCCGGGGCGGCGTGCCCACGGGCCGGGCGTAGCTGCCGTTCACCAGCCAAGCGGTGACAGGCAGGGGCCCGGCCGCCACTCGGGCGCGGGAGACGGGCAGGGGAGTCACCCAGCGGCCGTCGAACAGGCGCGCGGGATTCAGCGGCACACCGTGGGCCAGCAAGGTTCCCAGGGCCTCCAGATGGCCACGCAGACCCCCGCCGTCGGTGCTGATCGCCACGTGTGGTCGGTCACCCAGGATGGCCGTGGTCAGGTTGGTGAGAATGCGGCGCGGGCCGACCTCCACAAAGATTCGGGCGCCCTCCTCATGCATGCGCGCGATGGTGCCCGCCCAGTCCACGGGCGCTGTCAGGTGACGGGCCAGGGTCTCCCGCAGGGTCTCGGGGTCATGGGGGGCGGCAGTGAGATTGGCAAACACCGGGAAGGCTGGCGGCCCCAGCGGCGCCTCGGCCAACTGGGTCGCCAGTCGCTCGGCCGCCGGGGCCATCAGCGCGGAGTGGAAGGCGGCCGCCACCGGCACCGGTGTCACGTCCAGCCCGGCTTCGGCCAGCCGCGTGCAGGCGGCGTCCATGGCCGCCCGGGGGCCGGAAATCACCGTCTGGGTGGGGCTGTTGAGATTAGCGCACACCACCGCCTGGGTTTCCCCCAGGGCGGCGCGCACGGCAGGAGCATCGGCGCGTACGGCGGCCATGGTCCCCGGGTCGTCATTGTCCCGGGCCGCCTCGGCCACCAAGCGGCCCCGGGCTTCCGAAAGGGTAAACAGGGTGTCCCGGTCCAGGACACCGGCCGCATGCAAAGCCACATATTCGCCATAGCTGTGACCCGCCGCCATGGCGGGTTGCAGGCCGAACCGGTGATGCAGCACGGCCCACAGGCCCGCCCCCACCGCCCCCAGAGCCGGCTGGGCCACCTCGGTGGCGGTCAATGCCTTACGGGCCGCCTGTTCCGCGCCGTCGTCGAAACGATCCGGGGGATAGATGAGACGGGCAAGACCGGGCCGATCAGGACCGGCAAAGGTGGGCGTTGCGGCCAGGACTTCTTCCGCTGCGTCCAGGGCGTCCACCATTTCCGGATACAGCACGGCGATCTCCCGCAGCATGTCCGGATGCTGGGCGCCCTGGCCCGAGAACAGCACCGCCACCGTTCCGGCCTCGGCCAGAGGCTGGTCGGTCCAGCATACCCCCGGGGGCAGGGTAGAGGTGGTGTCGGTCAGCCGGTCGCGGGCGGCCTGGAGGCGGTCGCGCAGTTCGCAGGGGCTCCCCGCCACCACCGCCAGGGTGGTGCTGCCTTGGGCGGGCAGTCGCTCGGCCAGATCCCGGGCCACGCCGGCCAGCGAGGGCGTGACCCCTTCCTGCAACAGGGTCAGCAGCGGCGTGAGGCTTGCCACCAGTCCGGCCCGATCCTGGGCCCGGAACACGAACAACTCCGCCGGCCATCCCGTGGCCCGCCCGGCGGCCCGGAAATGGGGCCGATATTCCCCTTCATAGCTTTCCAGGGTGACGTGAAAATTGGTGCCGCCAAAGCCAAAGGCGCTGACCCCGGCGCGTCGGGCATGATCGGCCGGACGCACCCAGGGGCGGGGCACCTGGGAGAGAGCGAGGGCGGTATCGGGTCGGGTCAGGGCCGGGTTGGGAGTGGTCACACCGCGATGGGGCGGCAGCACCCGGTGATGTAGCCCCAGGGCCGCCTTCATCAGGCCGGCCACGCCGGCGGTGGCCTTGGTGTGGCCAAACCCGGTTTTCAGGGAGCCGATCAGGCAGTGCCCCGGTCGTGCCCCCTCTTCCTCCAACAGACCGGTAACCGATTCCAGTTCCGCCCGGTCCCCGGCCACGGTGCCGGTGCCGTGGGCCTCGAACAGGGAGACGGTGGCGGGGCTGTAGCCGGCCTGGGCATAGGCCCGACGCAGGGCCCGGCGCTGGCCGGTGGGCAGGGGCGCGGTGAGTCCCCGGGCCCGTCCGTCGCTGGAGGCGCCCACCCCCTTGATGACCGCATAGACCCGGTCGCCGTCCCGTTCAGCGTCGGCCAGGCGCTTGAGCACCACCGCCCCCAGACCCTCCGAGATCACGATGCCGTCGGCGGCGGCATCAAAGGTTCGGCAGACGCCCGTGGGCGAAAGGGCCAGGGTCTTAGAAAAACAGAAATAGCCGAAGGGCGCCTGGAGGGTGTCCACGCCGCCGGCCACCGCCATGTCGCTGCGGCCGCTTTCCAGTTCCAGCACCGCCTGGTAGACTGCCGCCAGGGAAGAGGCACAGGCGGCATCCACGGTGCAATTGGTGCCCCCCAGATTGAGGCGGTTGGCCACTCGGCCGGCAGAGACGTTGGGCAGGAGGCCGGCGAAGCTGTCCTCGGTCCATTCGGGCAGACGGGCCAAGGCTTCCGCCGGAACCTCCGGCAGCAGGTGGGGCAGTTCCGCCCGCGCGCCATAGTGCAGGCCCAGTTCCCCCAGGCCACCGGAAAAGCCCAGGATCACCGAGACATGCTCAAAATCGGCTTCGGGCCCGGGCGGCATGCCCGCGTCGTCCAGGGCCCGGCGGGCCAGTTCCAGGGCCAGCAACTGCATGGGGTCGATGGAGGGCACGCTAGAGGGCGGCATGCCGTACCGCAGGGGATCGAAAACCACATCCTCCAGGAACCCGCCCCAACGGGAATACACCTTGTCCCGGGCTGTCTTGTCGGCATCGAAATAGAGCGCCACGTCCCAGCGATCCGGGGGGATTTCCCGCAACTGGCTGGTGCCTTCCAGAATGGCATTCCAGAGGCCGTTCAGGTCTTCCGCCCCCGGCAACAGGGCGGCCATACCCACGATGGCAATGTCCGCCGGCGGCGGCCTCGGCCGGGCGGGGGAGGCCGGGATCTCCTCACTCAGGGCCTTGAGCCGGGCCGTGGCGGCCGAGGTCACCGCCCGGTGCAGATCGGCAATGGTGAGCGGTGCCCGGTGCAGGGCCGCCACCTGTCCCAGCATGTACATGCCATCCCGAAGCTGCTCGTCCTCCGGGCGTTCGGTCATGGGACCATCGGGCCCCTCCCGCATCACGCCCTTGGTGGCCAGCCGCAGACGGCCCAGGGAGAACGCCTCCATCTCCGTCTTGACGTGGTCCGGATCGGTCCCTGCATCCTCCAGGGCCTGACGTCGGCTCCGGAAATCCACCGCCACCGGGGTTTCGGCGCAGCGACTCACATAGCCCGGGCCCCCCTCCAGCCCCACCGTGCGGGCACAGTCCAGGGCCACTTGCTGGAAGGGAGCGATAACGGCGCCGGTGCTCACCGCTTCCCGGGTAAACACATAGCCCGTCCCCATGAGAAACCCCACCCGGACACCCAGGGTGGCCAGGGGCGCCGCCACGGTGGCGGCCACGGTGGCCGACAGGGCATCGTGGATGCCCCCCGCCAGCAGCACACTGATCCCGCCCGCCTCGGCGGGCGCAAGCGCCAGCATCTGGTCCACCACCCGCTGCCAGAGGGTGAAACTGGAAAGGGGGCCGATGTGGCCGCCGCATTCCCGCCCCTCGATCACGAAGCGTCGGGCGCCTTGGTCCAGATAGGACTCCAGCAGGGCCGGAGAGGGCAGATGCAGATAGGTGCGGATACCTTCCGCCTCGAAATCCCGGGCCTGATCGGGGCGGCCCCCGGCGATGAGGGCAAAGGGGGGCCGTGCCTTGCGAATGGCGGCCATCTGTTCCGCCCGCAAGGCCGGCTCCACGAACCCCAGCAGCCCCACTCCCCACGGGCGGTCTCCCAGGCGCTGCGCCGTTTCGTCCAGCAGCGTGGCCAGGCGTTCCCCCCGCATGAGGGAAACGGCGGCCATGGGCAGGGCACCCTCGGCGGCCACCGCTTCCAGGAAAGCGGCCTTGTCGGACACATGGGTCATGGGCCCCTGGACCAGGGGCAGCGCGGTGCCGTGTTCCCGGGCCAGGGCCGGTTCCGGCGCCAGGGGGCCGGCGGCACGGGCCTGCACGGGGTATTCCCGCACCGCCCGACGCACCGCCGTCAGCGCCCGGGCCAGACGTCCGTGGCGCCGAGCCCAGGGGGCCGCCAGTGCGCCAGCCTGACCCAGCGGGGCCACTTGTCCCGGGCCCCAACCCAGGCGCGCCCCATGGGCGGTGGTGAGGGTACCGTCCCGGGCCGCGTCGGCCCGCAAAGCCTCCAGCGCCGAATCGCCGGGGCGGGCCTGTACGCGTAGATATCCCCGCCCGGATCGGTTTTCCACCAGCGTGGTCTCGGTACCCGTGAAGGCGGCCAGCCGGGACTGCAACGCGGCGGCCAGCGGGCTTTCCGCCAGCAGCAACACCTGATCGTCCAGGATTACCCCGGCGGCACCGCCGGCCACGGCCCCGGCCGCCGTGTGCTCGCCGATGCCTCCCCGCACGTGCACGGGCTTATCCGTATAGCGGGGGGCTTCCTGCAGCAGCACGAAGGCGCTGGTTTCGCCCACGGCGCCGCCGGCCTCGTGCCCCTTGAGCCACCAGGCATCCACATGATCGGCCAGGGCCGCCGCCTCTTCACCGTCCCATTCGCAGATTTCCACCGCCACCCGGCCACCCCGTTGCCGGAATCCGGTCAGGGCCGGGACCAAGGCCGGCGGAACCACCATCCAAGCGGGGCTGGCGGCCAGTGTTGTTGCCAAACACCCGTTGTCCGCTTCCAGCCGCGCCCCCCAGCTTCCGTCCGGGGCCTGCCGGTTCAGGGTCTCCAGGGCCGAGTCCAGGGTTTCCGGCGTGGGCGCGGTCCCGGTTTCCAGAATGCCCACGGCCCCGGCCCGCGCCGCCGCGATGGCCAGCACCGGGTCACAGAGACCATAGGGGGTAAGAACAAAAAGGGTGCAGGAACTGGCCATGACCGCTCTCCCGTGTCAGGAACCCGCGTTGGCGGTATCCGCGTCCCGGGCGCGGGCGGCCTCCAGGTGCTGATCCACCTGCGCCATTTCGTTGCAGGTTTCCTCCAGCAGCGTTTCCAGCACATCGGCCGAGAAGCTCAAACGCTCGCGATAACGCTCCAGGTCGGCCACGGAACTACTGCTATCGAGATCGCCACCGCCATGGGCCATGCGACTGGCCAGTTCGCCGGGGGCCGCCTGTTCCCGCTGGCGTCCATCTTCCCCCCCCTTGCGGCCCACGGCCAGGGCCAGCAGCCGGAAGGGCGAGTCCTGGGTCAGACGCCGGGCGGTCATGGTGTCCGTGCCGCCGCCCTCGCCGCCGCCCAGCAACCGCAGCAGGTCCTCCGGATGTTCCGCCAGGTGTTTGAGGCGGTTCTGGTCCCCCCCGCCCACGGTATCCGAGCTTTCCACCAGTTGTTTGAGGGCGCTCACCGCCAGGCGTTGCAGGCCCGGTTCGCGGGTGATCCGGGCCAAGGGCAGCCCATCGCCCGGCGCGCCCGTTTCCGCGTAGGCCCCCAGGGCGGGCCCCAGAAAACCACGATCCAGACCGGCCAACGCCTCTCCGGCAGCCTCCGGTGGCGTTTCGTAGCCAAAGGCGCGGGCCATGGCCACCACCCGAGGGTGCAGCCCGGCGCCATCGGGACGCCAGGAACAGGGGCCGTCCAGAGCCGGCACCGGGACCGGACCGTCCCGCAGGTGAGGGGCCTTGAGAAAGTTCACGTCGTTGCCCAGCCGGGCGTTCATGGGCCCAAGGCAGGAGAAGGGGGACTCCTCCGGCCGTTTCATGGCCGCCAGGGCCTCCGTGTCGGCCCGCACCCCCAGCCAGGCACAGAGCTCGGGCAGGTGACGGTCCAGGTCACCGAGGAGGTCCTCGCCCCGCACCCGCCGCCACTGGCCGGGATCAAGCCGGTCCAGGAAGCGCATGATTTGCAGATTGCTGTCATGCCACAGGATCTGGGGGTCGATCACGGGGGAGTCCCCGCTGTGATCCACGGAATCCAGGGTCAGGGCCACGGCCGGTCCCCCGGGCGTTTTCAGCACCGATTCCGCCAGCCCCCGCGGATGCCGCACCAGATGCAGGAAACGGGCATCGGGGAAGGTGTCCAGCAGCCGCTCCAGATACTCGGGGCGACGCAAGTAGGCGGGACTCTTTTCCACGATACGCCGGGGCGCCAGGGCCGCGCACAGTTCATGGTAAACGGCACCGGTGCTCAGGTGCTTGCGGGCCCAGATCCAGCGTTCCGCCATTTCCACGGACTCGATGGTCTGCTCGCCCGCGTAGACCTGAGCGAGGGTCCGCAACAGCCCGTGGCGCATGGTGGCCCAGAAGGGCGATTTCATGGTGCCGTCCGGGTTGCGACCGCTCCAGAATTCCTCCATGTCGGCGGCCTGGAACAGGTTGAGTTCCGGCAGGCCCACGTGGTCGGGGTGCTGGCCCACCACCGCGCACACCAGCGATGTGAAGGAGCGGGGCGGCGCCAGCAGGAACAGGGGCGATGGCGTGGTCATGGCCGGCGGCCCTCCAGGAACGGCACCTCGAAGCATTTTTCATGCATGATGGGCCCGTGACCGAAATAGTCCTCCTCGCCGAACAACTCGCCGTGGTCGGCGGTAACAATGAAATGGGTGTTGGCCGGCGCCTTGTCCATGAGGCGGCCGATGAGACCATCCACATACTCCACGCACCGCACCTGCTGGGCGTGAAGGTCCGTCATGACGTCGCGGCTGAAGAAGGCCGCGTCCGCCGTGGGACCGCTGTCATCATCGGTACGCATCAACAGGTCGTCCATGCCGTTCACGACGCCGTGCACGCCGGAAATGCGCGGCAGTTCCTTGTCCGTGAGCATGTAGGGGTAGTGTGTTTCCCCCAGATTGCAGAATAGGAACAGCGGCTGTTCGCCGGAAAAATCGGCTTCGTCCACCATGCCGGCAAAATCGTTGTGGTTGGGCATCAGGCGGTAATCGTCAAACCCCCGTTCGAACCCGGCCATGGGATTGAGCACCGGCATGGAAACCCGCGCCACCGTGCGATACCCCTGGGCCTTCAGCACCCGGGCCAGACACAGGTGAGGCACGAAGGTCTTGAAGGACAGATCGGGGACCTCCAGCCGGTTTACCCACTTGGCAAATTCATCCTTGTAGACCTCCGAGGCGAACACCCGCCGGGGGCTGACGTGAGGCAATTGCCCCATGAGCAAGGTCTGGTGGGAGGGGGATGTCCACGACGCATAGCTGTAGCGCAGTTCCGCGGTGCCCAGACGGTCACAATGAGGTGTGGCCGCCCGCTGGAAGGTGTCGTAGCGGCAACTGTCGAGAACCAGGAAGACCAAGTGATTGGGCATGGTGGGACGCGCCGTTGCTTGCGGGGGCGGGCGTGAGCCGGCCGCCGGGTGGGCCAGGGCAGCAGGGGCGCCGCTGCCCGGGGATCGGGGCACTGGGTTCCTTCACCGGCGGAAGGAAATGGACCATGGGGATCATGGCCACAGGGTCTGTCTAGCGGCAAAAAGGGCCGCTTTCAACGGTCTTCGCCATCGCCACCGCTGCCGCGACCGGCTCGGTGCTCCTCACGCAACAGGTGGCGGGTGATTCGGGACAGCCGGCGGGCCAGGGTCTCCTGTTCGTCCTCGGTCTCTTGTCTGTTGCTCCGGCTGCGCAGGCGGTCCAGGGCGGCACGCCCCTGGTCCAGGGTCGCCAGCGCCTCTTCATAGCAGATGATGGCCCGGGGCGTATCACCGGCGGCAAAGGCCAGGTCGCCCTCCATCTGCCGACGGACCGGCTTGAATCGCCCATCCTCCGGCAGACGGGCCACCCAGACACGGGCCTCGTCCAGATCACCGCGGGCCAGGAGCAATCGGGCCAGCCGGGCCGTGGCCGCGCGGTTGTCGGGAGACTCCACCAGCCGGGCCCGCAAGGCGGCCTCCGCCTCCCCGTCGGTTTGGTTTTCCTCGGAATCCTGGGGAACAGGTGCGTCGTTCTCCAGGAGTGGAGCGCCCTCGTCCCGTTCCCGACCGCGCCGCTCCAGCCGGGTCAGCATGGCGGCGGCCCGTTCATGGTCCGGATTGATGGCCAGCACAGCCCGCACCTGCGCCGCCGCGTCCGCGCGACGTCCCAGACGACCATAGAGGCGGGCCAGGGCCATGCGCGCCGGCACCCGTTCCGGATCCCGTCGCACCGCTTCCTCGCTGCGGCGCAGGGCGTCCTCCGTGTTGCCGCTTTTTTCGTCTACTCGCGCCAGCCCCATGAGAGCCTGCACCGACCCGGGGTCCAGATCCAGCGCCCGCAGAAAGGCGGCCCGGGCCAATTCCATTTCGTCGGCCTCCAGCCGCAGCCGTCCCAGGCGCAGGTGGGGGCCCGTTTCCAGGGGGGCCAGGGCGATGGCCTGGTCCAAGGCCGCCAGGGCGGCGGCGCGTTCCCCCTCCTCCTGCAAGACCTGGGCCTCGATCATGCGCACGGCGGCGTTGTTCGAATCGAGAGACAGCAGGCGGTCCAGTTCCCGGCGTGCCCCGACGATATCCTGTCCCCGCAGCAAGCCGCGCACCAGACCCACGCGTCCCCCCAGACGACCGTCCAGGGGCTCGTCCGCCGGGTCTTCCTCCCGGCCCACGACCCGCTCCACACGGGGTTTCCACGCGTTCATGTCCTTGTCCTCCCTCCGAGGTTGGTGCTCAGGGCAGCCACGACCAGACCTCTACCCGGAAAAACCGCACCAGCATTTTGGTGAAAGCCTGTCCGGCGGGCATGGTGCCCACCATGATCTTGCCATACCCGGTCATCTGACTGCGCAGGGTTCCATCGGGATTGGGCAGAAGCGCCACAACCCGCACGATGCGACCGAATTCCCGTTCCTCGGCGGTGGGGGCCACCTGTTCCACCGTGCTTTCCAGCACCTGGGATCCGCCCCACAGCCGCAACCGCACCACCTCGCCGGGCTTGATCAAGTCCACCTCGTATTCGGGGATTTCGATCTCGGCCCGCATCACCCGCGTATCCTGGATTTCGCTGAACAGGTCGCCCACGGCCAGATAGTTGCCCAGACGGTGCCCCAGGTGCGGGGTGACGATGCGTCCCGCCCCCGGGGCCCGCAACTCCGTGCGGGCCAGTTGGGCCTTACGATAGGCCAGTTCCGTTTCCAGCCGCTGGACCACGGCCTCCAGGGCCCGCACTTCACTGTCCCTGGGCGGGCTGACCACTGCCGCCAGATCGGCCTGGGCCTCGTCCAGCCGCGCCCGGGCTTCCTCCAGGGCGGCCTGGGCCTCGTCCAGGGCGGTCTGGGACACCACACCACTGCGGCGCAAATCCCGCTTGCGGGCCATTTCCCGTTCCGCGAATTTCACGGAGACCTCGGCCCGGGCCACCGTCTTGCGGGAACGGTCGATTTCCTCCTCGGTAGCGCCATCGCGCAGGCTTTGGAGTTCGGCCTGGGCCCGGGCCAATTCCGCCTCCGTGACCGCCAGATTGCGCTCCTCGTCATAGGCGGCGAGACGTGCCAGAAGTTGGTTGGCCGCCACCCAATCGCCCTCGCGGGCTGTCACCTCGATGACCACGCCACTGACATCGGCCCGGACTTCCCACTGGCGGTCGGGCAACAGGACCACCGGGCCGCTGGCCTCGTAGGGGTAGGGAAGGAACCCCGCCCCCACGATGGCGCCCAGTACCAGGAGTTGCAGGATGCGGGGCCACCAGCGCCGGGGGGCCGGGGGGATGGCCCGCTCCCGAGCCTGACGCTTACCCCGGGCGGTGGCCCACATCCAGGCCCCGAACATCAGCAGCAGCCCCAGGAACAGCGCCACACCCAGGCCCGAATAGCGTTCCTCCAGGGTGCGGGCGATCAGGGCCAGCACCACCCCCACCAGGAGCACCGTGAAGGCAATGGCACCGGCGCCATACAGCACCAGGCCCCAACGCTTCCCCAGGGAGAGCTCCGGGGGCAGGGGTTTGCCGGTAAGCACCAGCCGCAGCATGTTGACCGCGTGGGGTCTGAGCCGGGGTTCCCCCAGCAGCAAGGCGGTCAGGTTATACCCATCGGCCCGCCACAGGGGATTGACGGTGAACAGGAACGCCGCCAGCCCCATGGTGCCCAGCACCAGGGCCGCTTCGGGCAGCAGGGTGCCGGCTCCCCGGGTCCAGCCCCATACCAACACCCCCGCCGCGAACAGGGTCAGCTTGGTCAGCAGGGGGGCGGAGAAGGACCAGATCTGGCCCCGTCGATCCAACTTGCGGATTTCACTGCGGTCGATGAAAAAACGGGGCACGAAGCCGAAGGCCAGCCGGATGCCGAACTTGCGTACCGGTCCTCCCATGCGGCGACAAACCACCCCCTGCATCACCTTGCTGGTCAGATTGACCAGAAACAGGCTCAGCAGCAGGTGCTGCAGCAGGGATACGCCCCGCATGGCCGCCCGCAGGTCCGCTTCCACTTCCGTGGCCCGTTCCGCGAACAGGACGGACGCCAGGATCAGCGCCAGGGGAAGCAGCCACACAAGCCAGCGAAAGGGGCCCAGCATGCGGGCCAGAAAGGCCAGATAGGGATCGGGATTGAACAGGGCCCAGCGCGCCGGCCCGTCGTCCAAGGGTGGGGCCGACTCCGATGGGGGCGGGGGGGCCTGTTCGGCCGGCGGTGCCGTCTCTTCCCGGTCTCGGGTCAACAGCCCGAGTGTCAGCATTTCTTCCAGGAACGCCACATGGTCGGCCGGGGACAGAGTGATGCCGAACCGTTCTTGAAAGGCAGCCCGTGTGGCGGCCAGATCGCCGTCGCGGGCCGAATCCTGGCAGAGGAACCATTCTTCCGGCCCCAGTCGGAACACCTCACCGGTTTCCGGATTCTCCAAGAGCACCACGAGCGCCTCGGTGCGCTCGTCGGTGGTTTCCGTCACCCTGAGATCGGGACGGGGATGGGGAACCGGATCGGGCTTGACGGCCATGGAGGGCCTTCCTCACGGGGTTGCAACGGGCGCTTGGGGAGCCGTCAATGAGCGTGTCAGAAAACGCGCCCATCGAACCGTGTCAGGGGCCGGGGCCGTCGGCATCCCCGGGCGCGAACGGCGCAAGGTATCCTCTACGGCCTCAGGGAGCGAGGCGGGCCACAGCGGCACTCCCCCGGTCGGGGCCGAGGGCCCGTCCCACCAGAAGCCCGCCCGCCACCGGCAGGATCTGCCCCACCGCGCCCAGGATGGGCGGCGCGATGGCCACCGGCTCCCATGTTCGGCCGTCGCGGGAAGCCCAGATCACGGCCTCGCCACTGTAGGCACCTTCCGCCCCGGGGCGCTGGCAACAGGCCAGCAGCCGACCATGGGCATCGGGGCCGGCAAAGGCGGTGATGGCCGCGTTTACCGGTTCACCGAAACCCGGACCACACAGGGCCCGGGGGACCATCAGGCCCTCGGGTGACACCCTGAGCGCCCCCACCACCAAGTCGGGTCGGTCGCGCCCGTCCACCGCCAGAATTTCCGGCGCCTCGTTGCCGCCGGAAAAGGGCGTGGGGGACAATATCGCCGTGCCCAGCCACAGGGTATCCTCCAGCACCGCCAAGGCCGTGACCGCCCGGTTGAGGGCATGCCGCCACGCCCCCTGGGTCAAGAGACGGTGCCAGGACCAGGGGGGCGGGGCGCCGGTGTCCGCCGCCCACACCTCGAAGCCCTCATCGGGATTGAGGGTGGCGGCATAGAGACGTGTGCCACGCACCGCCAATGCCGTTATCCCCAGGTTGCCGGGGTGGCCAAAGGCGGGGTCGGCCGCCGGCCGCCACGGGCCCCATTCCCCCGAAATGGGATCGATGGCCGCGTGGTAAAGGGCCGGGCCGCTCACCGGTTCCGCCGTAAGGGACAGGGGGACATGCGCGGCAGCCACCACGCCGTCAGCCACCGCGCACAAAGGGCCGGGGGACAGTCCTTCAACAAAGGGCACCGTGAAATATGCCTGATCCTTCACCGGAAGCACCAGCAGATCTCCCCCGGTCACATCCTGGCGGGGGATCACCACCGCGGATTCGGTCATCAGCGCGCCCCCGGAAGGGGTGCGTCGGTCCTCCAGCACCCATTGCGCCTGGCACGTCCAATGCGTGCCAGCGGGGTCACCGCGGGCCACGCTCAGTTGCAATGGGCCTTGCGGCGCCGCCCAGTGGGTGGCCACCACGGCCGTGGGGCCTTGCCCCAACCACAGGCAGCCATGGGTGGACAGGCCCGTGGGGGGCGGGGCGAGAACGGGATCGAGACGGCCCCGGGACATGCTGGCAACTCCTCGTCAAACCAGGCCACGGCACCCCTCCGCGCCAGGAGGCGTGCAGGTGTGGGGGAGGACAACAACAACCGCTCGGGTCAGGGGTATCCGAGACGACGCGCCAGTTCCATGGTTTCCGCCCCCAGACCGGTGCCGTCGTCCCGCCACGGGGCGGGATCGCTGAGCCGGACCGGCGGGATGGGGCGGGGCGTGTAGTGGGGATGGCGCAGGAAACCCGGATCATTGCCGAAGGGCGCGTTGGCCGGTCCCAGGCAGGCGAAGGGGGAGCGCTCCGGGTGACGCATGTCCGCCAGGATCACCTCGTCCCAGGGCAGGCCCAGCCATTCCAGAATCTGAGGCAGGTAGCGGTCGGGCTCGGTCAGGATGTCCTCGCCGCGCACCTGCAGGTACTGGCCGGGGGGCAGGGCGGCGCCCACCTCCACCGCCGCCCGGTTGGCGCGCAGCCAGGACTCTTCCGGATCGCGGCTGGCGCCCCGGCGGCGAGAGGGCGTCTGGCCGGTCAGTTTGTGAATGGAAAGGCCGGTAGGCAGAGGGTGGCGCACCAGATGAAGGATGGGCGACTCGGGCAGAATACGCCCCAGGAGGCGGATGCCGTTGTCGGTGACCACCGTGGACGGGCTTTTGTCGATCCAGCGCGCCGGCGCCAGGGCTTCCGACAGGTGATCCAGCAGCCGACGCTGGGACCATCCTCGCCGGGTCTCCAGCCAGCCCTGGGCCCGCTCCACCGTCTCCCGGGTCTGACCGCCGAATTCCACTTCGGCGATCACCCGCAGGATACCGTCCAGGCTGCGGGGCCGCACGGCCTTCAACAGCCGCATCATGTGCCCCACGTCCTCTGCCAGGAAGGGATTGATTTCCGGCAGCGCCACCAGATCCGGATGCTGTCCTAGCATGCCGCACACCAGGGACGAATAGGACCGCATGCAGGTGAGAATGATCAGGGGCGGCGGCGCACTCATGAAGCCGTCCTCTCACGGTCCGTTTCTCGCCGGCCCAGCCACACCTCGGCACCGCCATCGGGGTTGGGACGATAACTCCAGGTGCCGTCCTGTTCAGGAACGCCGATGGTGGGCGCGAAGGGGTTCACCAGGCCCACGGCCAGGCCATGGGGGGTGGAGGCCAGGGTGCGGATGCCATAATTGTAGGGGTTGTCAAAGCCATTGCGGGTCACCGGCAGCCAGTTGAGTCCGTCGGCGCTGCGGAAAAAATCGGCCCCGCCTTGCTGCTGCAACAATTTATCCGCATCCACCCGGCTCAGCACCCGTCGCATCAACGGCGTCATGTTGTCCAGCTTAGTATAGCGCAGCATCAGGCTCCAATCGAAGGTGCCCAGATACAGCCAGCCGTCATGGACGCCGGTGCGCCAGAAATAGCCGTTGAAGGGATTGCCATATCCCGGCGGAAACCCCGACAGGGGTTCCTTCATGCCGTCGGGGGTTTCCCGGGCCTGCCCCACGATCAGGTCCCAATGACCGTCGGCATCAACGCGGACCAGCTCCGGTCCCGCCGGGCCCACCTTGTTTTCCACGTCGATGCCGCCATGCTGGATGCCGCTGCCCACGTAGAGATGGTCGCCAAAGGAGCACAGGGTGGCGGCCCCCTGGTTCAGAGGCCCCCGGTAGGCCCCGTTCACCAGCACCCGTTCCCAATGGTGGTCGGGCCAGCGGGCGCCATCGGTGCGCCACACCTGATACCCCTTGAGGTTGGCGGTACCGGCATAGAGATGGTCGCCGTGGGTGGCCAGTTCGAACACCCCCAGATTGCTGTCGTCGCCGAAACCGGGGGTGTTCACCGCTTCCCAGGTCCCAGCCCGGGGGTCGTCGGTGGCCACCACCACGGCCCGCCCGATTTCGTTGGGGCGTCCGCCGGCCCGCCCCGTGGGGGACGTGTACAATCGTCCCCGGAAAGGGGTGAGCACCCGCAGGCTGGTCACGTCGTCCTCGAACACATCGGGGCGGGGGATGGGCTCGAAAGTCAAGCCGTCCTCGCTGCGCAGAATGTTGCAGCCCAGGCCCTTGGCCGGCGCATAGGTGCCCACGTACAAAGCCGGTGCCGTGTCGCCGGGGGCCTGGTACACGGTCATCTGCCGGTAGCCCATTTCCCGGGGCAAGGTACGCCCGCCCCGCCCGGTGATCCACGGTGCACGATGGACCAGGGTCCACTGGCCCGTTGCCGGCGACCAGCGCAGGATCTGGGCACGCATGTCCAGTTCGTAGAGATCATCGGGGCACTGGATGGGCCAGTGCGCCAGGTTGGTCTTTACCTTGGAGACCCATAGCATGCACAGGTTGGCGCGGGTGGTGCCCACGTAGAGGTGGCCATTGAACCAGGCCATGGCGTGGGGATAGGCGTTCAGGGGATCCCCTAGACCGTTGCGGCCGATGGGGTGGAAGGCGTCACGGGCAAGACCGGGAAGGGCAAAGGGGGGCACGGCGCGTCATCCCTGGGCACGGATTCCGTGCCATACCGTCCCAAAGGGAGGGGACGGACGCCGACGGAATCGAAACCGGTTGGAACCAGCGGGCACCCTTCACGGCGCTCCGCCCGAAAACCGCGCTCACCATAGAGGGGTAGCGGCGGGATCGCAATCGCCGGGGTGTATTTCCTCCCGGCTCAGCGGTACCCCAGGCGGTGGGCCACGGCGCGCAACCGGGGTGAGAAGGCAATCCCCGCATCCTCTGGCACCCAGTCCAGGGGCCCGTCCAGGCTTTGCTCTGGAATCGCTCCGGTGCGCAGGGTGGGGTTTTCCAGGAATCCCCGGTTGAACCCGCCCAGCGCCCCCTTGGGGCCCGGAAAGGCATACACCAGTCGTTCCGGATGCTTCATTTCCTCGATGGCCGCCGGACTGGCATCAATTTCCATCCAGGTGCAGATCTGGGGGAAATAGGTGTCGGGGGCACCGAGCAAATCCTCGCCACGCACGAACATGAACCGGCCCGGAGGTAGGGTTTCCGCGAAGCGCAGGATGGACTCGGCACAATTGATGTAGAGGGTCTCCAGGGCATTGTGAATACCGGCGGGCGGGCCCAGCGGCGGCACGGGCCGACCGGCTTCTTCCTGTCGGGCGCGTTCTTCCATGTTGGCCCGGTGCCGGGAGGCGCAGACGGCGCGCGGATGGCGGGAAACGTAAAGGTAAAAGGCGTTGGGAAAGAGATCGGTTAGCGCTTCCAGATCCCGCCAATAGTTGGGTGTCTTGTCCACCAGGGCCCGGGGCGCCACCTGCGCCTGGAGCCATGCCACCATGTCATGCATGGTCCAGTGGCGGCGGGCCCGCAGCCATTCCCGGGCCTCGGCCACCGTCTCGTCGGTCTGGGCGCCGAAGGCCAACTGCGCCACCACCCGCACAAGTCCCGTGGCCAGACTGGGCCGCACCGCGCGGGCAAAGCCGTCCAGGTCCTTGGCGGCGGTGAGATACATCTCGGGAAGGCCATAAAGTTGGGGATGCTGCCCAAGGCAGGCGCCCACAACCGAGGAAAATCCTCGGGCGTGGGTCAGAACCATCAGCGGAGGTGGCACGGTATCAACGGCTCCAGCGGCTGAGGAAGCGGGGAATGCCCGGTTCGGGGCACGTGCCCGCTGTTTGTGGCCGCCCGGGCCGGCGCTTGTCAACGATGGTCATGACGCCCCTTTCGGTTCTCTTGCCCTGTCGTGCCCGCCGCTCTATGAAGGCAGACACCGAGGGGCGTGTGGATACGGTGTCTGGGATCAGTGGAGGGAGAACGCCATGACGGATGAGCGCGACGATACGGAAGCCCGGCGTCAACGGTTGGAAGCGTTGCGGGCCCGGCGGAGTTCGGTGGAAAGCGCTGGCACCATGGTCCCGCCGCCGACCGCTGAGGACACACCGCCGGCGGATAGTGGTGCCGGCAATCCCGTGGCCGGGTTGGGGCCTCAGGCCCAGCGCATGGCGCTCGGCTGGCTGCGTCGGGTGCTGATGGCGACTCCCGACGACGGCACGGGCCGTGTGCCCGGCACACGGATGACCCGCGCCGGCGTGGCCCGGCTCATGGCCCTGTTAGAAGAGCGTCGGCTTGCGGAGGGCAAGCCGGGTGTGCTGGTGGCTCAGCGGCTTTATGCGTTCCTGGCGGAGCAGGGGCCAGAAACGGGCGAACGGGTTCACGGAGCCAAGGTGGCTCAGCTTCAGAAACTGCAACGGTTGGCGCTGCGGCTGGGGCGCTCGGCAGGGGGCTGAGGCACGGGTCCCCGCTTACGCTTGCCGTGGCAGGGGAAGGATGACCTCGCCCTTGGTGTCGGGCTTCAGGATGGTTTCCCGGGCCACTTGGATCCGACTATCCCACAGTCCTATGGCGGTGACCGGTCCGCCAGGATCCAGGACCCCGCTCCGATGCCAATGATTGCCGTCGGTGCTGTCCCAGACCTCCGGGGGGCCATCCTCCAGCGGTTCCAGCGCCAGCACCAGATGGCGGTCATTGGCCACGAGGGCGGAAATGATGCCCGTGTGGATGGCGTCAAAGCCGCTGGAGTGTAGGGACACGGGAGCACGCAGGCCCCTCGCGGTGAAGCGGGGGGCCCCCATCACCACCGACCAGTCGCCATCGCCCGGCACCCGGAGCAGTTCAGGCCCCTGGTTGCCCACGCCCAGGGGGTCATCGGCCCCGGTGGCCACCGCCAGATATAGGGCGTCTTGATGGACGGTGGCGGCGGTTACCGTGCTTAAGCCGGCAAAGCGCTCGGCGCCCCGCGTGATGACGGGCGACCAAGCTTCCGGCGTCACCTCTGCCACTGTCACCGCTGCCACTGTCACCTCTGCCACTGGGGCCCGCCATAGCTGGAAACCATCCAGGGGATTGTCCACCCCGGCATAAACCTGTCCGTCCAGCAGGGAAAGGGTCCGGATGGCCCCGTTGCCTGGATCGCCAAACCCCGGGGCGGAAACGGGCTGCCAGGCGCCGCTTCCCGTCAGGGGTCGGATAAACACCTGTCCGGCGACCGTCGCCGCTTGGTCATGAACGGCGTCCGTCGCCACGGTGGCGGCCAGCAGGTGGGTTTCCGTGGCAACAATGGCGCCCAGTGGCGGCGATTCCCGGTCGGCCAGCCGCCATACCGTGTCATCCGCCCTCAGGATCAGCACGCCGCCCCCCGAAACCGTGAAGATCGCCTCTCCCTGGGGTGTTGTGGTGGCCCCAAGTATCCCGCGACGACAGGTGTTCGCCGGCGGCAGCGGTTCCTCATGGCACAGGGTCCAGCCCTCGTTCCCGGTGAAAAGGCACAAACGGCCCGCGCCTTCCTCTCCGGCCGGCCAGTCACACAACGCGGCCACCCGCCGGACGCCGGAGGAAAGCAGGGCCGCCACCCGACGAATGCGGGGGTCCAGGCCGGGAAGAGCGGACTCGCCGGGGACAATGCTCATGAGGTGGGATTCCTTCAGGGTGGGAATGATCACTGGTGGCCCGGTGCGGGAATCTGTAGCATGTCCCCGAGGATGTCCACAGGGGAGCCAACCCAATGGCAACACAAGGGCCAATGGCAACACAAGGAACCGGCGCCGTTTGGCGCCGGTTCGGCAGGAGGGTCGGGCTCCTGCTGCTGGTTCTAACGGTCCCGGTGGGCTCGGTCCAGGCCCTGGACGGTCGGGAAATCATCTCACCTGTCCTGAGCCGTCAGGCCAATGGCGCTCAGTTGGTGCAGCAGATGCGGGCGGCGGCGGCACAGTCCGCCCGCTATGGCGGTTATGCCTTCGCCGTGGCGCAGCGGGGCACCATGCTCTACGAGCATTATGCGCCGGGGGTGGATCCCGATGCCCCGCAAAAACTCGCCTCCGGCACCAAGAGCTTCTGGGGTCCCCTGGCCGTGCTGTTGGCCTCCGAGGGGCGGCTGAACCTGGATGCCCGGGTGATGGACGTGCTCACGTCCTGGCAGCAGGATGGGCGGAAGCGCCAGGTGACGGTCCGTGAACTGCTTAACTTCACCAGCGGCCTGCCGCCGGGCTTCAAAAGCATCCGGGCCTGGAACAAGGATCAGTATGCCGAAGGCATGGCCTTGCCGGTGCGACGCACCCCTGGCAGTGAATTTTCCTATGGCCCCAGTCACTTGGCCGTGTTCGGTGCCTATCTGCAAACGGTTATGCGGCAGGATCCCCTGACCTTGTTGCAGCAACGGATTCTGTCGCCCCTGGGCATTCGGGTCCGGGACTGGATCCGGGATCAAGAGGGCAACCCCCAGCTTGCCGGAGGCGGCCGCCTCAGCCTGCGGGAATGGATGCGGTTTGGCGAACTCATCGCCGGAGACGGGCGGTTTCGTGGTCGGACCGTGATTCCTGCCAACTGGCTGAACCAGTGTTTTCAGGGCAGTCGCGCCAATCCCGCCTATGGTCTGACCTTCTGGCTGAACGCACCGGTGCCGGCAGGGGGTATCAAGAGCTTCGGCGGTGGGCCCACGCAGTTGGTGCGCGCGCCGCGTATGTTCCCTTCACTGCCGCCCAGCATGGTGATGGCGGCCGGGAAGGGGGGGCAGCGGCTGTATATTCTGCGTGATCAGGACATGGTGGTGGGCCGCCTCTCCCGGGGCTCTGATCGCTTCCCGGAGGAGGACATTCTGGCGCCCATCGTGCGGCCGGCCCATTCCGGTCGCCAGTATCCCATGCCACTGCCCCGCACGCCTTCTCAGGCGGCGCCTCAGGGAAGCCAGCAGCCGTTCAGCTACCCCGGAACGGTGGCCCCCGCCCCGCAGCCCGTGCCCACCTTCAGCCCCTCCTACAACGATGGTCCTAAGGGATAATCCGTCATGAGCAGTGAAGAGGAACTGGAACAGCAACGTCAGCGTTTGGCCGCCCTGCGGGGGCGTCAGCAGCAGCGCCCCCCTCGTGCAGTGGCTGCGGCAAAGGCCGCCACCGGCGCCGGGGAGAGTGGTGCGGCCCAGGGGGAACGCCGCCTGGCCATCATGCGCATGGTGTTGAATATGTTGAAGAACACACCCGACGACGGTCGGGGTATGGTGGGAGACCTGCCGGTCAGCCGCGCGGGGCTGGAGCGTCTGATGCAGCGCATCGAACAGCGCCGCCAGGGAACCGGCGGAGGGCGCCAGATGGCAGAGCGGATCCACCGGTTCCTCACGGAAGAGGGGGACGACGACGCGCCGCGTGTGGACGGGGTGAAGGTGCCGCAACTGCGCCGACTGCTGGCCCGGGCGCGCCGGGAAACCACCGGTGGCCGGTAGGCAATTCACGCACAGGGACCTTATTCCACAACCAGACTGGGCAGGAACCATCGTTCCTGCCCAGAACGTATTTATTCAGATTTCACAATGCCGCTGTTGTCGATGAACCCTACGTGATGCCCACGGCGGCTCAATGTGGTTTAACGCGCCCCCTGGCATTCGGGCGCACGGGTCAGGTAGGCCGCGCTGCAGAAGCCCACACCGCCGGCGCCACGGCGGAAGCGCACCTTGGCCCAGGTCTTGCCCGCCGCCCACTGGAGGCCGAGGACACACTGACCTTCCTTCAGGACATGGATCACTTCGCAACTGGTGCTGGCACAGGACCGCACGTTCAGGTCGGCGGTGGTCCTGGCGTAACGCTCGGCATGCGCAGCGGTGGTCATGCCGGCGGTCAGCACCGCCACGCCCAGGACGCCAGCCATCACTGTGCGCCGACGCCAGGAACCCTTGAGGGTGTTCGTCACGTGATTCATGGATTTTCTCCGAGGTTCGCCCGTGGCCCACGCCGGGAACGGCGCGGCCAGGACAGGGTGGTAGAGCCCACGGGGCATGTCAATAAGAGGGGGCGCCTTTGCGCCCCGCTTGATCAGCAGTTCTCAGTATGGGTCCGGGCGGAGGTGTCATGGGCGGGGGCTGATTTTC
>CAZHRQ010000019.1:0-26355 GCA_964535075.1 uncultured Rhodobacterales bacterium | reverse complement strand
CGACGCCCAGCACATGAACAACCTCGTGCGTGACATTTTTGTGCTGGCGGAAGGCCGGCGCAGTGTCCACACCGCCCAGGCGGTGGACCTGGAGCCCCTGCTGGCCGGCATTGTGCGCACCCTGGACGCCCCCCTGCGCCGGGTGGACGGAACGGTCACCGTCTGCGATCTGCCCACGGTTTCGGGAGACCCGGTGCCGCTGACCACCCTGTTCCAGCACCTGCTGGAGAACGCCGTCCGCTTCTGCCCGCCGGATCGGCCGTTGCACGTTGCCGTGGATGCCCAGCGAACGGGAAGCCTGTGGACCCTGCGCGTGGTGGATAATGGCCCGGGCATCGACCCGGCCTATGCGCAACGGATCTTCGAGCCCTTCCGGCGACTGCACGGCCCGGAGAAACCCGGCGGCACGGGGGTGGGGCTGGCCATTTGCCGTCAGATCGCCCGCAACCACGGCGGCGACATCCACCTGCACACGGGCCCACCCACGGGCGTGCTGCGCGACGCGGAACCAGAAGGCGCCGCATTCCTGATCACCCTGCCGGCGGACACCACCGGGTCCTAACCCCTTTCGCTGCCAGACGGTGGATTCCACTTGGCTTGTCCCGTTTGGCGCGGTATCGTCCCGCCACTTTTCCAGGCTTCTTCCCAGGAAGGTGGGACCATGCCGTTTGATTCCCATGCGGGGCACACCACGGTCACCGTGGGCTCGGAACGTGCCTTCGGCGGGGTATTCACCCTCGTATTCCTGCTGGTGGGGCTGTGGCCGCTCACTGGCGGCGGGGATGTACGGGGCTGGGCCCTGGCCGTGGCTGGTGCCTTCCTGGCTGCAACCCTGATCCGACCGTCTTTGCTGGCGCCCTTCAACCGTTTATGGTTCCGGTTCGGTATGCTATTGCACCGAATCGTGTCGCCACTGGTGATGGGGCTGTTGTTTTTTGTCACCGTCACGCCCACGGCGCTGGTGTTCCGGCTGTTGGGCAAGGACCTCCTGAAGTTGCGGCCGGATTCAACGGCGACCACCTATTGGGTGCAGCGCGATGCCGACCGCACCGGCACCATGACCAATCAATTCTGAGGCCGTTCCATGTCCTTCCTGGCGGAATTGTGGCAATTCCTGAAAGTGCGCAAGAAATTCTGGCTGTTGCCCATCCTGATCATGATGGTGCTGTTCGGCGGCCTGATCGTGCTTAGTCAGGGCTCGGCGGTGGCCCCCTTCATCTACACCCTGTTCTGAGTCGGGCATCATGCGGGTTCTTGGTCTGTCGGCCTTCTATCACGACAGTGCGGCCGCCCTGCTGGAGGACGGCCGCCTCGTCGCCGCCGCCCAGGAGGAACGCTTCACCCGGCGCAAGCACGACGCTCGTTTTCCCGGGCATGCTCTGCAGGCGTGTCTGGATGAGGCGGGGTGCGGGCTGGCGGACGTGGATCACGTGGTCTTCTACGATAAGCCCTTCCTCAAGTTCGAGCGGCTGCTGGAAACCTATGTGGCGTTTGCCCCCCGGGGGTTTCGTTCCTTCCGCGCCGCCATGCCGGTGTGGCTGAAGGAAAAGCTGTTCCAGAAGGACCTGCTGCTCAAGGAACTGAAAACGCTGGCCCCCGATGTGGCCTGGGGCCCGCGGCTGCTGTTCGCCGAACACCACCAGAGCCACGCCGCCAGCGCCTTTTTCCCCTCCCCTTTCGAGGAAGCGGTGGTGCTGACCCTTGATGGCGTGGGCGAGTGGGCCACCACCTCCGTGGCCCTGGGCCGGGGGCACACCCTGACGCCGGTGAAGGAAATTCACTTCCCCCACTCCCTTGGGCTGCTTTATTCGGCCTTCACCTACTATACGGGGTTCAAGGTTAATTCCGGTGAATACAAGGTGATGGGCCTGGCGCCCTATGGCACGCCGCGTTTCAAGGATCGGATCCTGGACCACATCGTGGACGTGAAGGACGACGGGTCTTTTCACCTGGACCAGTCCTATTTCGATTACTGCACCGGTCTGCATATGACCAACCAGCGCTTCGCCGACCTGTTCGGCCGGCCGGCGCGGGTGCCGGAGAAGGAACAACTGGAGCCCTTCCACATGGACATGGCGGCCAGTGTCCAGGCGGTGACCGAGGAAATCCTGCTGCGTCTCACCCGATCCCTGGCGGCCGAGTTCGACACCCCCAACCTGTGTCTGGCCGGCGGGGTGGCCCTCAACTGTGTGGCCAATGGCAAGGTGCTGCGGGATGGTGCCTTCAAGAACCTGTGGGTGCAGCCGGCGGCCGGGGATGCGGGGGGCGCGCTGGGAGCCGCCCTGTCCGCCTGGCACCAGCATCTGGAACAGCCGCGCACCGTGGCCGGCAACGGCCGCGATGCCATGGCCGGCAGCTATCTGGGGCCGGCCTTCGAACAAGCGGACATCGAGGCTCGCCTGACGGCGGCCGGCGCGCGGTTCGACGTGCTGACGGAAGACGCCCTGATCCAGACCACCGCCGAGGCCCTGGCGGCGGAGCAGGCGGTGGGGTGGTTCCAGGGCCGCATGGAATTTGGGCCCCGGGCCCTGGGCGGCCGCTCCATCCTGGGCGATCCCCGCTCGCCGCACATGCAAAAATCCCTGAACTTGAAAGTGAAGTTCCGGGAAAGCTTCCGACCTTTTGCCCCTTCCGTCTTGCGCGAACATGTAAGCGAATGGTTCGATCTTGACGCGGACAGCCCCTACATGCTGCTGGTGGCGCCGGTGCGGGAAGAGCATCGCCGCGCCATGACCGCCGAGGAAGACGCCCTGTTTGGGATCGAGAAGCTCAACGTGGTGCGTTCGGACATGCCGGCGGTGACCCACGTGGACTATTCCGCGCGGGTGCAAACGGTCACCGCGGAGACCAATCCCCGCTATCACGCCCTGATTTCCCGTTTCCGTGACCTCACCGGGTGCCCGCTGGTGGTGAACACCAGCTTCAATGTGCGGGGCGAGCCCATCGTTGGCACCCCGGAGGATGCCTTCCGCTGCTTCATGGGCACCGACCTGGACGTGTTGGCCGTGGGCAACTGCTTCCTGCGCAAAACCGACCAGGACTCCGCGCTGGCCCAAGATTACAAGGACGCCTTCGAGCTGGATTGATCCAGCCCCGTCCCGTGACCCCCATTTTGTCGTGGGACATTCTCCCCGATGTCGGAGAGCCGACAGCCCCTCCCCTTTCCATACCCCGCACCGGCAGGCGCCGATCACGGCCAAAGGGACCCTTTTTCGAGTCCCCTTGGCCGCGTGAATCGGCTCTATCTATTTGATTTAAAGCGAAGTTACGCAGTGTCTCACGGTGACCGCGCCCCGCTTTAAAGCGGCGGTTTTTGTCATTTGGCCCGGGTTTTGCTCTGGTTTCCGGTGAGGGCGCTGCCCTCCCCTCTGCCCCGGAAGGAAAGGACCCCTGGCGATGATGACTCTCACCGAACGTGCCCAGGACGCCGTGCGCTCGGCCCTAAGCGGTGGCGCGGCCCCAGCGGCGGGCCTGCGCATCATGGCGGTGGCCGGCGGTTGTGCCGGGCTGCAATACCGCATGGGCCTCGTCACTCAGGCCGAGCCCGAGGACACCGTGGTCTCCTGCGGCGATGTTGCTCTGTTCGTGGACCCCGAAAGCCGCCCCCTGCTGGAAGGCACCTGCATCGACTTCGTGGAAACCGTCTCCGGCGCCGGCTTCGTGTTCGAGAACCCCAACGCCGGCGAGAAATGCAGTTGCGGCAAGTCCTTCAACGCCGCCTGAGGCTTTGTGGTCGGGTTTGGTTTTGCAAGAGGACACGGTCATGGATGTGGTGATCAACGACACCACGTTGCGCGATGGAGAACAGACGGCGGGCGTGGCCTTTACCCTGTCGGAAAAGATCGCCATCGCCCGGGCGCTGGACGCCGCCGGCGTACCGGAAATGGAGGTGGGCATCCCGGCCATGGGGCCAGAGGAATGCGGGGACATCCGTGCCCTGGTGGGCCTGGACCTGCGGGCGACCCTCATCGCCTGGTGCCGGCTCACCACCGCCGACCTCGCCGCCGCCCTGAGTTGCGGTGTGGCCATGGTCAACCTCTCGGTGCCGGTTTCCGACCAGCAGATCGCCCGCAAGCTGGGGCGGAACCGGCAGTGGGTGCTGGATCAGGTGACCCGGGTGGTGGCCCAGGCCCGGGCTCACGGCCTGGTGGTGGCCCTGGGGGGCGAGGATGCATCCCGTGCCGATCCCGCTTTTCTGCGGGCAGTGGTGGCCGCCGCCGAGGTGGCCGGGGCGCGGCGGTTCCGCTTCGCCGATACCCTGGGGCTGATGGAGCCCTTCACCACCCGGGATGCCTTCCTTCATCTGCGCCAGGCGACCACACTGGAGCTGGAAATCCACGCCCACGACGACCTCGGGCTGGCCAACGCCAATTCCCTGGCCGCTGTGATGGGCGGGGCCACCCACGTGAACACCACCGTCAATGGCCTGGGCGAGCGGGCGGGCAACGCCCCGTTGGAGGAGGTCACCGTGGCCCTGCGCCATTGCCACGGCCGGGAAACGGGGGTGGCGCCGGGACGGCTGGCGGCGGTGTCGGCCCTGGTGGCCCAAGCGTCGGGCCGGCCGGTGGCGGTGAACAAAAGCATCGTCGGCGCCGGCGTTTTCACCCATGAATCGGGCATCCACGTCCATGGCCTGCTGCGGGACCCCCGCAACTACCAGGGGCTGGACCCGGCACTCCTGGGCCGGCATCACGAACTGGTGCTGGGCAAGCACTCGGGCACGGCGGGGGTCCGGCATGCCTTCGCCGCCCTGGGCGTGACCCTCACCGAAGCGGAAGCCCGGGCGGTGGTGCCGGCGCTACGCCACCACGCGGTCACCCACAAGCGGCCCCCCACACCCGAGGAATTGCTGGCTCTAGAGCGGGTCGCACCCAATCGGGTTCACGCTGTGAACCGGATTGGGCACGTGAATCCGCTCTAAAACAAATGGATAGAGCCGATTCACGCCGTCAATGGGACCCGAAAATGGGCCCCACTGACGGCGATAGGCTCTCGTCATCCCCCCTGGAAGCCGCCGAATAACCCCTGACGTGTAGAATCCCTGCCCTATCGTAAGGAGCGCGCCCCATGACGACCCCTGAAGAGCACCTGGCCTCTTGCAGCAGCGCCGAGGACTTCCTGCAAGCGTTGGATATCGCCCACGACCCGGCGGTGGTGCGGGTGAACCGGTTGCACATTCTTAAACGCTATCACGATTACCTGGACGCGGAGGCCGGACCGGCCTCGCTGGACCAACACCGGGCCTGTCTGCGCCGGGCCTACGAGGATTTCGTGACCTCGGACGCGGTGACGGAAAAGGTGTTCAAGGTGTTCCAGGACGCCCAAAAACCGGCCGGGTTCGTGCCTCTTTCCAGCCTGGAAGAGGCGGACTCGCCGGCGCGGGATCAGTAACGTCTTCTCCCTCACGGCGGCCTGAATTCTGCCTTTAGGAGAGCGCTCACGCTAGAGCGGATCGCACCCAATCGGGTTCACGCTGTGAACCGGATTGGGTGCGATCCGCTCTAAAACAAATGGATAGAGCCGATTCACGCAGTCAATGGGACCTAAAAATGGGTTCCCATTGACTGTGATCGGCTCTAGCATGGGCAGACGCGGCCCCTGCCCGCCGGAAGAAACCCCCATTACGGGGAGGATGAACGCATGACCCCCAAGGAACGCGACGCCATTCGTTTTTTGATCAAGCACCTGGTGCTGGGTGCCTGTGGTGGATTCGCCTTTGCCATCGGCCTGCTGGCCTTTGACGTGGCCAGCATGCGCACCCTCATGTGGTCCTCGGAAGACACGGTGCTGTGGCTGATCCTGCTGTTCTTCGGCATGTTTGTCACCTTCGGCAGCGTGGGCATGGGCGTGGGCGTCATGAGCCTGGCCGAGGACGGAAGCTAACGACTCCGCCCTACCACGACTTCGCCAGCGCCCAGCCCAACACATCACCCTGGCCCAGTCCACCATTCCCGAAGGTAACGGGAAAGCGAACCTGTGTTTCCAGGGCCGATTGCAGCCGCTGATGATAGTCACGACGGGGGATTTCCACGGCGCCGAACTGCCGCAGGTGGTCGGTGACGAACTGGGTGTCCAGCAGGGTAAAGCCCCCCGCCTTCAGCCGCGCCACCAAATGCACCAGCGCCACCTTGCTGGCATCGGCACAGCGGCTGAACATGCTCTCGCCAAAAAAGGCCGACCCCAGCGCCAACCCGTACAGACCGCCCACGAGGGTGCCATCGGGGGTCCGCGTTTCCAGGCTGTGGGCCAGGCCCAGCTCGAACAGGCCGGTGAACAGGTGGCGGATGGCCGGATTGATCCAGGTGTCGGGCCGGTCGTGGGTGGCCTCCGCGCAGCCGTCCAGCACGCCGGCGAAATCCGTGTCGCAGGTGACCTCGAACACCCCCCGCCGCACCACCTTGCGCAGGCTGCGGGACACGTGGAAGGCGTCCAACGGCAGAATGCCCCGCTGCTCCGGGTCCACCCACTGCAAGGTGGCCTCGTCCCGGCTGCGGGCCATGGGGAACAGGCCCGCCGCATAGGCCCGGATCAGCAGATCCAGGGTCACCTCCATAGGAGACCCCTTAGTCCCGGTGTCGGGCGACGAAGGATTCCAGCCAGTGGATGTCGTAGGCCCCGGTGCGGAAATCCGCTTCCGCCATCAGGCGGTCGTGCAGCGGCAGGGTGGTGTTCACCCCGTCGATCACGAATTCCTCCAGCGCCCGACGCACCCGGTTCACACAGGCCTCTCGGTTGGCCGCATGCACCACCAGCTTGGCGATCATGCTGTCATAATGGGGCGGCACCCGATAGCCCGCATAAAGGGCGCTGTCCACCCGCACCCCCGGGCCGCCCGGGGCATGATAACCGGCCACCCGCCCTGGCGAGGGGGCGAAGGTGGCGGGGTGCTCCGCATTGATACGGCATTCGATGGCGTGCCCGTTGATGACAATGGCGCTTTGGTCATACCCCAGAGGTTCGCCACTGGCCACCCGGATCTGTTCCCGCACCAGGTCGATGCCGGTGATCATTTCCGTCACCGGGTGCTCCACTTGCAGGCGGGTGTTCATCTCGATGAAGTAGAACTGCCCGTTTTCGTACAGGAACTCGATGGTGCCGGCATTGCGGTAGCCCAGGCGCGCCATGGCGGTGGTCACCCGTTCCCCGATGGCCCGGCGCTGTTCGTGGGTGAGCACCGGCGAGGGCGCCTCTTCCAGCACCTTCTGGTGTTTACGTTGCAGGGAACAATCCCGTTCGCCCAGGTGCACCACGTTGCCGTGATTGTCGGCCAGCACCTGCACCTCGATATGACGCGGGGTCTGCAGATATTTTTCCAGATAGAGCGCATCATTGCCGAAGGCCGCCAGCGATTCGGTGCGGGCCGTGGCATAGGCGCCCTTGAGCTCGCTGGCATCGCGGGCCACCTTCATGCCCCGACCGCCGCCGCCAGCCGCCGCCTTCAGCAGCACGGGAAAGCCCATGTCGGTGGCCAAGCGCAGGGCTTCCTGCTCGCTGGCCAGGGCGCCATCACTGCCGGGCACCACCGGCAGGCCCAGATCCACGGCCGTACGCTTGGCCTCGATCTTGTCGCCCATGCGGCGGATGTGGTCAGGCTCCGGGCCGATAAAGGCCATGCCGTGTTCTTCCACCATGGCCGCGAAATCGGCGTTTTCCGACAAAAAGCCATAGCCGGGATGCACCGCGTCGGCCCCGGTCACCGTGGCCGCCGATAACAACGCCACCGGGTTGAGATAGCTGGCCTGAGCGGAAGCGGGGCCGATGCACACCGCCTCGTCTGCCAGCCGCACGTGCATGGCATCGGCATCGGCCACCGAGTGCACCGCCACGGTGCGAATGCCCATCTCTCGACATGCGCGATGAATACGCAACGCAATCTCGCCACGATTGGCGATCAGCACTTTCTGGAACATGCGTCCCTGCTCCGCCTGAAACTGTCCCCGGGGAGGGAGGATGGGCTGGTTACTCGATGATCAACAACGGTTCGCCGTATTCCACCGGGGCGCTGTCGGCCACCAGCACGCGGGCCACCTGACCCGAACGGGGGGCCGGAATGGGATTGAAGGTCTTCATGGCCTCGATCAGCAGCAGGGTCTGCCCCTCGGCCACCTGGTCCCCCACCCGCACGAAGGGCGCGGCACCGGGCTCGGGCGCCATGTAGGCCACCCCCACCATGGGCGAGGTGACGGCCCCGGGATGATTGGCGGGATCCTCCACCACCACCGGCGCGGCGGCCTCACGGGGGGGCGGGGCCTGTTCCACCACCTGGGGAACGGTCACGGCGGTGGCGAGGCTCTGGCCCACCACCCGGATACGCACCCGGTCGGTGGCGTATTCGATTTCTGTCAGGCCCGTCTCGGTCAGCAGGTGCGCCAGTTCCCGCACCAGTTCGCTCTCAAGGCCGCTCTTGGTCATGATTGCACAGACTCCCTTTCCATCAGGCGGACCAGCGCCTCCAGGGCCAGACAATACCCGTCCCCCCCGAATCCGGCAATCATGCCGCGCGCCACCTGGGCGATATACGAGTGTTGGCGATAGGATTCCCGCTGGTGGATGTTGGACAGATGCACCTCCACCGTGGGCAGGGCCACCGCCCGCAGAGCATCCAGCAGCGCCACCGAAGTGTGGGTCAGGGCCCCGGCGTTGACGATCAGCCCCCGGGCCTGCCCTCGGGCCTGATGCACGGCGTCCACCAGCACGCCTTCGTGATTGCTTTGCATGAACGACACCGCCAGCCCCAGCCGGGCACCATAGGCATGGGCGCGGGCGGCGATGTCCTCCAGGGTTTCGCGCCCGTAGACATGCGGCTCGCGCGTTCCCAACAGGTTAAGGTTGGGGCCGTTGAGAATCAGCACCCGCCGGGCGCCCGGGATGCCTTCGGGCACCGGCGGCATGGCGGGCGGCGGGGAAGCAGGGTGTCGTTCCGTCATGGCCCCGGGTTATAGCATGGTCAAACCCCCGCGCAATGGATGTTCGGTGGGTCCGCTGGCCTTAATCCCCCTTGCACCGTCTTGCAAGCCCCCCATCCTGCCCCCATACTCCGGCCAGAAATATGGAGCATCCGGGCACGGACAGGAGCAAGAACCATGCGTGTGATCGTCAATGGCGAGGAACAATCGGTGCCGGAGGGAGAGACCCTGCGCGGCCTCCTCGGCGGTCTGGGGGTCGCGCCCGAGCGCGTGGCCGTGGAACGCAACCGTGCCATCGTGCCCCGCTCCGCCTATCCCCAGACGGTCCTGAGCGACGGCGACGCCCTGGAAATCGTGCACTTCATCGGCGGCGGCAGCCATGAAACCGACGACGGCGCGGTGCTGGAGGAGGCCGACGACACCTTTACCGTGGCCGGCCGCACCTTCCGCTCCCGGTTGCTGGTGGGCACGGGCAAGTACAAGGATTTCGAGCAAACGGCGGCGGCCATCCGCGCATCTGGGGCGGAAATCGTCACCGTGGCGGTGCGACGGGTCAATCTCACCGATCCCGGCCAGCCCATGTTGGTGGATTACGTCAGCCCCAAGGAATACACCTTCCTGCCCAACACCGCCGGCTGCTACACGGCGGAGGATGCGGTGCGCACCCTGCGCCTGGCCCGGGAAGCCGGGGGCTGGGACCTGGTGAAGCTGGAGGTGCTGGGCGACCGGGAAACCCTCTATCCCGACATGCCCGAAACCATGCGTGCCGCCGAAGCCCTGATCAACGACGGCTTTCAGGTGATGGTCTACTGTTCCGACGACCCCATCCTGTGCAAACGGCTGGAAGAAATGGGCTGCGTGGCCATCATGCCCCTGGCGGCGCCCATCGGCTCCGGCCTGGGGGTGCAGAATCCCGTCACCCTGCGCATGATCATCGACCAAGCCACGGTGCCGGTGCTGGTGGACGCCGGGGTGGGCACCGCCTCCGACGCGGCCGTGGCCATGGAACTGGGCTGTGACGGCGTGCTCATGAACACGGCCATCGCCCATGCCGGTGATCCCGTGCGCATGGCCCGGGCCATGCGTTTCGCCGTGGCGGCCGGCCGTCTGGCCTATCGCGCGGGCCGCATGCCCAAGCGCTTCTCCGCCGATCCCTCCTCCCCCACCAGTGGCCTGATCGCCGGCATGGAATGACCACGTTGAAACTTGTTCGCAACCGTCATTTCGCTACAGTACGGGAATCGCAGGGCGTCAAGGGTCACGCACGGAGGACGGAGATCATGGCAACAGGGTGCATGAAGCGGCTGGTGCGCCGGTTCGTGATGGCGGCGGGGCTGGCCACCGGGCTGGTGGGCGGCATGGCAGAAGCACAGACCGTGCCCACCGTCTCCAGCAGCAGCGTGATCCAGGGCCCTCACACCACCATGGCGCCGGCGCCGGGGGTGGATTACGTGCTGATCGACAAGTCCGACCGCACCCTGGCCTTGATCCAGAACGGCCGCCCCATCCGCACCTTCCGGGTGGCCCTGGGATTCGCGCCCAACGGCCACAAGTATAACGAGGGCGACGGCCGCACGCCGGAAGGCACCTACACCATCGATTGGCGCAATCCCAACAGTCGCTTTTACCGTTCGCTGCACATCAACTATCCCAACGAGGCCGACAAGGCCCGAGCCCGGGCGTTGGGGCGCAGTCCCGGGGGCGCTATCATGATTCACGGCCTGCCCAACCACATGAGTTGGGCGGGGCCACTGCATCGGTTGTATGACTGGACCAACGGTTGTATTGCCGTGACCAACCGGGAAATGGACGTCATCTGGCGCATGGTGCCCGACGGCACGCCGGTGATGATCCGTCACTGACGCCCGGGCGGCGTCCGAGGGAGAGGGGACCCCATGATCGATTCGCTGGCCGCCCTGCTGCATCCGCTGACCCCGGAAACCTTTTTCCGGGACTACTTCGACCGGGCCCCGGTGCTGATCGAGGGGGCGGCGGACAAGTTCGCCGATGTGCTGTCCTGGGGCAGCCTCACCGAATTGCTGAACATGTCCGCCCTGTGGTCCTCGGACACGGTGGTGATGAAACGCGACGTGCGTACCATCCCGGCCGAGGAATTCTGCGTGCCCACCGTGGACCGCCGCAACCAGAACGTTTTGCAGCCCGACCCGGCGCGCATGATGGCCCTGATCACCCAGGGGGCTTCCTTCGGTCTCAACCGCATTGATAGCTTCACCCCCGGCCTGCGGGCGGTGGCCGAGGTGTTGGAACAAAGCCTCTACGGCCGCGCCCAGGCCAACCTCTACTGTTCACGCAAGGAACATCAGGCCTTCGGTGTCCACCCCGACACCCACGACGTGTTCGCCGTCCACCTGGAGGGGGAAAAGGAATGGGTGGTCTATGAGGGCCGCGAGGAATGGCCGATCAACCATCCCCAATGGAAAAACTGGCCCCTGGACGTGCGCAAGCAGCGTTGCGGCCGGGAGATGATGCGCTTCGTCATGAAGCCGGGCGATCTGCTGTACCTGCCGCGCGGCCAATACCACGAAGCCCTGTCCCGCACCGATGGCTGCGTGCACGTGGCCTTCGGGGTCACCTACGTGATTGGCTATGACGTGGTGTCCATGCTGCAGGAACAGGCCATGGGGGATCCTCTGATCCGCCAGAATTTGCCCCACCCCGACGCGGGGCCGGAGGTGCTGGCGGCGCGGCTGCGGGAAATCGGCGAGCATCTGCTGGCCATGGCGGCGCACCCCCAGTTGCCGGAGATGGTGCGGCAGTATCAGGATCAGTTCCGGGGACGACGGGGCGGTTTCCAGCTTCCCGTGGAGACCCCCCCGCCCGCCGAGCGGGCCCCCGACGCCGATCAGCTGGGCGGTCCCTTTTGCATCACGCCCCAGGCCCGGGCGAGCCGGCCGGCCCCCGCCCTGCCCCTCAATCCGGAGCATGTGAAGAAGGCAAAAAAGCCCGGCTTCAAGCCCCGCCGAGGTCCCACCCTGGGCGCCCCCGGGGGGTAAGCCAATCTTCGTCAATGGCCCCCCTCCGTGGGCGCCATTGACGGCGATCGTCGGACAACCGCCTGTTTTTGGAAGCCGTCTTGTGACGAGTGTGCACGGGGCTGCCGTGGTGCCATAGACCACTGGCGCCACCCGCTCTATCGCGCGCAATACAACAAAACCGACAACAGCTACGGGGCGGGCTGGGCCACCACAAGCTGGCATCCGCGCCATACTCTTGTCTTGCCAAACGGCCGTAACAACGGCGCCAACCGACGCTGCCACGGCGTGAGTTGTCGTTCGGGCACCAAATCATGGCTGAGATTGGTCACCCCTCGGTCCCGCAGGTAGGAAGAGAACTCGTCCTTGGTCCATTCCCGCACGTGATAGGGATTGGGACTGGTAAGGCAGCCACGGCCGTTCATCATCTCCCGTTCCGGCGTGGACAACACCATCACCCCGTCCGGACCGCACAACGCCTTCAGGAAAGTCAGGGCGGGATCGGGGTTGATCAAATGTTCGATCACGTCCGCACACACCACCACGTCATACTGCTCGCGGGGCGGTTCGGGGGTTTCCAGGTCGATGGGCTCGAAATGCAGCATGGGGAAGGTCTCGGCCACCAGGGCCGCCATGGTGGATTGATCGCGGCAGGTGACCGAGGCCGCCGCCGGGAATAACAGGTGCGCCGCCTTCCACGGAAAACCACACCCCACATCCACCACCCGCCCCTGTCCCCCATATCGGTTGCGCAACAGATGGGCGGCATGCTCATAGACGGGTGCCTGGGCTGTTTCGGCCATGGCGCGCCGGGCGGGAGTCCAATAGTCGCCAGGGTTTTCCTCGATGGTTTCCGCGCGGGCGCGCGGGGTGTAGTCCTTGCGAATGCCCTAGGTCTCGGCCATGGCCGTTGGGTCCTCAGAAAACAAAAAGGAAAGAAATCAGCGGGGCCGCCGCAGAAGTTCCATGGCGGCGTTGAGCTGACTCATGCGGGCCGTGCTGCCATAGGGACTGTCGGGGTGATGGATGGCCGCCAACATACGGTAACGGGCCCGCATGGTGCGGCTATCGGGCTCCATCCGTGGGGGAAAGCCCAGCACGTACAGGGCTTCGGCCCGGTTGCGCACCCCCTCGGGCAGGGGCTCGAAGGCCAGAACCGTCATCATGGTGCGCAGACGGGCCACTTCCTCATGCAGGGCCGCCACTTCGGCGCTGTCTTCCCTGGGCCTCGGCTCGGCAATGTGTGGCTCGGGGTCGGTTTGGGAGGCGGCGTCGGGGGCGGGTGCGGGCTCGGCCCTGGCGGAAGCATCGGAAGCCGATGCTTGCGTAACGGTTTCGTCCACGTGGGCGCCGGTGGGCAGGGCGATGGACACCACCCGTTCCCCCGTGTCCAGAGCCAGGGCCAGGGCCAGGGCCTGACGGATAAAGGGCGCTTCGTACCCCGGCGACATGCGAATCTGTAACCGGGGCTTGCGGCTCCAGGGGCGGGGCGTCGCCTTGTCCCGGGGCACGTGCACCGCCTCGCGATCCTCTTCGGGCTCGCCGGGGTCGGGAAAGCGGGCGATCTCCACCGCCGGAACCGTCAGCAACACCGCTCGGGCCAAATCGCCGGGGCTCACGTCGCGGCGACGGGCACAGGCCGCCACGGCATCGCGAAAGGCGGCGGTGCACGGAATGGTATAGGAGACCTTGGCCGGCAGGGTGTCGGACTCCACCGGGTCGCCGTCCTTCACCACCCACCAGTGGCGGCCCACTTCCTGACCGGGGGCAGTGCCGCCGGCATGCGGGGCGCCGCCCGGTGCGGCGGACGTGGTGGCGGCGGTGCGGGGATCATCCACGCTCATGTGCGCCCACCCGGTTCCGTCTCTCACCCTGCGCCTCCCTTGCGCCCCTCGGGCAGGGGCAGGCGGACATCCTCGCGCAGCATGCGTTCCATGTCGGCCGCCGGCAGGGGCTTGGCGAACAGGAAACCCTGGATCTGGTCACAATCAAGGTCCTTGAGGAAAGCCAGATGGTCGCGGGTTTCCACCCCTTCCGCCACCACCCGGAGCCGCAGGGCCCGGGCCATGGCAATGATGGCCTCCACGATGGCGGCGTCGTTGGGATCGCGGGTGACATCACGCACAAAGGCCCGGTCGATTTTCAGCTTGCCGATGGGGAACCGCCGCAGCACCGACAAGGAGCTGTAGCCCGTGCCGAAATCGTCAATGGCGCACTGAATGCCCCGCTCCAGGAACGTGTTGATCACACTGATCGCATGATCCGGGTCACGCATGGCCGAAGATTCGGTCAATTCCAGTTCCAGGTACTTGGGGTCCATGCCGCTGTCACGCAACACCCCGTCCACCGCCGCAACCAGGCGCCGGGAGTACTGAAACTGCCGTCCGGAGATGTTCACGGCCACGGGCATGGCCGGCAGCCCCGCCTGCTGCCAGCGCTGGTTATCCTGGCAGGCTTGGTGCAGCATCTGCTCGCAAATGCCGTCGATGAGGCCGTATTCCTCGGCCACGGGGATGAACTCGCCGGGAGAGACCAAGCCCAGCTCCGGGTTCATCCAGCGCACCAACACTTCCATGCCGGTGATGCGCCCGCTGACCAGAGACACCTGGGGCTGATAGAAGGCGATGAATTCCTCGTTTTCCACACCCCGCCGGATCATGGCCTGCAAGGCCAGGGTCTTGGCGGCCCGTTCCCCCATGTCCTGGGTATAATAGTGGATTCCGTTGCCGCCCTCGGCCTTCACCTGGTGCAGGGCGGCATCGGCATTCTTAATCAGGGTTTCCGGATCCTGGCCATGCTGGGGATAGAGAGCCACCCCCAGGGCCACCGACAGGTCGAATTCCTGACGGTCCACCACCACCGGCCCCGTGAACACCTGGCGCACCCGATCCACCATGTCCGCCAAGGCGGTTCCGGGATTGGCCGCATCCATGAGCACCAGGAAGCGATCACCGGAGGCCCGGGCCACCTGGGCGCCCTCGGGCATGACGTTTTCCAGCCGCTCCGCGGCCGCCCGCAGCACCCGGTCGCCGGTGGCATGGCCGAAGGTGGCGTTGATGATGGAAAAGTCGTCCAGCCCCAGGGAGATCACCGCCAATCCACGGCCAGAATTTTCCAGTTCCCCCCGCCGGCGGGTAAAGGTTTCCACGAACATGGCGTGGTTGGGAATGCCGGTAACAGGATCGTAGTAGGCCAGGAAACGCAGGCGTTCCTCCGCTTCCTTGCTGTCGGTAACGTCCAGCAGAATGCCGTCCCAGACCACGGCGCCGCTGTTCGTGCGCCGGGGCCGGGTGCGGCCCCGCAGCCAGCGCAATTGACCGTCGTTGGCAATGACGCGGATTTCCTCGTCGGCGGGCGCCAGATTGTCCGCCGACCGTTTCAGGCCCTGGCGATAGGGCTCGATGTCCGCGGGGTGGAGCATATCCTCCAGCAAATCGGGATTGCTGATGAGTTCCTCGGACTCGATGGCCAACACCTCGCGGGCACCGTCGCTGACGTAGGGATAATGCAGGGTGCCATCGGGCCGCAGCACCCGCTGGAACACCAGCCCGGGCAGGTTGCCGGCGATGGTGGAGAGCCGTTCCTCGCTTTCCCGCAGGGCGGCCTCGGTCATCTGCCGTAGCGTGACATCCCGGCCCACGCCCACCCAGATACGGCCGCTTTCGGTCCGCACCTCACTCACCGACAGCTCGAAGGGGAAAACGGTGCCGTTGCGCCGCCGGGCTTCCACCTCTCGGGGGCCCCGGTTGAGGAGGTGGGTCTCGCCGGTGGCCAGATAGGTGCGTAGGTATTCGTCGTGGTGCTCGGAGTGGGGCGAGGGCATGAGCACGGACACGTTCTGTCCGATCAGGGCCTCGGGGGCGTAGCCGAACATGGTGGCCGCCGCCTCGTTCACCGTTTCCATCACCCCATTTTCGTTGATGGTGATAATAGCGTCCCCGGCGTGGTCCATGATCATCTGGAACCGTTGCTCCGCCCGGCGGCGGTCGGTGACGTCGATCATCACCCCGTCCCACAGGAGGGTATCCGGGGCCACGGTTTGCGGTCGGGCCATTTCCCGCAACCACACAATACGCGAATCGCGGGTAATAGCACGGAACTCGGCATAGCACGGCGTGAGATCCCGGGCCGAGCGCAAAATGGCGTCGCGACGGGCATCGCGGTCGGCCCAGTGCACCAGGTCCAGGTCGCCCTCGCGGTTCAGGGGCACGTCCTCGGCCCGATAGCCCAGGATTTCCTGACACGCGGGGGAAAGGTAGGGATAGGCCAGATCCCCCGCCGGCCGCATCAGGCGCTGGAACATGATACCGGGAATGTTGTTGGCCACCCCGCCCAGCCGTTCCTCCGAATCCTGGAAGACTTCATCCATCTCGTGGCGCGCGGTGACATCCCGCAGGATGGTCATGAACACCGGCGTGCCCTTAATGGTGGTACGACTGGCGGCGCTTTCCAGATACAGCGTGTGCCCTTCCGCGTGACGGGCGGTCACCAGACGCGGGATGCGGTCGGGTCCCTGGGGCAGCAGCAGACTGGCGAAGGGGTCGGCGTTGTCGGGCGGCAGCAGCAAATCGCGCACGTTCACACCCAGCAGCGTGCCCGGGGGATAGCCCAGCAGAGCATAGACGGCGGGATTGGCGAACAGCACCGTGCCGTCATCGCCGGCCAGCATCATGCCGTCGGCGGAGGCATCCAGGAACGCACGGCACACATCCTCCCGTCCTTGGCCGGACGCACCGTCACCGGGGCCCTGGGGCTCATCACTGCGCATGCCGTTCACCGCCTGGCTTTCCTCTCGAAGGACGTGGTCATGGGGCACGGGAAGTCCCCGTAATCCGCTGGATGGTAAAGGCCCGCCGGGGCGCAGGCAACCGCTTCCCGCACCGGAAGGGGGTTCGGGGGTGTTTTCATGCAAAGGCGGCTACCGCCAACGGTTCGGGTCTGTTAAGGTCCCGCGAGCGGTCCCGACCGTGCCCGGTCAGGGATGCCTGGCAACAACCGTGCGAGCCCGAGGATGACCGAGCAACGCGACGACGCGTCCCGGCCGGAAAACGAAACCGCTTCCGACGCCGAGACATCTTCTTCCGACGCGGCCCCCGCCGCTTCTTCCACGCCGGCCCCGACACAACGCGGTGGCGGTGGCTTCGCCCATTTCCTCAGCTACCTCACCTTCCTGCTGTTGCTGCTGGTGGTGGCCGGGCTGCTGACCGCGCCCCGCTGGGTGCCCCAGGTGGCCGATCGCCTGCCCGACCCGGTGCGTCCGGTGCTCGTCACCCTGGCCGGCGAGACTCCGGCCGCCGACGCGGACAACGCCCTGGCCGATAAGGTGGCCGCCCTGGAAAAGGCCCAGGACAGCAACGCCGATCTTCAGAAGGCGCTCACCGCCCTGCAAGACCGCGTGGCCACCCTGGAAAAAGGCCAGGACGGACCCGACGCCCTGAGCGCGCTACAAAAGAAGGTAAGTGACCTGGAGTCCCAGGTGGCCGACCTGAACGCCCCCCCGGACGAAAGCAGCACCCCCGCGCAGCCCCCCCTGGCCACCGCGGTCAAGACGCTGGAACAATCGGTGCAGAGCCTGAGCCAGCAGGTGACCGACCTGGAAACCGCGTCTCCCAGCGGGGCCGCCCAGAACCGGGACACAGCGGCCCTTGGCGAACGGCTCGCCACCCTGGACCAAAAAATGCAGACGGCCACCGAGCGCTTGGACACCCTCCAGCAACAGGTATCGGCGCTGCGGGACAAGAGCGACACCACGCCCCTGGCCCAGTCGGTGCAAAGCCTGGATGGCAAGGTGGCAGCCGTGAGCAAGCGGGTGGACACTCTCTCCGCCACCGTGCAGGCCGTGGCGCCCCTTGCCGCCGGCCCCAAGCCCGCGGAAGTCGCGCAGTCGGTGACCACGGTGCGGTCCACCGTCTCAGAATTGCAAAAAAAGATGGCACCGCTGCTGGACGGGCCCACGCCCAAGGCCCTGGCCGAGGAGGTCAAGACCACCCAGGCCGGCGTGACAAAACTGGACCAGCAGGTGAGCGCGCTTGAAGGCACGATCAAGCCCCTGGCCGAGGGCCCCACGCCCAAGGCCCTGGCCGGTGATCTGGCCAGCCTGAAGCAGACCGTGGCCGATGTGCGCCGGGGCAGCGCCGAGGCGTCCACCGTCTCCCGCCTCCAGGATCAGGTGCAGTCCCTGGATAAGAGCCTCTCCAGCCTGCACACCGGCGTGGAACGGGCCAATGCCCTGCTCATCGCCGGCGCCCAGCTTCGGGCGATGGTGGAACGGGGAGCCCCCTACACCTCCGAGCTCAATGCCGTGAAGGTGTTGGGCCAGTCCCATGCCACGGTGGAAAAGGACGTGGCCGTGCTGGCGCCCCACGCCGACACGGGCTTGCCCACCCGCCAGCAACTGCGGGATCGCTTCGCCCAAACCCTGAGCGAAAGCGCCCAGGCCGCCCACGCCCCCACCGATGGCTGGGTGCAGACCAGCCTGGCCCGCCTCGCCGGTGTGGTGACCATCCGGCCCAGCGGCGACAACGCCCAGGGCACCGGCCCGCTGTCGGTGCTGGCTCGGGCCGAGGCCAAGGTCAAGGCCGGCGATCTGGCCGGCGCCGCCACCCTGCTCCAGAAAGAATTGAAGGACGGGCCGGCCAAGGCGGCCCACCCCTGGATCCAGGCGGTGGACAACCGTCTGGCGGCGGAAAAGGCCCTCGACGACCTGACCCAATACGCCCTCACCCTGGCGGAGAGCGGCCGCCCCAAAAATGCGGACAGCCCGGATCAAGACGCGGCGAAGGCCCCTGCCCCGAAAAACACAGAGACGTCGGCGGATGACAGCGCGGCGGCCTCCGACACGGCGCAGGAGGACACCCCATGATCCGTATTCTGCGCATTGTCATTGTCCTGGCCCTGCTCGTGGCCGGGGGCATCTGGTTTGCCAACCATCCGGGCCGCCTGTCCCTCACCTGGCTGGGATGGCAGGTGGATACCAGCGTGGCCTTCTTCCTGCTGGCGCTGGGGGCGATCCTGGCCGCGCTTTGGGGGCTGTGGAAACTGCTGGTGGGCGTGATCCTGGCGCCCAAAACGGTGTGGTCCCTGGGCCGGCGTTCCCGCCGCAACAAGGGTCTGAGTATGCTTACCGCCGGGTTGGCCGCCTCCGCCGCCGGCGAGGGCGCGGAGGCCCTGAAGCTGGCCCGTCGCTCCCGCAACATCCTGGGGGATTCGGCCCTGGGTAACTTGCTCACCGCCCAGGCCTCGCGCCAGACCGGTCACAAGGAAGACGCCCGGCGCCGCTTCGAACACATGCTGGCCATCCCGGAAACGGCTTTCTTTGGTCTGCGTGGCCTGGTGGACCTGTCCCGGGACGACGACGACCTGGACGGGGCCCTGCATTACGCACGGCAGGCGGTGAAGCTCAAGTCACACTCCCCCTGGGCCCTGAACACCCTGTTCGACCTCCAGGTCCGTACGGGTCACTGGGCCGATGCCCGGGAAACCCTGGCCCTGGGGCGGAAGCGCAAGATCTTTGAGGGCGCGGCGGAACTTCAGGCCCTGCTGCTGTATCAGGAAGGCTACGCCGCCCTGGCGGACGGCCAGACCCTGGAGGCAGAGCGGCTGTGGCAGCAGGCCCACGACGCCGATGCCGGCTTTCTGCCGGCGGCGACGGCCCTGGCCCGGCTCCAGGAAGGTCTCGGCAACAAGCGCAAGGCCGCCGGCGTGCTGGAACGGGCGTGGCGGGAAGCCCCCCACCCCGATCTGGCCGCCCGCTACTTCGCCCTGTGGGAGAACAAGAGCCCGGCTGATCGCTACGGCCAGATAGAGCATCTGGTGCACCACAACCGCGATCATCCGGAAAGCCGCATGGCCTTGGCCTCGGCCGCCCTGGCCACCGCGCGCTACGCCGACGGCCGCGACCTGCTGGCCCCGCTGACCGGCAACCGGCCGGAAGCCCGGGTAACCCGGCTCATGGCCCGGCTGTACGAGGCCGAGGGCCACGATCCCCAGGCGACCCGCGACTGGCTGCTGATGGATACCCGCCCCGATCCCGCCTGGACCTGCGACGAATGTGGCACCCAGGTGGACCACTGGGTGCCCTTCTGCCCCCACTGCCAGAGCTTCAACAGCCTGACCTGGCGCTCGGCGGAGGTGACCTTGGGCGGCGACGAAAACGGGACGGCCGCCGACAGCGACGAGTCTCCCGAAGTGCTGCGCGGCCCCGACGCCGCCTGAGCCTCCATGCCCCTGCAGGGGGGGGCCGGATGGCAAAGGCTATCCGGCCCCCCCCCTCTTCCACGGACCCCCGTCACCGGATATTCCAAAAATCAACCTTTCAGGTGCTGTTTCCAGCCGCACCAACGGTGTATCATGCCCGGCCGGCATTGAGCACTGCGTAATGCTCCGGTTCCCGGGAAGACAAGGGCAGGCGGACCCATGGCGGAAACGGACGAAACTCCCCTGCGCGTCCTGGTGGTGGATGACAACCCGGGCGATGCTCTCCTGGTGCGCAGCTATCTTCAAACCGTGCGCCCCGAAGCACAGGTACGGCACGTGGAAACCGTGGACCTGGCGGCGGAACAGGTGCGTTTGGAAACGTGGGACGTGGTGCTGGTGGATTACTACCTGCGCGGCGCCACCGGTCTGGATGTGATCGCCCGCCTGGGCGGCACCGAAGCCGATCCGGCCCTGATCGTGCTCACCGGCCAAAGTTCCTCCGCTATCGATCAGCAGGCCCTGGAGGCGGGCGCCGACGACTATCTGGAAAAGGACGCCCTCACGCCCACCGCCCTGGACCGGGCCACCCGCTATGCCCGGGCCAAGCGCCGGGAACGGCAGCAATTGCGCGACGAAAGCCTGACCCTGCGCACCCTGCTGGACGCCCTGCCCTTTCCGGTGCTGGTCACCCGGCCCGCCGTAGACCGGGTGCGCCTGGCCAACACGGCCGCCGCCCACCTGCTGGGGAGCCCCAGCGGCCAAGTGGACCACAGGACCTGGGCCGGGCACCTGTTCGACCCGGCCACCGCCGCCAATGTGCTGGGCGTGCTGCAACAGGGGGGGGTGCTCACCAACCGTGAACTCACCTGCCACCTGGGGGATCCCGACGGCGAACGGGTGATGCTGGTAAGCGCCCGGCCGGTAGCCCTGGGCGGCGATCACGGCATGATCGTGGCGTTCAACGACATCACCCGCCGCCGCCGCACCGAGGACGCCTTGCGGGAAACGGAACGCCTGCTGGCCCAGATCAGCAGTGCCGCCCGCGACGCCATTGTCACCATCGACCCCGAGGGCCGGGTGCGGTTCTGGAACCGCGGGGCGGAAAAGATGTTCGGCTATACAGCCCTTGAAGTGCAAGGACGGCTGGTGCACGACATCATCGCCCCCGGGCGCTATCGCGCTGGCGCCCGGCACGGCCTGACCACCTATGCGGAAAACGGTACCGGGCCCCTGGTGGGACGGCCGGTGGAAATCGAGGCGCTGCGTCGCGACGGCAGCGAATTTCCCGTGGAAATCGTCATCTCGCCCATGGAATGGGAGGGCCGTTGGTGGGCCACCGCCAACCTGCGCGACATCACCGACCGGCAGAAGGCCCGGGCGGAACTGGAGCGCATGGCCCGCACCGATCCCCTGACCGGCGCCCTCAACCGCCGCGCCTTCATTACCCGCGGCCAGGAGGAAATCCGCCGCATCCGTCGGTACGGGGGGGCCCTGACCGTGATCACCGTGGACCTGGACCACTTCAAGCAGGTAAATGACACCCACGGCCATGCCGCCGGCGACGAGGCCCTGGTGGCGTTGGTGCGGGTGTTGCAGGGCATGGTGCGGGGCACCGACGTGTTGGCCCGACTGGGCGGCGAGGAATTCGCCCTCATGCTGCCGGAAACCCCACACGCCGCCGGTCTGGACATGGCCGAACGCCTGCGTGCCCGGGTGGCGGACACCCCGGTGCGCCTGGAAAACGGACGGGATTTGGCCCTGACCCTCAGCGCCGGCGTGGCGGCGGCCGATCCCACCTCCGACACCCTCGATACCTTGCTCAATCGCGCCGACACCCACCTTTACGAAGCCAAACAGGCCGGCCGCAACCGCGTACGGGGGTGACCCCTCCCCCAGGGCGCGACCCGCTCTGGCCCGGGCCCTGGCGGGAGACCCGGCCGGAACCGGGGACGGGAAAATGCCCTCCCCCCCCTTTGCATGAGGTTTGGATTACTCTATATTCAGCCTGTCGGGTGACCGACTATGACGCTAAACCCTGAGCGGAATAAGCGTAGCGGACCCGGGGGCGGTACCCGGCGCCTCCACCATTCCCCCGCCTGGCGGGGCACCACGGGGGCGAAACAGGATCGACGCGCGTGGTAAAGGCTTAGACTGTGTCCGGCATGGTACCGCCGTTATCGGACCGTCTCTACAAGTGCCAATGACAACGACATGGCGCTCGCTGCCGCCTAACAACGGCAAGCGCGGTTCGGAGGGGCACCGGGCAACAGAAGCCCCTCCACCTTGATGCCGCTGGAAACCGGGCCGGTCACGGGCACATGCTCCTGACGGTTCGTACCCAGACCCGCCCGCCGACATCCCCGCCCCAGCCGGACCGGAGCCATGAGCGAGCAGCCTTATCTGAATTATGAAGTCATGGTGGACAATGCCCTGCGCGGTGTCCTTCGCGAGACCCTGCGCCAAGTGGCCGACCAGGGGCTGTACGGCAGACACCACTTTTATATCACGCTCGACATGAGCCATCCCGGGTTGGTGGTCCCATCCTTCCTGCACGAGCGCTATCCGCAGGAAATGGTGATCGTGCTGGAAAACCGGTTTTGGGACCTGGACGTGCAGGACGACTTTTTCGCCGTCAGCCTGTCGTTCAACCAGCAGCCGCAACGGCTGATCGTGCCCTATGCGGCGGTGATCTCCTTTGCCGATCCCTCGGTGCAATTCGGCCTGTCCTTCCGTGGCGGCCAAGCCGAGGAGGACGACGGCGAAACCATGGGCGACGAGGAAGTGTCGCTGCTGCTGGATGAAGTATCGGAAGTGCTGGAATCCCTGGGCGACAGCCGCCGCGGGGGGCCGGTGGCCGACGACGGCAGCGGGGACGAGGACACCCTGAGTTTTCCCCTGCAAAAGGTCCGCGGCCGCGGGGAAACCGAATCGGCGCACAGCACCGAGGCCTCGTCGGCGGACGGCAGCGATGCCACCGAAGACAGCGAAGACGAAAACAACAAGGTGGTCACCCTGGACGCCTTCCGTCGCAAGGACCCTCGTTCCCCCTCCTGAACCGGGCTCCCTCCTGAACCAGCCCGGCTGCATCGGGGCGCCGCACCTCAGGCGGCGTCCACACTTTCCAACCATCGGTCACGGATCCCGGCGCCCCTGGCTGCCCCGCAGCAGTCCGGTGGGGTTGCGCCGCAGCTCCCGGCTGAAGGCCTTGAAGTTGCGGGTTGTTCCGTCAAGGTTGTAGAGAATGGTGTCAATATTGCGGGAAATCTGCCCCAAGGTGTATTGCAGGTCCTTCATGCTCTTTTTGGCATTAGGCGTCACGGCACGGCTGAGACCCGCCACCTGATTGAGGGTGCTGTCCAGGGTGCGGCGGGTGCCGTCCAGGCGGCCCACCAGGGTCCTGGCTTCCCGCGCCGTGCCCTCCAGCGCCGTGAGGGTGGCGGTGAGCCGCTGAGCATTGTCCTCCGACAACAGGGCCGGCAGGTGGGCGGTGCCCTGGTCCACGTTGGCGAGAATGGGAGGCAGGCGCTGCCCCAGGGCGTCGGCGCTCTGGCGCAGCCCCATGAGAATGTCCGGCGCGGCCTGCTGCGCCATCAAGCCGATGGTGTCCAGGTGGTGCACTGCCGTGTCCAGCAACGGCCGAATGTCCTTGGTGATGAGTTCGTTCAGGGTATCGGCCAAACGTGAAGTGGTGGACATGATGTCGGTGGGCGGCTGGGCGGGAATGGCATCGCCAGGCGTGAGCAGGGTCTGACTGTCCCCTCCCTTGATGTGAATGGCCACCGCCGCCAGCAGGCTGTCCGCTTCCGGGGAGGCCTCGCTGTCCTTGGGAATCTGCCATCCCTCGGTGACCTGAAAATCCACGCGGAACCGTGTCTTCCCCTGGTCCTGGCGGGGTGTGATGCGCGTAACCTCTCCCACGGGATAACCGTTATAGGTCACCTGGGCCCCCGTCTTCAGCCCGGCCACATTCGTCACGGTGATGTGATAGGGATCCGTGGGCCCGGCGCCGCCTATCAGCAGCAATACCGCCGCCACCAGGCCCACCACCGCGCCGGCGACGAACAGGCCCACCAGAACATAATCCAGGCGGTTGCTTTTCATTCCGGGACGCTCCCCACCAGACGGGCCACATATTCATCGGCGTCGAAGGCGTCGGACTGGGGCGCCTCGCGGTTGAGAAGATCCTGCACCCGTCGGTCGTCCATGGCCTGCACCTCCGCCGGCGAGCCGTTGGCCCGCAGGTGCCCCCGGTCCAGCACCAGGAAACGGTCGGCGATGCGAAAGGCGCTGGCCAGTTCGTGTGTCACCACCACGATGGTCATGCCGAAGGCATCCCGCAAGCGCAACAACAGATCGTCAATGCCTGCCGCCACCACCGGATCCAACCCCGCCGACGGCTCGTCGCAGAACAGCAGCCGCGGGTCCAGCACCATGGCCCGGGCCAGGGCGGCCCGCTTGATCATGCCGCCGGAAAGCTGGGAGGGCATCAGATCCTCGAACCCCGACAGCTCCACCACCTCCAGCTTCATGCGCATCATGATGTCCACGGTCTCGCCCCCCAGGCGGGCGTGCTCCACGATGGGCAGGCGGATGTTGTCGCCCACGGTCATGGAACTGAGCAGCGCCCCGCCCTGAAAGGCCACCCCGATCTGCCGCCGCAGCCGCTGCATGGCCTGCCCGCGCGCCTTGTTGATGTCGGTGCCCAGGAGTTCCACCGCCCCGGAGGTGGGCCGCAACAGGCCCAGCATGTGGTTGAGCAGCGTGCTCTTGCCGCTGCCACTGCCGCCCAGGATCACCACGATCTCGCCGGGAGGGAGGGTGAAGGAGACGTTGAACAGAATCTGACGGTGACCATAGTGAGTCACCAGGTCCCGCACGACAATGGCCGGTGGCGTGGAGTCGGTGTCGGTTGCGCTCATGCCGTCCTCACCGCATCACCAGCAGGGCGAACACCATGTCGGTGATGACAATGGCGCTGATGGCCTGCACCACCGCCCGGGTGGTCACCCGGCCCACACCCTCAGCCCCGCCGCTGACGTTGGCGCCATTCACCACACCGATAAGCACGATTTCCGCCGCGAACAGAACACTCTTGCCCAGACCGTGCCACAGGTCGTTGAGGCTGGTGGATTCCACGATGCGCTGGGTATAGGGCACCAGCCCCACCCCCAGGTCGATGCCCACATAGATGCCGGCGCAGAACAGGGCGATGAAGTCCGCATACAGGGTCAGGGCCGGCCCCATCACCAGCATGGCCAGCAACGCCGGCGACACCAGGAAACGCACGGGGTTGATGCCCATGACCTTGAGGGCGTCCACTTCCTGGGAGATGTGCATGGTGCCCAGTCGCGCCGCCAGGGAGGAGCCGGTCCGGCCAGCGATGAGAATGCCCGTGATCAGCGGCGAGAACTCCCGCACTACCGACATGCCCAGGCCCATGGTCACATAGCTTTCCGCTCCGAACAGCGACAGCGTGTAAATGCCCTGGATGGCCAGCATGGTACCGATGGCCGCCGACAGCACGGTGACGATGGGCAGGGCCTGCAACCCCACCTCCACGGCCTGACGCACCACGTGGGAAAGACGCACCGGCTGGCCCCGAAAGCCCCCCATCACCGCCCAGTAAAAAGCCTCCGCCAGCACGGCGCCGGCCAGCCCCACCTCGGCCAGGGCCGCGGCAGTGCGCCGCCCCAGGGTCTCCAACCGGTTCAGGGCCCAGGGGATCACACCGCCTGCCACCGCCTGCCCTCCCCTCACCCGGCCAGAGCCGCCTCCACGGAATCCCGCAGGGGAAAGACCCGATCCAGGCGCGCCAATTGCAGCACCCGCAAGGCCGCCGGGCTCACCCGGGCCAAAGCCAGCCGACCGTTGTTCTGCCGGCTTTTGTGATAGGCTTCCACCAGACAGGCCACCCCGGAGCTGTCGATATAGCTCACATCGCCCATGTCCACCACCAGCACCGGCCGGGTTTCCAGGGCCTTGAGCAGGGCCGCGCGCACCGCCGGCGCATGGCCCAGGTCCACGTCGCCGCTGAGGGTTGCCACCGAGGCTCCGTTGCCCGTCTGCTCCACCGTGATGGTCATGCCCGTATCCTCGTCCGCCGTGATTTCCGCCGGCCGGGCGCGGCAACAGCCTCCCGACGGCGAACCACCGCCCACCCTACCCCATCACCGCGACCCACTCTAGCGCGGATCGCACCCAATCCGGTTCACGCTGTGAACCGGATTGGGTGCGTGACTCCGCTCTAAAACAAATAGATA
>CAZHRQ010000018.1:0-26533 GCA_964535075.1 uncultured Rhodobacterales bacterium | reverse complement strand
GAGGGCACATTCCGCGCCAGACCGAATCTGGGGCGTCATGAATAATCCGGGCTAGAGCCTATCGCGGTCAATGGGACTCCTTTTCGGATCCCATTGACGGCGTGGATCGGCGCTCTCTATTTGATTGAGAACGGGTCGCGCAGAAATGCATCGTGTCGGAAAGGGCGGACACCATGGCCGAGGATCAGGAACGTAATTCCGTTGGCGGGCGTTGGCGCCGCTATGCCCGGGTTTCCACGGCGATGGGGGGGCTGGCCGCCCGGGTGGCGGGCGAACGCTACCTGGGCATGAAGGTGGATCGGGAGCGGCACGCCGCCGATCTCAAGGCCGCTTTGGGGGGATTGAAGGGGCCCCTGATGAAGGTGGCCCAGATCCTGTCCACCCTGCCCGACGCCTTGCCGGCCGAGTATGCGGCCCAGTTCACCGAGCTTCAGGCCAATGCGCCGCATATGGGGTGGCCCTTTGTGCGCCGGCGCATGGCCGGGGAGCTGGGGGCCGACTGGGAGTCCCGTTTCACCGATTTCAGTCGTGAGGCTGTGGCTGCCGCCTCTCTGGGGCAGGTGCACCGTGCCACCCTGGCCGGGGATGGGCGCGCGGTCGCCTGCAAGCTTCAGTACCCGGACATGGCCTCCATTGTGCAGGCGGACATCCGTCAGCTGAAGATCATCATGTCCATCTATCGCCAGTACGATTCCAGCATCGACACCTCGGAAATCCATGCCGAACTGGCGGAACGGTTGCAGGAGGAACTGGACTATCGCCGGGAAGCCCGCCACATGGCCCTCTACGGCCACATGCTGCGGGATGAGCCTGCCGTGACCGTGCCCGAGCCCGTCCCGGCCCTCACCACCCATCGTCTGCTGACCATGACCTGGCAACAAGGCACCAGCATGCACCGCTTCCTGGCCGACAACGACGATCAGGACGCCCGCAATCAGGTGGCGGCCAACATGTTCCGGGCCTGGTATGTTCCCTTCTATTACTACGGCGTGATTCACGGTGATCCGCATCTTGGCAACTATACGGTGACCGACGACAACGGCATCAATCTATTGGACTTCGGGTGCATTCGGGTGTTTCCGCCGGCCTTTGTGCAGGGCGTGATCGACCTTTACCGGGCCCTGGCGGAAGGGGACGAGGCCCTGGCCGTGTCCGCCTACGAACGATGGGGATTTGTGGACCTCAGCCGCGACGCCATCAATACCCTCAACCGGTGGGCCTCGTTCGTTTACGCCCCCCTGATGGAGGATCGGCCGCGTCTCATTCAGGAAACCAATACCGGCGTTTACGGGCGGGAGGTGGCGCAACAGGTGCACGCGGAACTGCGCGCCCTGGGCACTATTCGTCCGCCTCGGGAGTTCGTGCTCATGGACCGCGCCGCCGTGGGGTTGGGGTCCGTGTTCTTGCGGCTTGGGGCGCGCATGAACTGGTACCGCCTGTTCCACGACATGATCGCCCAATTTGACGTCACGGCGCTGGCGGCACGCCAGCAGGAGGCGCTGCGCCGGGTCGGGTTGGTGGTGGAGGAGTCGGGTCGGGACCGGGTACGCCCGGCAGAAGACAGCCCGGCCTGAAGCCGTCAGGTGCCGGTGATTTGGCGGTGCAGCAGGGTGAGGGCGGCCATGACGCTGGCATGGCGCACATCGCCGCGGTCGCCAGGAAACACGTGGCGTTCATGCAAGGTGGTGCGGCCCATGCGCGCCGACGCGAAATGAACCAGACCGACAGGTTTGGTGGGCGTGCCACCGCCGGGACCGGCAATCCCAGTCACGGCCACCGTGACGTCTACGGGCGCCTGGGCCAGCAGGCCCTCGGCCATGGCCCGGGCCACGTGCTCGCTGACGGCCCCATGGGCGGTGAGGACGGCCTCGGGCACGTCCAGAAGCTCGCGCTTGGCCCGGTTGCTGTAGCTGACAATCCCCCGTTCCAGCACGGCCGAGGATCCCGGAAGGTCGGTCAGGGCGGCGGCAATGAGGCCCCCTGTGCAGGATTCCGCCGTGGCCACCATCACCTGCTGATCACGGGCCGCCTCCAGGACAGCCAGAGCGGCGGCGGAAACAGGAGACACCGACGTCATGGGGCGATCAGACGCCGGTGAGCGCGCGCAGCACCAGCACGCCCGCGCCGGCGCCCAAGCCGGCGACCACGTCGTCCAGCATCACGCCCATGGCCCCGGGCACACGCCGGTCCACCCAGCCCACCGGACCCGGCTTCCAGGCGTCGAACAGGCGGAACAGACCGAAGGCCACGAGCGCCCAGACGGCTGTCATCGGGGAAACCGTGCCCCCAGGGGCGATGGCCAGCAGCGCCACCCAGATTCCAACCACCTCGTCCACGACGATCTGGGACGGATCGTGCAGCCCCAATCGCCGCTCAAGCCACGCCGCTGACCACAGGCCAAGCAGGAACAGGGCCATGGCCGCCAGGTTCAGGGTCCAGGGGCCACCCATCCACAACAGGGCCATGCCCAGGGGCAGGCCGGCAATGGTGCCCCAGGTCCCGGCCGGACCGGGAATCAAACCCGACCCGAACCACGTCCCCAAGGCCACCGCCGGATGACGCAGATCAAGAACCCGGACACGGGCCGTGGGGGCGTCTTGGGACAAGCACATCTCCTGTGGTCTGGGTCCTGTGGCCTGGGTCCTGTGGCCTGGGCCGCCACACCTAGGCGTCTGATCTGGGCTGATTTCGTTTGGTCTGGGCTGATCTCGCTTGGCCCGCCACATCTAAGCCTCCCACACCCTAAGGCGCATGGCCGCCGCGATCAAGGGGCCGGGTCCCGAATCCTGCTCCTGGGTGGCCCTCATGCCACACGCCGTGCCTCCCCCCACCGCCGCGGCCAGGAACCATATTGTTTAATTTTGTTCCCCGAAGGTCGCGTAACAACGGGTCTTAGCCCCTATTGCCCAAAAGAGGGGGTCATGAAACCTTGCATCATCAGCAATCCTATGGATACTTCACAGCAACACAAAAACTTTACCACCTGCGGTGCATGCTTCCCTTGGAGATCCTCAGAAAGGAAGCCGATCACTCGGCAGGAGCCGCAGGACAACAGCGCGCGCCCGGGGTGCCATGGTTTGGCCCATGTCCCCGAGGTGTCACGCTTGCGCCGACCGCCCCCGTGGTACCGTTGAGGCGGTTTGGGGGGCGGTCGGAGACAGGGTACGCCCACCCCGCGCCAGATCGTGACAGGGGGGCGCGTGCCGGTTGTTCTGGACGCCTGGGTTGCGAAAAGGCAAACCATTCATGGCCCTCGGGCCACGACCACGCGACGCTATGAACCTACGATCTTGGTCGTTTGCGTTGGTATGAAGATCAGACGGGAGAGAGAATCGTGCAGGGGACGAACTTCGATCCGGATCATGAGCCGCAACCGACGTTTTTTGGTCGCGTCAAATCCATTTTTCCTACCCGCCAATTCATTTTGCGGACCGAGCACGAAGTCCGTTCGGTTTCCTTTCCGGGGTGGCTGCAAGCCAGCGCGGCGGTTTTGGCGCTCGGGGTAGCCGGTTGGACCGGGTTTACCAGTTACGTGTATCTTCAGAATGATCGCTTGCTGGACCGTCACGAACGGGCGGCCCAGGAAGCGGATTTGCGCTATGAATCCTTGCTGGCCCAGGTGAGCGACTATCAGCGCCGGGTGGATGCCATTACCCAGGAACTGGAGGTCAACCACGGCCAGATGATGGCCATGGCCAACCAGAACAGCCAGCTCAAGGAAAACCTGGAAGCGGTTCAGTCGCGTCTGATTTCCGTGGCCGAGGAACGGCGGGAAATCGAGGAGCGACGCGAGGACCTGAAACAGCGCCTGGCCGGCCTGAACCGGGAAATGGACGGCCTGTCTACGGCCAATTATTCGCTGGTGGAAGACCTGCAGAACACCCGTTCTCAACTGGCGTCGGTGATCCAGCAACGGGTTCGGACCGCGGCGGAACGCGATGCGTTGCAGTCGGAGGTGAACGGCCTGAAGGAGACCTTGGTCAGCCTGGAAGGGGCCCAAGGGCAGGTGGTCAGCCGTCTCAGCAAACTGGCGTCGGAAACCATTGGCGAGCTTGAAACCACCCTGGCCATGACTCGAATCGATGTGGAACGGCTGGTGCGGCGCGAGCAGAAAACCGAAGGCCTGGGGGGACCCTTCGTGGCCTTGCCGGTGGAAACCCAGGCAGCCACCGCCCTCAAGGAAGATATTCTCAGCCTCAACGACCGGCTGGCCCGTTGGGAAGCGCTGAACACCCTGCTGAGCACCCTGCCGCTTAAGGAGCCGGTGCTGAATTATCGGGTGACCAGTCCCTTTGGTCCGCGCCGTGATCCCTTCAACGGCCGCGTGTCCATGCATAGTGGCATCGACCTGGGGGCTCGCTCCAACACGCCGGTTCATGCGCCCTCGCCGGCACGGGTGAAATTTGTCGGCTGGCGCGGCGCTTATGGCCGGCTGGTGGAACTGGACCACGGCAACGGCATCACCACGCGCTATGCGCACCTGCGCCAGATTCTGGTCAAGGAAGGCGAGACCGTGAATCCGGGCGACAAGATCGGTCTGGTGGGCTCGTCGGGGCGGAGTTCCGGTCCGCACCTTCACTATGAGGTGCGGGTGGACAACAACCCGGTGGACCCCCATAACTTCATCAAGGCGGGGCATCATGTTCTCAAAAAGTAATAAGGGTTCTCCCAGTGGGGGAGCCTCTGCCGGCGTTCCTTCCAGCAAGCCGCAAAATACCCGCAGCGCCGGCGGCGTACCGTCCATTCTCAGCTCTGAAATGCGGCTGATCGGGGATATCGTCAGTGAAGGCGATCTGCAGGTGGACGGATCCGTGGAAGGGGATGTGCGCTGTCAAACCCTGACCATCGGCGAGCACGGGAGCCTGACCGGGGAAGTGCACGCGGAAACCGTGCGGCTTCATGGTAAGGTGACCGGCCAGGTGTTTGGCCGCACCGTCTATTTGTCCAAGACGGCTCGCATGGTGGGGGATGTGGCGCACGAAAGTCTCGCCATCGAACCCGGCGCCTTCATGGAAGGGCATTGCCGGCATATGGAAGATCCCATGCGGCACGAGGGCAAGCGTTCCGATAAGCTGCTGCTGGCGGAAGCGGGCGCCGCTTCGGAACCCACCTCTTATGGGTCCGCCACCGGCGGCACGTCCCGGTCGGTTGGGGAAACGACCGATTCTAACGACTCATCCTCCAAAACCTCTTCCACCACCGGGCGGAAAGAGGCCGCCAAGGAAAAAGAGAAAGAGCAGAGCGCCTGAGGGCATGATGACAAGGCAGGGAACGCCAGTTTTTGGTGATCCCTGCCTTTGTTCTTTGCATTGTAGAGCCTATCGCAGTCAATGGGACCCATTCTCGGGTCCCATTGACTGCGTGAATCGGCTCTATAATCCGCCGCCGGTGGGCCCCACCGGTCCGATGGTACTCAGGCCGCTTTGGTCGGTGTTGAAGCGGCCAATATTGCCCAGGATTTCCCGGATGGCCGAAAGGTCCTGGCCAGCGGTGGGGGTTTCCCGATCCACAAAGGTCACTTCCACCCCGTCCGACAGATCGAACTGGGCCACGCGGGTCACGATTCCCTCATCGTTGAACTGGATGGCCACCACCTGTCGCTCGGTGATGCGGGGCTGGAAAATGCCCACCCGCTGTCGTTTTTGTCCGATATAGAACCAGGTGCGTTCATCAAAGGTGGGTTGGGTGCTAGGGGTGCCCAAAATCTCTCGCACCTCCATGTCGGTGGTCAGGCCGGCATGGACCTGCTGCAACCGCGAGGGCGGAATCAGGGCGCCATGGGTGGACTTGATGGGAGAACAGGCGGGCAGGCCGACCAGAAGGGTGCACGCCAGCGCCGACAGGCCCAGTCTTTGCCGCCACGAAATCATGTCTTGTCCTCGAACCAGTGAACGAAGGGCCGCGCCTTCGTGAACAGGATGTCTTTCCCTGAGTCGTACCCCGGAACCCCCGCGAAGGAAAGGGAAAGCCGCGCCCTTTTCCCCACTGAGCGGCCCGGCTATAGTAGGCGCCGTCCCCCCCTTGCCAAGACGCGGGCCGGGCACCCCCTTATGGAACAGGACCACCATGCCGCGTTTCTCATTCTCGTTTCGCCGCAATCCCCATCGCAAGCCCGCCGAGGCCCTGTATGCCACGGCCGCCCGTCGGGCGCAGGAGCCGGTTTTTTATCGGGATCTGGACGTGCCGGATACCATGGAGGGCCGTTTCGGTCTGGTGTCCCTGCATGTCTTTCTGATTCTCCACAGATTGAAAGGGGAGGGGGATGCGGCGGCGGCCCTTAGCCAGACCCTGTATGATACCCAGTTCCGCCACCTGGACGCCGATTTGCGGGAAAGCGGCGTCAGCGACCTGCGCCTGGGGGCGCGCATGAAGAAGTACGCGGCGGGCTTCAGCGGTCGGGTGAATGCCTATGATGGGGCCCTGGTGGGCACGGAAGACCTGGCGGCGGCGCTGGACCGCAATCTCTTCGCCGGCGTGACCGTGGATCCGACGCGCCCGGCGGCCATGGCCGACTACGCGCGATCCGTGGTCCATGCGCTGTCGGAACAGCCCCTGCACGCGCTGATGAAGGGGCGGGTGTCCCTGCCGCCCTTGCCTGCGGTCCCCCCCCGGCCTGCGGATACGTGAGGGAAAGGCATGACCATGAGCGATACCCTGCCGCCGCCCGAACTGTCTCGCCGCGTGCGTTTAGACCCCGCGCTGTATCGCAATGGTCGGCGTATGGAGATCGCGGCCGAAGGCCAGGAATGTGCCGCGTTGGCCCAGCGGTTCTCCCTGCAGGAAATTACGTCGCTACAGGCCCATGTCACCCTCAGTCCCTTACGGGAGGCGCGCTACCTTACCGTGGAGGGCCAGGTCCGGGCCAGGGTGGTGGAGACATGCTCCGTGACCCTGGCGCCTCTGCCGGTGGCGTTGGACGAGCCCTTCGCGGTCGTGTTTGATCTCAAGGCGCCGGAGACGGCCACGGTGGACATGGCTCTGACCGGTCCGGAGCTGGCCGACACGCCCGAGCCCCTGACCGGCGACAACCTGGACGTGGGCGAACTGGTGGCGGAACATCTGGCCCTGGCCCTGGATCCCTGGCCGCGCAGCCCGGAGGCGGTGGTGGAGTGGGGGGATCCCCAGGGACCCTCTCCAGAACAGGAGGCCCAGGCGCAAGCCGCCGCCCACCCCTTCGCGGCCCTGGCTCGCTTGAAGACCGATCCCGATCCGGACGCCGGTGGCTCCGCCTGAAATAGACCCATTGAATCCTTGCGTCCGCCGCCGCTTTTGGCTATGCAGGTCCCCTTCTGTCGGCACGATGCGCCCGGACAGGGCGCCGGCCCGTTGCTTTCATTCATCCGGAGGGTTTCCCCATGGCTGTGCCCAAGAAAAAGATCAGCAAATCCCGGCGTAACCAGCGCCGCTCCCACGACGCGCTGAAGCGCAATGCCGCCGTGGAGTGTTCGAACTGTGGCGAAATGAAGCGCCCCCACCACATCTGCCCCGCCTGCGGCCATTATCGCAAGCGCGAAGTGATGGACACGGCGGCCTGAAAAACGCTACACCCTGAGAACAATTGCGAGGCTAACCAGGCAGGAGGTCGCCGGTGAGCGGTGCGCCCATTATCGCCGTGGATGCCATGGGGGGCGACAGCGCGCCGGCCATGGTGATGCAGGGGCTGCATGAGGTTCGAGAGCGCGTGGCCGGTACCCGGTTCCGGGTGTTCGGCGACAAGGCCCGGCTCGACCCCCTGGCGACCCGGTATGGCCTGCACGATGACGAGTCCGTGGTGCTGGTGCACACGGAAGACGTGATTCGCGACGATGCCAAGCCCTCCCAGGTGTTGCGGTCCGGCCGTCAGTCCTCCATGTACAAGGCCATCGAAGCGGTCGCCAAAGGAGAGGCGGGGGCCGTGGTTTCGGCCGGTAATACCGGCGCGCTGATGGCCTTCGCGAAGTTCCAGTTGAAGATGCTCTCGGGCATCGAGCGCCCTGCCATTGCCACCTATTTCCCCACGCGCATGGGCGAGGCGGTGATGTTGGATCTGGGCGCCAATGTGGAATGCGATGCCCGCAACCTCATGGAATTCGCAGTCATGGGGCAGGTGTTCGCCCGCGCCGCCCTGGGCCGGGAACGGCCCAGCGTGGGCCTGCTGAACATCGGTGCCGAAGCGCTGAAGGGCCATGAGACGGTGCGGCGTGCCGCCACCCTGTTGCAGGACAGCCCCCTGGCCGATGACTTCAAGGGCTTTATCGAAGGCACCGACGTGGGGCAGGGGACGGTGGATGTGGTGGTGACCGATGGCTTCACGGGCAACGTGGCCCTGAAGACCATGGAAGGCACCGCGCGGCTCTATTCCGACATGCTGAAGCAGACCTTCCGTTCCAGTGTCACCGCCCGTCTGGGGTACTTGCTATCCCGGGGGGCGCTGGGGCGGCTGCGGCAGCGGGTAGACCCTCGTCGCTACAACGGGGCCATGTTATTGGGGCTGGACGGCGTGGTGGTCAAAAGTCACGGCGGGACCGATCACGTGGGCTTCGCCAATGCCCTCTCGGTGGCGGTGGATTTGGTGAGCAACCGTCTGATCGATACCATCCGCGAGGAAATGGCGCGAATGGTGCCGGAGACTGCGGCCTCTCTGGCCTCGGCACAGGGTTGATGCCCATGAACAAGGGATGGCGTACCCGGGTGGTGGGGGTCGGATCCGCCCTGCCGGAACGGGGGGTGACCAATGCCGATCTGGCGCGGATGGTGGAGACCTCCGACGAGTGGATCCAGGAGCGCACGGGCATTCGGCAGCGTCACGTGGCCGGGCCGGAGCAGACCACCGCCAGCCTGGCGGAGGCCGCGGGCCGGGCGGCGCTGGCCCACGCCGGCCTGACGGTGGCGGACGTGGATCTGGTGCTGGTGGCCACCACCACCCCTGACCGCACCTTTCCCGCCACGGCCACCGCCGTTCAGGCCGCTTTGGGCATGACTCATGGCGCGGCCTTCGATGTGCAGGCGGTATGCTCGGGCTTTGTCTATGCCCTGTCCGTGGCCGATGCCATGCTGCGCACCGGCGCCTATCGGGGGGCCGTGGTGATCGGGGCCGAGACCCTGAGCCGGCTGCTGGATTGGAGCGACCGCAGCACCTGTGTGCTGTTCGGCGATGGGGCCGGGGCGGTGGTGCTGCGGCCGGAACCGGAAGACGAGGCCAATCCCACAGGCATTCTGTCCTGTCACATCCGCTCCGACGGCCGGCAGCAGGACCTTCTCTATACCGATGGCGGGCCCAGCCTGACCCGGAGTACCGGGTTCCTGCACATGGCGGGGCGCGAAGTGTTCCGTCACGCGGTGGTCAATCTGGCGTCCGTGGCCCAGGAAGCCCTGGAAACCAATGGTCTGACCACCGAGGCCGTGGACTGGCTGGTGCCTCATCAGGCCAACCTGCGGATCATCCAGGGAACGGCCCGCAAACTAGGTTTGCCGCTGGAAAAGGTGGTGGTCACGGTGGATCGCCATGCCAACACGTCCGCCGCTTCCATCCCTCTGGCCCTGTGCGAGGCCGTGATGGACGGCCGCTTGCAACCGGGACAACTCGTGATGCTGGAAGCCATGGGGGGCGGGTTCACCTGGGGGGCGGTGCTGCTGCGCTGGTAGCCGGTCAGACACCTTTTCCTTTGTCTGAATGTTAACCTTCATCCTCTTGATATTGACGGAGTTTACCGGGAAGGCTACTCTGTTGCGGTCATGATCGGCAAGGATTCGCGATATGGGCGGCAAGACCATCACGCGGGCGCAGTTGAGCGAAGCCATCTACCAGGAGGTGGGGCTGTCCCGGAACGAATCGGCGGAGTTGCTGGAATCCGTGCTGTCGGAAATGGTGGACGCCCTGGCCGAGGGAGACACGGTCAAGATTTCCTCCTTTGGCAGCTTCTTCGTCCGGCAGAAGGGGCAACGCATCGGCCGCAACCCCAAGACCGGAGAAGAGGTGCCCATTCTGCCTCGGAAGGTGTTGGTTTTCCGGCCGTCTCAGTTGCTCAAGGCGCGAATTAACGGCCAGTCCCTCGATGAAGAAGACGCCGACGGGACCGGCTGAGGTCGGACTCCGCACCGCCGGCGGCGCCGTTTATCAGAGATCCCGCCCCTCCGGGTGATGTTACGCTCATGTCACGCGCCTGCGGGATGCGGCCGCCGGGTCATGCGAGCGGAAGGGAGAGAACGAAGTGGCGTCCCAGTCTGCATCCCCCCACATGGCCCGTCAGGGCAAGTCGGAAACGGCCTTCCGCACCATCAGCGAAGTGGCCGATGAGTTGCAGATTCCTCAACACGTGCTGCGGTTCTGGGAAACCAAGTTCGCCCAGGTGAAGCCCATGAAACGGGGCGGTGGCCGACGCTACTATCGGCCGGACGACGTGGCGTTGCTGCGGCGCATTCGCGATCTTCTGTACCACGACGGCTATACCATCCGTGGCGTGCAAAAGCTGCTGCGGGAACAGGGCGTGCGCTCCATCGTGGCCGCGACCCCGGATGTTTCCGGCGCCCCCGCCACGCCCAAAGCCCCCAGCGGCGGCGAGGACGCCCCCCACGAGGATGACCAACCGCCAGAGCCGGAAACCGATCAAGAAGAATGCGTGCAGGAAGACGACGGCGCCGCCCTGACGCGCGACGACGACTCCGACGGGACCCTGCACGAGGCCCATAACGGCGAGGAAGTCACACCCGCCACTGTTGCCGCTGACATGGACTCGCCGGACCCCTCGATGGCGCCCGAGGGCAGCGGGGACGTGCCACCGGAGCAGGAAACCACGGCGGGGGCCACAAGGCCAGGGGAAGCCGTCCCAGACGAGGCGGAGGAAGAGAGGGCGGAGGAAGACGAGGCGGAGGAAGAGGACGCGCCCGCACCGCCCGCACCACGGGTGACAGACTCACCAGACCCGTCACTGGAGACCGAAAACGCCCTCCCGCCGGCCGAACCCACCCCGGAGCCCACCGCGATGGCGCTGTCGCAGGCCGTCGCCGAGGCGGAGGCACGGTGCGAGGCGGCGGAAGCCCATGCCCGTGATCTGGCCGAAGCGTTGGCGCGGCGAACCGCCACAGAGAAGGACACCCTGCGCGCCCTGTTGAACGACCTGCAAGGCCTGCGCGCGCTGCTGGATCCCGTGCTGGAAAACGGGATGCGGGAAGACGCCGACAGAGACGAGGGCTCTCTCCCTCCTGCGGGCGACCACGCCGCCGACGCCCTCCCCGACACCGAGTCCTTGGGAGACAATGTGCCGTGACCAATCCCTTTGTGATCGCCATGCGCCAGAACCCGGAAAAATTCCTGTCGGAACTCGGGACCCGGGAGCTGGAGGCCGTGGGGCAGGGCATCGTGGCCCAGTTGGCCGCCCGGGCCCAGGACAACGACCCCGATGCGTCGGCCATCCTGCAACGGTTGTACCGCATCATGGGGGAAGTGGAGATCTGAGACGCCCGACGGCGGCTTACCGTCGGCCGGGAATGGCACTGGTGGCCAGCAGCACGGTGGCGGCCAGGGCCACGATGGTGGCACCGGCGGGCAGGTCGGTCACCCAGGCCAGCACCAGACCGCCCAGGCTGAAGGCCATGGCCAGCAGGGCCGCCACCGCCATCATGGCGCTCAGGCCCCGGGTCAGGCGGCGGGCCAGCCATGCGGGAATGGTCAGCAGCGCCAGCACCAGCACCAGCCCCACCATCTGAATCACCATCACCACACTCACGGCGATGACCCCCAGCAGCAGGAAGTGCAGGGCGTCCACCGGCACGCCCCGCGCCCGAGCGAACGAGCGGTCACAGGCCATCAGCAACAGATCCTTATAGGTGGCCAGCAACAGCCCCCCGACCATTGCCGCCAGTCCGGCCATGCCCCAAAGATCGGCCCCGCCCAGGGTAAACAGGCTGCCGAACAGATAGCTGGCCAGATCCGCCTGATAGCCCGGCGTGGTCTGTAGCATAAGAATCCCGAAACTCATGCCCGAGGCCCACAACGCCCCCACCGCCACATCGGCCTGCTCGGGACGATGGCGGGTGACCGTGCCCATGACTCCGGCGGCCCCCAAGGTAAACAGCAGCGTGACCGGCAGGAGCGGCCAGGCAAAGTGCACCGCCAGGCCCACCCCGCCATAGGCGGCGTGGGCCATGCCCCCGGCCATGAACACCAACCGGTTCACCACCACCAGCGTGCCAATCACGCCGCACACGGCGCTGGCCAGCAGCGCGGCCACCACGGCATTCTGGAAGAAGGGATACTGTAGGGCCTCGATCATGGATGGCGGGAATCCTCGGCATGGGGCAGTTGCGCGGTAAGGCGGGCCGCCAGATCACCCACCGGACATCCCGGATCATGATGGCCGAACAGCAGTTCCCGCATGGCCGGGGTAAGTTCCGGGGCCGGATTGAACAGGGCGGTGCGATTGACGCACAGGATACCGGTGACCGGCGGCGCGGCCACGGTGAGGTCGTGACTGACCAGCAGCACGGTGCGGTTGGCCCGCATCTGCCCCAGCAGCTCGAAAAAGCAGGATCGGCCGTGCGGGTCCACGTTGGCGGTGGGTTCGTCAAAGACCAGCAGGCGGGGGTCGGTCACCAGCGCCCGGGCGATGAGTACCCGTTGGCGCTCGCCGCCCGAGAGATCATCCATGGCCCGGTGGGCCAGACCCGCCACCCCCGCCTGCTCCAGGGCTCGGGTGGCTTGTTGCCGGTCCTCCCGCTGCCACACCAGACGTCGGCGGCGGGCTCGGGGCAGGCCCAGCAGCACCATTTGTTCCGCCGTGACCGGCATGCCCGGGGGAACGTCAGCCTGCTGCGGCACGTAGCCGATGCGGTCAGGCCGGTGGCCTGGGGGCTCCCCGAATACGCGGATGGTCCCGCGATCCGGCGCCAGCAGCCCCAGCAGCAGCCGCACCAGGGTGGTCTTGCCCCCACCGTTGGGGCCCAGCACCGCCACGTAGGCGCCCTCCGTCGCAGTGAAGGTCACGCCGCTGAGGGCCGGTGCGGGGCCGTAGGCGAAGTCCACGCCCGCGCACCGGAGAACGGGTGGGGAGGTGTCAGCGCAGGGCATCGCGCAACTGACGGGTCACGGCCGTGGTGTTGCGCATCCAGTCCTCGGCCAGGGGGTCGATCACCGCCACCTTGGCATCCAGCGCCTGGGCCACGGCCTCGGCCTTCTTGCGGGGGAACTGGGGTTCCACGAACACCGTGGTCACCTTGTCCACCTGGGCCTGGTCGATGATTTCCTTCAGCCGACGCGGAGAAGGCGTCTTGCCTTCGTGCTCCAGGGCCACTTCCCGCAGGCCATAGGCGTTGGCGTAGTAGCGCCACGCGGGATGGTAGACGAGAAAGGTGGTGCGCGTCACGCTCTCGCCCTGCCACAGGTAGGCGATCACTTCCCGGTCCAGGGCGGCCACGTTGCGCACGAACTCACCATAGCCCTTTTGGTAAACGGCCTTGTGCGCGGGATCAATGCGCGTCAAACCATGGCGGATTTCATCGGCCATCAGCCGGACATACGGCGGCGCCGTCCACACATGAGGATCGCCGGGGCGGAAAGCTGTGGCCGGGGCCGAAGCCCACGCCATGTGCGCCGGCAGGGGGGCATCGCCGCCCGGTCGGGTCGTCTTGGCATGATCATGGTCGTCATGCCCGTGATCCCCGTCTTCATGATCGTGATCGTGATCGTGATGATCGTGCGGGTCTTCCTCGCCGGCGTGGCTCTCATGATCATGCTGATCGTGGGTGTCGGCGTGCTCGTCGTGGTCGTGATGATGGTGGTGCCCGCCGGCGAGCTTGCGGATGCGGGCGGTGACGTCCACCACCAGCACATCCTCGTTCAGGCTCTCCAGGCGGGCCAGCAGCTTGTGCTCAAAGGGAAGGCCCAGGGTGAAATAGATCCCCGCATTGGCCAGGGCGGTCATCTGGGAGGGGGTGGGCTCGTAGGTGTGCGGGTCGCTTCCGGCCGGCACCAGCGCGTCCACCCGCACCCGATCACCGCCCACGGCGGAAACAAAGCTTTTCACCGGCGGGATGGGCACGAAGGCCTGCAGCGGATGGCCGTCAGGCTCGGCCCGGGCCGGGCCGTTCACCACCAGGGCGCCACCGAGGGCCAGCAGCCCCATCCCCCCGGCCAGGACGCTTCTTCGAGACACCGACAAAAGGGAGAACATAGCAACACTCCTTCAGGTTTAGGTTGTGGTGGTGCAGGGGCCACAGGTGCCGTGCACCTCCACGGTGGCGCCATTCATGTGGAAATCGGTATCGGTGAGCCGGGCCGACAGTTGTCCGCCCAGGGTATCGTCGGCGATTTCGGTGGCCGTGCCACATTGATCACATATGGTGAACAGGACCACCGCCTGGGGCGCATGGGCCTGGGTGCAGGCCACGAAGGCATTGAGGCTTTCCAGGCGATGGGCCAGCCCTTCCTCGATCAGGCGATTAAGGGCGCGGTAGACCGTGGGCGGCGCCGTGATGCCCGCTGGTCGTACGGCATCAATGAGGTCATAGGCGCTCATGGGGCGATCAGCGGCCCGCAAGGCCGCGAACACCTGCTTGTGATTAGGCGCCAACGGGCGCTCCAGACGACGGAAGGCAGTCACCGGGCATGGTTCCTTGGCCGATATGAATGCGTATCGTATATCATACGCATGTGCGTCGGGCAACCTGTCGGCAAAGAAGAAAATGGCGCCGCCTCGGCAGAAGCGGCGCCATGGGGTCAGGGCGCTTCGGGCAGCAGGCTGTAGGGCTGTGCCGGCGGGTTGTCCACCTGCGGCGCCAGGGCGTTGAGCAGGTGTTCCACCCCTTCCTCCAGGGTGGGATGATAGAAGGGCTTGCGCAGGAGATCGAACACGGTCTGTTGGTCCTGGATGGCCCAGGCCAGCAGGTGGGCCAGATGCTCCACGTGGGGCCCGGCCAAGGTGGCGCCCCGCAGGCGACCATCCCGTCGGTCGGCATAAAGCCGGAACATCCCCTGGTTGCGTCCCATCACCCGGGCCCGGCCCTGACTGCGCATGTCTTCCTGGGCCATGATCAGGTTGGGGTCGTCGGCCAGCCGGTTCCACGGTTCGCCCACGGTGGCCAGGTTGGGGTCGGAAAACACCACGGCCAGCGGCACCTTACGCTGGTAACGTTGGGGGGGCTCCGGCCAATGGGCGGCATTCACGCCGGCCACCCGGCCTTCGTGAGTGGCCTCGTGCAAAATGGCGCGGTCGCCGGTACTGTCGCCGGCAAAGAACACCGGCAGGTCGCCCACCTGTTGCGTGGCGGGATCCACGGGCGGCAGGCCCCGGTTGTCCAGTTGCACCCCCAACGCCTCCAGATTGAGCCCCGCCACGTTGGGACGTCGGCCCAGAGCCACCAGCACTTTGTCTACCTGCGTGCTGTGATCGCCGGCGCGTACCGTAATCTGCTCGCCCGGGCCAAGATCCAGCTCGGCCGCCGCGCCCAGCCATACGGGAAATTCCTCTCGCAATACCGGCAGCATGGCGTCCCGCACCACCGGGTCCTGCAGCCCCCCCACCGTCTCCAGCATGTCCACGCCGGTGACACTCACCCCCAGGCGCTGGAGGGCCTGACCCAGTTCCAGGCCGATCACGCCCATGCCCAGTACCGCCATGGTCCGGGGCAGGGTCGGTTGCTCGAACACGTCATCGGTGGTGAGCAGACGATCACCGAAGGTTGCCCGCCACGGCCCTGGCACCACCGGGTGGGAGCCGGTGGCCACCACCACGGCCTTGGCTTCCCAGATCTCGCCATTGGCCTCCAGGGTGGTGGGGCCGACGAAACGGGCACGGTGACGCACCAAGGAATCGCCCAGGCGGGGCAGAACGCGGTCCAGCAGGCTGCTCACGAACAAATCCCGCAGACCCCGCACCCGGGTCATGGCCGCCGCGTCGTCCACCACCAGACGGCTGCCGTGGATGCCTTCGATGGGGAACATGATCTGTCGGTGCACATCCTCGCCGATCTGGATGGCCACCTTGGAGGGCATGCAGCCCACCCGGGCACAGGTGGTTCCCAGTGTCCCGCCATCGAACATGACAAAGGAGCGCCGCATGCGCTGCGCCTGGGCCATGGCGTTAAGCCCTGCCGTCCCGGCCCCCAGAATGGCCACGTCCACCTGTCTGGTCATGATCTCCCCCTGGCTTGTGGTATGATAGGTCGATGAAAAGGGTTGGTTGCCCGACACAGTTGGTTGCCCGACACGTGGGACGGCCCGGCCTCCGGTCAAGGGCGGTTCAGGGCCGTTCCGGATTGTCCCGTTCGATCTCGAATTGTAGCGCGGTCAAAGCCTGGTCGTATTTATCGAGCACATCCATGGTGTCGCGCCCGCCGATGGAGAGGTGCGCAAGTTCATAGCTATAGCTGTCCTGGTTGGGCAGGTCTTCCAGATTCTGCCCCTTCTCCACCATAACTTGCAGGCGGGTGGTGGGCTGACGCTGTAACAGCCGGCGCAGGGCCTCGACCGAAGGCACGCGCACCACCTGGCCCGGCTGATGGGTCCGCAGGAAGAAGTGGGCCGCCACGTTCCAGTCCCCCTGCCGGCCCAGGGTTTTGGGCTTGCGTCCCAGGGCCAGGTCCACCACCACGGACAGGTGGGAAACCCCGTTTACTTTCTCGAACAGGTCGGCGTGGCTTTGGGAGGCCCGAGGGTTGATCTCCAGCAACCACACCGTATCGCTGGTCTGGTCATAGAAGAACTCGGCATTGAAAGGCCCGTGGGCGTAGTCGATCTGATGAATCACGGCCCGGGCCACGTCGATCATGCGGTGCTGCACCTCCAGGGGCAGACCGCTGGGATACTCATAGCGGGCGAAGGAGGAACTGTCGGCCTCGCGCACACTGTCCACAATGCCATAGACCACCACCTGGTCCTGAACAGCGTAGCCTTCCAGGGTGCACTGGGCGCCACCAATAGGGGATTCTGCAAGGAATGTTTCCTGCATTTCGGTCAGTTCTGGCGGCATTTCGTACCGCCGCATCACCGCCCGGAAGGGATCCATGATGGCGTTGACCCGGGTACGGCACACCTCCATGGCCTCGTGGAACTGGCGTTCGTCCTGGATGTTGTAGGCCAGATAGGAGCGGAAGGATTTGATGGGCTTGATCCAGTAGGGGGCGATCAGGTCCATGCGGTGGAAGGCATTGGCGTCGTTGGGGTCGAAAGCGCGGAAGGTGGGGATATGGTCCGGCACCACCTTCTGTTGTTCCAGGCGACTCCAGTACTTGTGTTCGCATTTAAGCAGGGGTTCCAGGCCGGGGCCCGGCAGCCCGAATTTCTCCGCCAGCAGGGCGGCGATGATGGTGCCGGGAAAGTCGAAAAAGCTGGCCACGCCATGGGGCCCCCCTGGGATTGCCGCCATGCGTTCTGCGGCGCGATCCACCAGGGTTTCGATATCCGTTTCCTCGCCCGCCCGCATTTCCTCCAGGGTCAGTGCGGCGTGGAAGGCGCACTCCTCGGCCTGGGGCAGGTGGGAAAGGGTTTCCAGATTGAAATCGTCCAGACCCACAAAAAAGATGTTCCGGCGCATGGCGTCCTTCCTCCCCAATGGACGGTGGAACCGGTCCATGCCTACCACGGTTCTGCATCCCCACCAACCGGGGCAATGTCATTTCTGAGCCGGGAAAGGGGACTTAAGATGCTTTTTGAAATGCCAATACAATTCTGTGAGGAGGACCCTTGCCATGCGGATCGCCGTCAGCAGTCAGAACTGGACCACCATCACGCGCCATGCCGGCCGCAGCCGGCGTTTCCTGGTGTTCGAGGCCGATGGCGCGGCCCCACCCACGGAGGAGGCGCGGCTGGATCTGGCGCCAGACCAGACCATGCACGAGACGCCGCACGAGTGTCCCCATCCCCTGGATGAGATGGTGGCTGTGATCACCGCCGAGGCCGGCGCCGGCTTTGTGCGCAAAATGACGGCGCGGGGCGTGGCGGTGGTGTTTGCCGAAGGTCTGACCCCGATCGAGGCCGCCCATCGGTATGCCGCCGGCATTCTGCCCGCCGTGGACCCAGCCCAGGTGGGCGACTGCGGCGGCCATGCCCCTCATCACCACGCCTCGCCGGCCTCCTGACCTGATGAGGGCCCGGGGCGGGGTCACATGAGATCGCGGGGAATGGCCTCGTCCCAGCTACGGCTGAACACCCGGGCATCCCCCTGGTAGGCGTCCAGGGTGGCCCGGATCAGGAAATGGGTGGGGGACGCCGTGAGGGTGGTACGGGTAACGGTCATCACCTCCCAGGCATCCCGTCGGAAATGGCGGACCTGCTCGACGAATCCCCGCACGGTGGCGTAATCGTTGTTGTAGTAGGCATAGGTTTCCCGGGTTTCCCGCCCCACTTCCATGCCGTGGGTGTCCAGGCGGTACCGGGCATCGTTGTTCACCACCTCCAGGGCCACCCGGTTGGACCCCAGGCCCTGCATGACCGTCCAGTCGCGGTGGGCCGGGGCCAGCAGGGTAACGGGCAGGGGATCGGCCATGGTGCCGGTGCCCAGGGACCGCAGGCCCGTATCGGCATCCCGGGGCGGCCGCACCGGCAGATGCAGTTGGCACTCGGCGGGATAAAAGGTGAGCCGCGCCGGCTCCGGCGACGGCCACGCCAGGGGCCAGTAGGAGGTGGACAGGGCCAACCGCACCCGGTGCCCCCGGGGGAAACGTTGGGCGATATGGTTCATGGTGATGGAGACCCGGTAGGGGTGTCCGGGAATCAGGGGTTCCGGCGCGGCGTGGCTGGTGTGGTGGGTAAGGTTGAGAATGGCGAAGCTCACTCGGGACGCCCGATCATCAGGCGCCACGTGACACAGCCGCACCGCCACCATGGCCACCGGCTGGTCGGCGGCCACCATGAGGTCCAGACGGGGCGCGCCCAGGATCTCCAGGTCTTCGGCCAGGGGCGCGGAGTCATAGAGCAGGGCGCCGCCGTCTTCCTGGCGCTGGTCCCACGGCAGGTCCGTTTCTTCCGCATAGGAACACCACTTGCCGGCGAACAGGCCCACGCTTAGGGGACTGAGCAGGCTGACCGGGGGGGGTGGCTCGGGGGCGTGCCGGGGTTCCCGGGAGAGGGTCCCCCGTCCCAGACGCCAGCCCACCTCCGTTACCCGGGGAGAGGGCCAGGTGTCCTCCGCCACCCAGCGGCCGGGGCTATTGGGGTCCAGGGGCGAGGAGGGTTCCATCATCCAGGCCCGCACCATGGGTTCGTGCTCGATGCCGTTGGGGATGCCCTTGAGCCAGCGGTCAAACCACAGGCGGCATTCATTGAGGAAATCAATGGTGGGACCAGGACCGCCCTGGTGCGGGTACTTGTGCCCCCAGGGGCCGACAATGGCCCGACGGGGGACGGTGAGGTTCTCCATCAGGCGGAACACCGGATTGGTATAGCCGTCCCGCCAGCCGCTGGCCGCCATCACCGGCACCTGGATCGCGCTGTAATCCTCGCCCACAGAGCCATGCCGCCAGTAGTCATCACAGCGCTGGTGCCGCAGCCAGTTCACCAGCCAGTGGTCACACCCCTCCAGCCGGGTGAGCCACTGCTGCCGCCAGTCTTCCCCCACCACTGCCGGGTCGGGCGGGCACGTGTTGAAGGCGAACATGTTGCCGGCCCAGGACAAGTTGTCTGTGAGCAGGCAGCCGCCCATATAGTGGACATCGTCGTTGTAGCGGTCGTCGGAGGCACAGACACTCACCACCGCGCCCACCTCGGGCGGTTGCAGGGCGGCCAGTTGCAGGCCGTTGAAGCCGCCCCAGGACAGGCCGAACAGTCCCACACGACCGTTGCACCAGGGCTGGTCCGCCAGCCAGCGCAGCACCTCCAGCCCGTCGTCCAGCTCCTGCTGCAGGTATTCATCCCGCAGCACCCCTTCGGAATCCCCACTGCCCCGCAGGTCCACCCGCACCCCGGCATAGCCATGGGCCGCGAACCAGGCGTGATTTTGATGGTCACGCTGCGCTTTGTTGTCGCGGCGGCGGTAGGGGATGTACTCCAGGATGGCCGGCACCGGTGCCTCCATGGCGCCTGCGGGCAGCCGCAGGGTGGCCGCCAGACGACAGCCATCAGCCAGGGGGATCCAGACAGGTTCGTGGACGGAAACGTCAGCGGGCTCGGACATGGGAACGCGGATCCTGACTCAAGGTAAAACAAGGGGTTCGCGTGCGGCCGGGTTATTCCCGGCGGACAAACAACAGGCGCAGGTCCTGGTCGGGCCGATAGGAGCGCCAGGTGCCGCCGTACTGCCGGGGCCCCTGACGCTCAAGCCCTGAGAAACAGGTGAAAAGGGTCGTTTCCGCATCAGGTAATTGAATGGTGAGGGTCAGCCGGCCGATCTGCCCCCCGGCCCACTGTCGCCCGGTGGTGAGGGTATAGCGCAGATCCCGGGCGATGGGCACTGTTCCCGAAGCGCCCGCCAGCAGGCGCGGCCAGTGAGCGGGCAGACACCAGGGCGCGGTGGCCTGCGGTGGCAGGCCGGGTTCCAGGATCATGGCCCCCGCCGCCGGGCGGTAGCGATGGGTGATGGTGATCATCTGGCCCGGTGGGAAGGTTTGGGGCCACAGGAAGCGTACCCTCAGTCGCCAGCGGTCCCAGAAGGCGCCACCGGGCGCGAAAGCATCAAGCGGCACCCCCGCCTGTTGCAGCCGTTGACGGGCGGCCGGCGACAGGGCGGCCAGCCGGGCGGGGAAGTCCTTTCGGGTATAATCGGCCGGGAGCCCGGCCCGGGTCAGGAGGTCGGTAATGTCCCGATGCCCCACCAGGGCACGCACGTGGGGCGTGACCGGCACCGGTTGTCCCGCCACCGCAAGCTGGAAGCCGGTGACCGCCAACACACCGCCGGCCTGTTCAAGGTCGTGTCGCGCCAGATCCTCCCCGGTCATGTCCGGCAACACGAATGCCAGCGTGCCCTGGACCGATGTGGAATCCAGGTTCTGAAAGGCGAAGCGTACGTGCACGCGCGCCAGGGACAGGAACAGGTCCTGTCGTGCCAGCCGGATGCGGTCACTGGCCTGGAGGATCAAACGGCCGCCCGTATCCAGCTCGGCCATGGAGTCGTCCGCCCGGACGGGCAGGGCGGTGCCCAAGGCCCCCAGGACCCAGGTGCCCAGGAAACAGCGGCGCGAAAGACCCGTCATGGTGGCGTCCCTTCCCAAGCCCTGGCCGCCAATGCCGCGATGCGGTGGCGACCGTCGCTATCCTGCCCGTGGTCTGTTCTCAGGATCATGGCCGTGCCTGCTGCCGTCCCGTGCCTGCCGCAAAGCAGTTTACGCCGGGCCGGGGTGGGTGTACACAACCCCCATGACACTCTCCCCCTCCGCTGCCGATACCGCCGCGCCCCGCGTGGGGCTGGTCAGCCTTGGCTGTGCCAAGGCTTTGGTAGATTCCGAACGCATTGTCACGCGCCTGCGCGCCGAGGGCTATGCCTTTGCTGAGTCCTACGAAGGCGCCGATGTGGTGGTGGTGAATACCTGTGGTTTTCTGGACAGCGCCCGGCAGGAATCCCTGGCGGCCATTGCCGAGGCCCTGGCCGAAAACGGTCGGGTGATCGTCACCGGGTGCCTGGGGGCCGTGGGCACCCTGGTGCAGGACGTACACCCGGCGGTGCTGGCGGTCACCGGTCCCCACCAGACGGAGGCCGTGCTGGAGGCGGTGCACCAGGCCGCGCCGCCACCGCGTGCCCCCTTTCTGGAGGTGGTTCCGCCCGGGGGCCTGCGTCTGACCCCGGACCACTACGCCTATCTCAAGATCAGCGAAGGCTGCGACCACAAGTGCAGCTTCTGCATCATTCCGCAGTTACGGGGTCCCCTGGTCAGCCGGCCGGCGGCGGAGATCCTGGCCGAGGCCGAGGCCATGGTGGCGGACGGGGTGCGGGAACTGCTGGTGGTGTCTCAGGACACGGGCGCCTACGGCCGCGATCTGGGCCATGCCACCAGCCCTTGGCAAGGGCGCCCGGTGGTCGCGGCCCTGCCGGATCTCGCCGCGGCCCTGGGGGATCTGGGTGTGTGGGTGCGGCTGCATTATGTTTATCCCTATCCCCAGGTGGACCGGGTGTTGCCCCTGATGGCCGAGGGGCGGGTGCTGCCCTACCTCGACGTGCCGTTTCAGCACGCCAGTCCATCGGTGCTGCGGGCCATGCGTCGCCCCGGCGCCATGGAACGGACCCTGGAACGGGTGCAGGCGTGGCGGGCGGCGGTGCCCGACCTCACCCTGCGGTCCACCTTCATCGTGGGCTTCCCCGGGGAGACGGAAGAGGATTTCGAGACCCTGTTGTCCTGGCTGGAGGCGGCGGCGCTCGACCGGGTGGGGTGCTTCCGCTACGAGGACGTGCCCGGCGCCGACAGCAACGCCCTGGGCGATACGGTGGACGAAGAGGAAAAAGAAGACCGTTGGCAGCGGCTGATGGAGGTCCAGGCGGGCATCAGCGCCGATCGGTTGCAGCGTCGTGTGGGGGAAACCCTGGCGGTGATGATCGACGGTCCGGACGAGGAAGGCGAGGGCCTGGTGGGACGCACCGCAGGGGACAGCCCGGACGTGGACGGCGTGGTCCATCTTCCCGCCGCCGATCTGCCTCCCGGCACCGTGGTGCCGGTGCGCATCACCGAGGCCGATGCCTACGATCTCACCGGCATATTCGTGACCGCGTGAATCCGCGATCGGCTCTCGCTATTGGCGTGAGAGCCGATCACCATCGGTGCTAACAGCCCGAACTTTTGTCGTGTCCGGCCGCATGGAATGCGCCGCTATCGAAGGTCCAGCGCGTGGTCACGGTACATCCCGCCCCCTGGGACACCGTGCTGATCAGGTCCCCGTTGCGACTGTCCCAACGCAGGTTGAGGCCACCGGTCTGGCGAGTTGTCTTGCCGTCGGTGGTGACGGGCAACCGCTGGTTCACCACCCCCCCGTCGGCGGATTCGGTCAGCGCCACATACATTTGAGCATTACCGGCGGGGCCACAGGGCAGCAGGTAGAGGGTGTCACCGCCAGGCAGCGGCGCCTTGACCGCATCGGCCCCGTTGTAGGTCTCCGCCTGGATCTGATCGCATTGCCCCTCGCTTCCTTTCCAGGCCGCTGTCACCTTGGCGGGAAGGGAATCCGTATCGAGCAGCACTGCGGCATGGGGCGTGGCGGTCGGCGCCGTGTCGCCGGGTTTCATGAGGGCATTGGCGGTGCCAACCCTTTGCTGCCGGTCGTCCAGCCACAACGCCAGGGCCACGAATCCCTCCAGATTGAAAGGATGCGCCGTGCCGTCAGCGGTGACCAGGGTTCCCTTGTCCCCCTGTGCCATGGCCTGCACGGCGTCTGCCGCCAGTGGCACCGCCCCCGAGCATAGCCCCAACCCGCCTACCTGCTGCTGTCGCACAAAAGCCGCCATGGGGGCGTGCGGGTCTTTGGCCAGGACCGATGCGGACGTGAGGGCTTTCGCCCCATCGCTTTTCTGGACCACCTTGCCGCCCACCTTCAGGGTCCACCCCGGCTGACTCGACGGGCCGTTGTACGACTGATAGCAGAGTCGGGCCGGGGCCTGGGCCGCCGGTCCCCGAAACAGCAGCACCCGACCGTTGGTGGTGGGCGTAAATGCCGTGCAGACACCGGAACTGAGACAGCGTCCCGACCAGTCCTTTACCGACTTGCTCATGGGGGGGTGATCCGCGGCCTGGGCGGACGCCCCCAGAACCAGAGCACTGATCCCTACGGCGGCAGACGCGGTGTGCTTGAGACGCATGGGGTTTCTCAGCTCCCTCTCTAAGGGCCAAACATGGATTACAGATAGCGGGTCAACATCTGACGGGTTCGTTCGCCCAGGTCCTCGCTTTCCAAGGCGTAGGCGAGGTTGGCTTCCAGATAGCCCACCTTGTCGCCGCAATCGAAACGTTGGCCGCTGAAACGCACACCGTGGAAAGGCGTTTGCGGAATCATGGCGGCCAGGGCATCGGTCAACTGGATCTCGCCCCCGCTGCCTTTTTGTTGCCGGCCCAGGTAGTCGAACACGCCGGGATCCAGCACATAGCGGCCAATGATGGCCAGATCGGAGGGGGCATCGTCCGGCTTGGGCTTTTCCACCAGCCCCTTGGCCCGCGCCCAGGTGCCGGTGTCTTCTTCCACGTCGAGGATGCCGTAGCTGCTGGTGCGTTCCCGGGGCACCTGTTCCACGGCCACCACATTGCCGCCGAGGGTGTTGTATGCCTCCACCAGCTCCCCAATGGCCGGGGAATCGCCCTTGATGAGATCGTCGGGCAGAATGACGGCGAAAGGCTCATCGCCCACATAAGCACGGGTACACCAAACGGCATGGCCCAGGCCCAGAGGCTCCTGCTGGCGTAGCGCCACCAAATGGCCAGGACGCGGCATGGTATCACGAATGTCGTGATATTGTTTTACCTTTCCAGATTCCAAAAGACGCTGTTCCAACTCGGGTGTGGAGTCGAAGTGGTCCATCAATACCGACTTGCCGCGGCCCGTGACAAAGATAAAATATTCGATGCCGGCTTCCTCGGCTTCTTCCACGGCTCTCTGAATAAGGGGGCGGTCGGCCACGGGGAGCATTTCCTTGGCCACGACCTTCGTGGCAGGAAGAAAACGGCTGCCCAAACCGGCAACCGGAAACACGGCCTTGCGAACACGTTTGGACATGGACTTGACGCTTTCCGATTACGAGGGAGAACCGGGTCCACTGCCGGGGGGCGTCCGATTAGGGGGCAGCGCTGAAAAACACAGTGAAATGAAGGAGCGCACGACACCGAAGGAACCCGACGCACCGCTCCGGCGATATCCCCCGGGGCAGCGTGGCGGACAGATGTGCCACATCCCTTGCTGGGGTGCAATGTCTTGCTTCTTGTTAGTCGACAGGCAATTCAACGGCCCAACAGAAGATCGCGGGCCTGATTGATGCGGGCCGCCAGCCAATGGGAGCCGCCATGATCGGGATGAACCCGCTGCAACAGCCGGCGGTGGGCCGCCAGGATGGCGGCCGTGTCCGCCGTTTCGTCCACGCCCAGGATTTGCCGGGCCTGAGCCGGGGTCATGGCCTCGTTGCCCGAGGGGGCTGCGTCCTCCTCCTGCCAGGTGCGCCACGCCTCCCCCTGGGTGCGGTCCAGCCAGGCTTCCAGCAGGCGGGCCGCGTCGGGGTCCCCGGTCCGCCACTGACGCAGCAGGGACAACAATACCGGGGCGCTCAATTCGTCCAGCCGGGCCCCCGCATGCGCCCCCTGTTTTACCATCCCCTCCATGGCGCCGGTGAGGTGATCAAGGGTCATGGTCAAAGAATCGGTTTCCACGGCACTGCGGTCATCGTTGCGGCCGCCACCGCCGCCCATCCCCGCTTGACGGGCCGCCCACATCACCCGCCGTACCCAGGGGATGAGCGCCGGCAGGGCGGCCAGGGCCCAGGCCAACCGGCCCGTGATGGCAAGAAAAAGCGCCAGCCCGGCCCCCAGGGCGGCCAGGACCGAAACGGCGGCCCACCGCGCTTGACGGGGCGAGGCATGGGCCAGCCAATGCGCCACCATCACGCCACCGGCCAGAATGCCGAGCCCCCCAATCAAGGCACCAATCATGAGCCGCCGCGCTCCGACCGTTGCATCTGGGCCGTGATCTGCTTGACCACCCCGCCCTGACTGCGGGCGTGATCGGCCAGGGCCTTGGTGCCTGCCGAGGCATAGATGGCGACGGCCCGCAGCAGCGCCCGTAACTGGTCGGCACTTTGGCCATCAAACCGCACACACGCGCCGCCAGACAGGCGGGCAATTTCCGCGAACATCCGGCCGGCATCGGGGTCATCCCCCTCGTGGAACAGGAACACGGGCACGCGATGCAGGCCCAGTTGCCCGGCCAGATCCCGCAGCGGACGTTCCCGTTCCTCCAGACTGTCGCCCACATACACCAGGGCCGATACCGGCGTGCGGCCTGTTTCCTGCAAGGCATGGTTCAATACCCGCCCCACCTGGGTGAGACCGGCCACGCACTGGACCCGAGACATGCGTTTGAGTAAAGCCCGGGCATCGGTGGTCCAGGCGGAGGTCTGGAACTCACCAAACCCTTGGAAATAGACGAGTTGCAGCGCCAGACCGCCGGCGTCGGCCGCGGCTTCGAACATTTCCGCCTGTAGATGGGCGGCGCGGTCCCAGGTGGGCTGACGGCTGTAGGTGGCGTCCAGGGCGAAAATCACCCGTCCCCCTGTGGGAGTCCTTTTCGCCGGAAGGCGGGCCGCCTGCTCCAGGAAGGAGTCCACGGCGGTGGCGGAGGCCGGCCTGTCGAGGTTTCGTCCAGTGGCCATGGGGTGTTCCATCATGCGGTGGCGTGCAGGACTGTCCGTTCACACATGGCATGCCGGGGTGGGGGTGTCGAGAGGCCGCGCCGTCATCCGGTCAGGACGGGGTTTCCGGTGCCGAGGGCGCGGGCAGGTTGAGGCTGTCCAACACGCGGCGCAGCTCCTGGCGGGCCGCCACCTGGGCCATGGTCAACTCCCGTTCCAGCCCCGGTTCCCGCAGATCCAGCAGGGTGAGGCCCTCCAGGAACATTTCCCGATAGATGGCCCGCTCGGAAATGGTCCCCACCAGCCGGAATCCCAGG
>CAZHRQ010000017.1:0-28274 GCA_964535075.1 uncultured Rhodobacterales bacterium | reverse complement strand
AACGAGGTGAAGAACCTGGCCAATCAGACCAGCAAGGCCACGGAGGACATCAGCAACCAGATCGGCGGCATTCAAACCGAAACCCGCAACGCCGTTCAGGCCATCGAGAAAATCAGCCAGAGCGTGAACGAAGTGAGCGAGGTGTCGTCGTCCATTGCCTCGGCGGTGGAGGAGCAGAACGCGGCCACGCAGGAAATTGCCCGCAACGTGGAACAGGCGGCGGCCGGGACCACGGAGGTGTCGTCCAACATCGCCACCGTCACCCAGGCGGCGGCGGAAGCGGGGCAGGCCTCCAACCAGGTGCTTACCGCTTCCAGCCAGTTAGCCGAGGAATCGGAGAGCCTGCGCGGCATGGTGAAACAGTACCTGGAGGACGTGCGCTCGGCCTGAGGCCGTTCCCCCCCCACCCCTCTTCTTCCAGCGCGCGGGACCAAAGCCCGCGCGTTTTTTTTGGGGCGACCCGCTCTAGAAGCCCCGGACGGAGAACAGGGACTGCTGTCGTCCGCGGAGCACGCCATATTGCTGGCTTTGACGGCCACACCCGGGGTACCGGTGGACCGGGACACCCTGTTCCGAACCATCGGTCGCCAGACCCGCGATGCCGAGGATCGCCGGCTGGACATCCTGATTTCCCGATTGCGGGCCAAGTTCAAGGGCGCGTCGGCCCCATTGCCCGTGAAGGCGGTACGCGGCGTGGGTTATGTCTTCCCCCAGCCGGTTCAACGTCGGAATGGCTGACCCCGGCCGACACCGAGAACGCTTCCTGGGAAAGATTACGTCGGATCTGGCGTTTCCACCCCATAGCCCACCGCCGTGAGATAGAGCCCGTCGGCCGGGGCGGTGGGACCACCGGCGGCACGGTTGCGCGCCGCCAACGCCGTGCGCACCCGATCCACCGACCACTTGCCCCGCCCCACCAGCACCAGCGTGCCCACCATGTTGCGCACCTGATGATGGAGAAAAGACCGCGCCCGCGTGCGCACGTGGAGCTCCTCCCCCACGCGGTCCACCGTTAACGCATCCAGGGTCTTCACCGCCGAACGAGCCTGACAGGCGGTGGCGCGGAAGGTGGTGAAATCGTGAGGCCCCACCAGCACCGCCGCGGCCGCCTGCATGGCCGCCACATCCAACGGCTGGGGCACCCACCACACCCGCCCCCGTTCCAGCGCCGGCGGCGCCGGCCGGTTGAGCAGCCGGTACAGATAGGCCCGCTCCACGGCCCAGAAACGGGCATGGAAATCCTCGGCGACCTTTTCCGCCGTCAACACCGCCACCGGGGCCGGCTTCAGGTGAAAGTTCAGGCCCTTGCGCACCCTTTCCGGCGAATCGTCGCGGGGCAGGTCCACATGGGCCACCTGCCCCAGGGCGTGCACCCCGGAATCGGTGCGCCCGGCCCCCTGCACCAGGGGATCGCCCCCGCCAAAGGCCCGGGCCGCCGCCTCCAGTGTCGCCTGGACCGAGGGTCCCGTGTCCTGGCTCTGCCAGCCCACGAAGGCGGCACCATCGTATTCCACCGTCAGCTTGTACCGTGGCATTCCCCTGCCCCGCGCCTGACTTCAGAAGCCATTGCGTTTGTCCCGCAGCGCCGCGAATACCTGCACCGCATCGGCCCCGGCCAGTCCCACCGCCTGGGCCAGGGCCGGGTCGTCGGCCCGCAGGAAGGGATTGGTGGCCTTCTCGGTCCCCAGGTCCACCGGCAGGGTGGGCTGGTGCCGGGCCCGCCGGTCCGCCACCTGGGCCAGACGGGCCTTCAGGGCCGGGGAATCGCCCATCACCGCCTGGGCGAAGCGGCCGTTCTTGGCCGTATATTCATGGGCGCAGTAGATCCATGTTTCCTCGGGCAACTGGCGCAGGCGGGACAGGGACTCCCACATGCGGGCCGGCGTGCCCTCGAACAGGCGGCCGCACCCCATGCTGAACAGGGTGTCGCCGGTGAAGGCCACGTGGTCGTCGGCGAACCAATACACCGCATGGCCGGCCGTGTGCCCCGGGGTCAGCATCACCCGGGCCCGGGCCTGTCCCACGCTCACCGCCTCGCCGTCGCGCACGGCGTGGTCCAGCGGTGGCAGCCGGTGGGCATCGCCGGCGGCGCCCACCACCGTGGCGCCGGTGGCCTTTTTCAGCGCCGCCACGCCCCCCACGTGATCGTGATGGTGGTGGGTGATCAGGATGGTATCCAGGGTCCAGTCCCGGTCATGCAGGGCCGCCAGCACGGGCTCGGCCACGGCGGGATCCACGGCGGCGGCCACACCGGAGCGGCTGTCGTGAATCAACCAGACATAGTTGTCGGACAGGACAGGAACAGGCACGATTTCCAGCGCGGTCATGACGGACCTTCCTTGTGCCGTGGGCGCGGAAGGCGCAGCATACCGTCGCCGCCCCATTGGCGGAACCCCTCCCTCCCCCCCCTTCCACGAAAAGGCAGGGAGCATGAACGACATCCTGGCCCTCAACCGGTTCTATGCCTCGCCCCTGGGGCAGGTGACCCGCCGTCTGGTGGGGCGGGCGTTGCGCCGCCATTGGCAAAGCGTGCGCGGCGGCGTGGTGCTGGGGGTGGGCCATGCCGCGCCCCATCTCGGCCCTTTCCGGGGCGAGGCGGAGCGGGTGCTGGCCATGATGCCCGCCCCCCAGGGGGTGAGCGCCTGGCCCCAGCGCCAGGGCAACCTGGCCGCCCTGACCGAGGAAACCGCCCTGCCCCTGCCCGATTGCAGCGTGGATCATCTGTTGTTGATTCACGGCCTGGACACCAGCGAACAGGTGCGGCCGGTGCTGCGGGAAGTGTGGCGGGTGCTGGCGGACAGCGGCCGCCTGCTGGTGGTGGTGCCCAACCGGCGGGGGCTGTGGGCCCACTTCGACCACACCCCCTTTGGGACCGGCCGCCCCTTCAGCGCCGGGCAAGCCCGGGCGCTGCTGCGGGCCAACATGTTCGAACCCGGGCCGGCCACCGGCGCGCTGTACGTACCGCCCGTGCAGTCCCGGCTGGGGCTGGCCTCGGCCCACGCTTGGGAACAGGTGGGGACGCGGGTGTTTCCCACCCTGGGCGGGGTGCTGCTGGTGCCGGCGGTGAAACAGACGGTGCTGGCCTCCCGCCATTTGCGGCGGGAGCGGGCGCGGGTGCCCCTGCCGTGGGCCGAGGGCGTGCGCGGGCTGCAACGACGGGAGGCCCTTGATTCCCCCCGTGCGTCGATTACTCTCCGCCCATGGAACACGATCCCTTTGACCTGAACGACCTGGACGCGCCCCCGGTCGCGCCCCCGGAAACCCGCACCGACTACCTGACGGCCCTCAACCCGGAACAGCGGGCGGCGGTGGAAACCACCGAGGGGCCGGTCCTGGTGCTGTCGGGAGCGGGCACGGGCAAGACCCGGGTGCTGACCACCCGGCTGGGCCATATCCTCACCCTGGGGCTGGCGCGGCCGGGGGAGGTGCTGGCCGTCACCTTCACCAACAAGGCGGCGCGGGAAATGCGCGAGCGGGTGGCCACCCTGGTGGGCCCGGTGGCGGAGGGCCTGTGGCTGGGAACCTTCCACGCCCTGGGCGCCCGGCTGCTGCGCCGCCATGCGGAGGCCGTGGGCCTGACCAGCACGTTCCTTATCCTGGACGACGACGACCAGATACGGCTGCTGAAACAGGTGGCCGACGCCGAGGGCCTGCGCGATGACAAGCGCCATCCGCCCCGCATGCTGTTGACCCTCATTCAGCGTTGGAAGGATCGCGGTCTGGCCCCCGATCAGATTACCGATGAGGAGCGCACCTGGGCCGACGGCGTGCCGGCCCGGCTCTATCCCCTGTACCAGGACCGGCTGCGCACCCTCAACGCCGTGGACTTCGGCGACCTGCTGCTGCTCACGCTGACCCTGTTCCGGCAGAATCCCGACATTCTGGAACGCTATCAGCAGCGCTTCCGCTACCTGCTGGTGGACGAGTACCAGGACACCAACGTGGCCCAATACCTGTGGCTGCGGCTGCTGGCCCAGGGACACCGCAACCTGTGCTGCGTGGGCGACGACGACCAGTCCATCTATTCCTGGCGCGGCGCCGAGGTGGGCAACATCCTGCGGTTCGAGGAGGACTTTCCCGGCGCTACGGTGATCCGGCTGGAGCGCAACTATCGCTCCACGGCGCCCATCCTGGCGGCAGCCTCCGGCCTGATCGCCCGCAACCAGGACCGCCTGGGCAAGACCCTCTACCCGGCCGAGGACGGGCCCGGTCACAAGGTGGCGGTGATCAGCGTCCGCGACAGCGAGGAGGAAGCCCGCGCCGTCTGCGCCCGGGTGCAGCGCCTGGCCGAGCAGGGGGTGCCGCTGGAGGAAATGGCGGTGCTGGTGCGGGCCGGGTTCCAGACCCGGGAGTTCGAGGAACGCCTGATCCGCCTGGGGCTGCCCTATCAGGTGCTGGGGGGCCCGCGATTCTACGAGCGCCAGGAAATCCGCGACGCTCTGGCCTACCTGCGCCTCACCGTGACCCCCAGCGACGATCTGGCCTTCGAGCGCATCCTCAACGTCCCCCGGCGCGGCCTGGGCGACACCACCCTGAAACGACTGCACCAGACGGCCCGGGCCCACGGCTGGTCCCTTACCGAAACCACCCGCCGCCTGGTGGAGACCGACGAGCTGCGCGCCGCCCAGCGCAAGGGCCTGCGCCAGTTCGTGGAGATGTTCGACCGCTGGCGGGACCTGCTGGATGCCATGCCTCATTCCGAACTGGTGGGCACCCTCCTGGACGAATCGGGCTACACCGACATGTGGCAGGCGCGCAAGCAGGAGCGCCAGCCCGACGCCCAGACCCGCCTGGACAACCTGCGGGAGCTGGTGGGCGCCGTGGCCGAGTTCGACTCCCTGCCCGCCTTCCTGGAGCACGTGTCGCTGGTGATGGAGGCCACCACCGCGGCCCCCGCCGGTCGGCTCAGCCTCATGACCCTGCACGGTGCCAAGGGCCTGGAATTCGACGTGGTGTTCCTGCCCGGGTGGGAGGAAGGTCTGTTCCCCCACCAGCGCGCCCTGGACGAAGGCGGCGCCGCCGCCCTGGAGGAGGAACGGCGCCTGGCGTACGTGGGGCTCACCCGGGCACGGCGGCGGGCCTTCGTGCTGCATGCGGCGGCGCGACGCATCTACAATCAGGTGCAGCCCGCCCTGCCCTCCCGCTTCCTCGGCGAACTGCCGGCGGATCAGGTGGTGCGCCAACTGGCGGACGGCGCGCCCCAGCCCGTGCCGGCGGCCGATCCGGATCCCGCCGTGCCCCCGGCGCCCGGTCCGCCCTTCCGCGATAGCGGCGACGAAGTGTTCCGCGTGGGGGACCGCGTGGCCCACGCCCGTTTCGGCCAAGGCCGGGTGATGGAGGTGAGCGGCCACAAGGTGGGGGTGCTGTTCGCCGACGGCCAGCACAAACAGGTCATTGACAGCTTCCTGACCATGGTGATCGACGAATGAAACCTGCGCACGCCCCCCTGTGGCGACTGTCCCTGACCGTGGCCGACGCCCACCGCGAGCCCTTCGAGGCCGCCCTGGCCGAAGCCCACGGCGGCGTGATTTCCTCGGTACGGCTGGGGGACACCAGTCACGACGCCACGCCGGCCGGCTGGCGGCTGGAATTGCTCACCGACACGCCGCCCGACCTCCCGCCGCTGCGGGCCGCCCTGGCCCTGGCCGCCACCCTGGTCGGCGCGCCCGAGCCCGAAACCACCCTGGACCCCGTGCCGGCCCGCGATTGGCTGGCGGAAAACCGTCAGGCCTTTCCGGCCCTGTGGGTGGACCGCTTCCACGTGCATGGCGACCACCTGCCGCCGGTGCCGCCCTGGGCCGGCATCGACCTCACGGTGAACGCGGGCGCCGCTTTCGGCAGTGGCGACCATGGCACCACCCGGGGGTGTTTGCGGCTGCTGGCGCGCATGGCCCGCCGCACCCGGCCATGCCGGGTGTTGGACCTGGGCTGTGGCACCGCCATCCTGGCCCTGGCCGCGGCCCGGCTGGGCGCGGGCCGGGTGTGGGCCAGCGACATCGACCCCCGGGCGGTGGCCGTGGCCCGAGAGACGGTGGCCGCCAACGGCCTCGCCCACCGCATCGGGCTCTACACGGCGGCCGGCTATGGCCATCGCGCCCTGACCACCGGCGCGCCCTATGACCTGGTGATCGCCAACATCCTGGCCCGGCCGTTGGTCGCCCTGGCCCCGGCCACCCGCGCCCATACCCGCCCCGGCAGCCACGCCATCCTATCCGGCCTGTTGCGGGAACAGCAGCCCATGGTGCTGGCCGCCTGGCGCCGAGCCGGCTTCGCCCTGGTGGCCCGCGACCACGACGGCCCCTGGACCAGTCTATGGCTGCACCGCCCGGCCCGGTAATTCCTAGAGCCTATCGCCGTCAATGGGACCCCATTCTCGGGGCCCATTGACGGCGTGAATCCGCTCTAAATATTCCCCTCTGGCCACCCCCGGTCTGGTCCAAGTATAGTAGGAACCATCGGGTTTCAGGCCATAGCGCCTGGGGCTACAAAAGCGCGTTGGGGGAAAAACGTGTCAACCGGATTGCACCTGATCGGGGTTTCCTTTCCCCGATCCGGACATCATATGCTTGTTCGTCTTCTCTGGCACACCCTAGGGTCTGACTTTTTCTATTGTGAGTTTTATGAGCCCGAGGATTGTTGTCGGAGCATTCCCTGTCAGCGGGCCAAGGGCCGCCTGCTCAGCCTACAGAAAAACCACGATTTTTTTAGTTCCGTGCCCCGAGACCTCACCGGCACCCCCTATCTGGTGCAGATGCGCGCGCCCATCCCGGCCACGCTGTCTGCCCGAGAGCGCATCCTGGAACAAGAGCCCGCCGATTCGCCCATGCGCGTGCCAGAGGCGTATCACCACTGGATTGCCGACCGAACGGTGTTTTACATCAATTTTTTTCAGCGGTGGGTGGCGGAGCCGCCGGCCAATTCCATTCTGATTCCCTACGAAACCCTGGTGGCCGATCCCGAAGGCACGGTGGCGGGGCTGTTACGCCGTCTGGGCATTACGGTGCCCGCCCGCGCCCTGGCCGAGGCGGTGGCGACGGTGGTGCCCCAGCGCAACTCCGGGCAGCCCTATTGCCCCCGGCCCCTGCATGCGCGGTCCGCCTATGACCCGGATCTGCTGGCGCCCATGGAAACCGTGATTCGCGACCACGTGCCGGCCTTTGGCGAGCCCCATTTCCCGCCCGTGGATCGCGCCAACACCCCCTGGTACCACTTTCTCAACGGGGCCTGGTTCCGCCATACGGGACAGACCGACCGCGCCTTGGGCGCCTTTCGCTATGCCCACCTGCTGGCCTCGCACCGGCCCGAACCCATGGCCGCCGCCGCCGAGCTGCTGATGGCCGAAAACCGGTACGAGGAAGCGCTGGCCCTGGCCCGTCCCCTGCACACCCGCGCCCCCGGCAGCACGCACACGTGGCGGCTGGCCAATATCCTGCTGACGCTTGAACGCTTCGACGAAGCGGTGGACCTGTGCCGACACTTGATCCGCCACGAGCCGGACAATGCCTTCTATTGGAACCGGCTGGCGGTGAGTCTGATGCACAGCCACCGCCTGGATGAGGCCCTGCCGGCCTTTCGCGAGGCCTGCGCCCTGGCGCCCACCGATGCCACGGCCCGCTACAACCTGGCCGTGGCCCTGTCTCGGGGCGGTCGGCAGAAAGAGGCCCGGGCCGCCGCCGCCCGGGCCTGTGAACTGGATCCCCAGAACCATGCCTATCGCACTTTCCAGGCCACCCTCAGCCAGTAATGGTGTTACTGCTCTGTCACTAACCCCTTATCGTTGAGCCGCACCCGCGGGGCGCGGGGGCCATGGAAGGCGAACAGGGGGGTCAGGCTTTCGGCGCGGGCGTCGAAGGAGCCGTTGCCGACGCGGCCCAGGCGCCAGTTGTCCTCGATGAACCGCAGCACCGAGGCGTGTTCCAGCATGGTGCTGTCCACGTAGTTCTGACGGGCAAAGGGCGAGATCACCAGCAGCGGCACCCGCGGCCCCAGACCGCACCGCCCCTTGGCCGCCCCCGCGCCCGGGGTGCCGCAGCGTCCGTTTTCGCCGAACAGCATGTCCACGCCCTTGACGTCGGACGCCTGGAGCGCCGGCGGCATCACATGATCGTACCAGCCATCGGAATCGTCATAGGTGATGATGATGGCCATCTTGTCCCAGGCGGGCGACGCCATCAGGCGGTTGACGGTGGGCACCAGCCAGTTCTGTTCGTCGATGGGATCGGACTTGCCGGCATGGCCGTCCTGGAAATGCTTGGCCTTGAGGAACGACACCGCCGGCAGGTTGCCGTTGTCGAGGGCCGTCCAGAAGTCGGAAAGATCGTACAGGTGGTTGGCCTGGTCCGTGTGGCCGATCTGGTCGGGGCTTTCCGGCGGCAGGTGGTGCGGATTGGCCAGGTGTTCGAAGTATTGGAAGGGATTGTGGTGGGCATCGTAGTCGTGAATGGCCATGCCCGCGATGTTGGTGCTCTTGCTGCCGCACACCGCCTTGCCATCCCGGGTTTCCGTGGGCTTGAACCCGCCCTGGAACCAGCCCCAGGTGAGCCCCTTGTCGTTAAGCAAATCGCCGATGGTCCGGCCGGTGATGGCGGCGGTGGTGCCCTTGGAACAATCGTCGAACCGGGGGTCCAGGTCGCCAATCAGGGTGCCGTGCACCACGTGCCCGGGCACCTCCGCCGGCGTGACGTTGGCCGTGTTGCCCCGCACCAGGTTGAGCGCCCCCGGCGTGGACGGCCCATAGGTGGACCCGAACATATTGTCCGCCATGGCATAGTGCTGCGCCCAGGTCCACAGGGCGGTCACCGTGTTGCCGTCGAAGTAGCCCATCACCTGCCGATGGGGGCAGTTCTTGTGATGGGCCGCGGTATAGACCTCGAACCCATCCACCCGGCCGCCGTTGTAGGCCATCTGCTGGGCGGTATAGCCATGATACATGTCGCAGGTGAAGGCCTGGGCGGGCGACAGACGGAAAGGATTGTCCCCGTTGGGATTATGAGTGAGAAGGTAATGAGTGAGCCCGTTCACCCCCGGGGTGTCCGGTCGCGCCTGAAAGGGCGTGCCGTCGGTGTTGGCGGCGTGGGGATAGGTGCCGAAGTAGTGATCAAAGGACACGTTTTCCTGGAAGATCACCACCACGTGCTCGATGGGAGTCGTGGTTTCGGCCGCCTGAGCGGCGGACGCCACCAGCGCCAGGGCCGACGCGGCCAGCAGCGAGGAACGGACAAGCATGGGAACACTCCAACATTGTGAGGACTCCCATCACTGTACAGATCAACTGTGACGTGCCTGTGACAGGGGCGTGAAGATCCCCGGTCAGGCCAGCCGCTGGCGCAGCAGGGTGCAGGCACGCGCGAAATTCATGCGGCCGGGATAGCGGGTGCGCAGGGCCGCCATCAACCGGCCCAGGTCTCGCACGCCGGTGGCGTCCAATTCGCTGATCACCGCCTCCACCGCCGCCACCTGTTCCCGCTCCGACAGCGGCGGGGGCAGAAACTGTTCGATAAAGGCGATTTCCGCCGCTTCTTGTTGGGCTTCTTCCAGCCGCCCCCCTTGTTCGTAAAGCGCGATGGCCTCGCGGCGCTGGGCGACCATGGACTGGATCATGTCTTCGATGGTCCGGTCATCCACGCCGCCGGGGACGCCTTCCTCCCGGGCGGCGATGTCGCGATCCTTCAGGGCGGCCAGGATCAGACGCAGGGTGGTGATCCGCATCTCGTCCTGAGCGTCCATGGCATCCTTGAGCGCCTGATTCAGGCGACCGCGCAACACGCGTCCCTCCCGCCGGCCTGCCGCCGGGCCATATCACCATGCCAAGCCAATAAGGGGTAGAATGACAGAGGACCGGCGCCCTGCTCAAGCGCCGATCCTCGTGGTCTGACGTGCGCGCGGTCCGCTCTGGCGGGCGCGCGTGTCGACCGCGGAGGTCAGACCACGATTTCGATGTCGGCGAAGAAGAAGGCCACCTCGCGGGCGGCGTTTTCCGGCGAATCGGAGCCGTGCACCGAGTTGGCCTCGATGGATTCGGCAAAGTCGGCGCGGATGGTGCCGGGGTCGGCGTTGGCGGGGTTGGTGGCGCCCATGATCTCGCGGTTGCGGGTCACGGCGCTTTCGCCTTCCAGCACCTGCACCACCACCGGGCCCGAGGTCATGAAGTCGCACAGTTCGCCGAAGAAGCTGCGTTCCTTATGCACGTCGTAAAAGGCTTCCGCCTGGGCGCGGGTCAGGCGCACCCGCTTTTGGGCCACGATGCGCAGGCCGGCTTCTTCGAACCGCGCGTTGATCTTGCCCGTGAGGTTGCGACGGGTGGCATCGGGCTTGATAATCGACAGGGTCCGTTCAATCGCCATGGCGTCCCTTCCTGCGGCGTCTGCGCGCACTAGTTATGGTGAACCGAATGAACCCGGGCGGATCCCGGGGGTTCGCCGCCGTGGGGGCGAATCCGGGCGGGTTATACGCCCCCCGGGCGGGCGAGGCAACTGTTCTCCGTCCCGTCCACGGCCACTTTTTCGCCGGGCGTCCCTGTGCTACCACCGCCCCATGCTGGAGATACGCAACGCAACCCTGTGCGTGGCCGGACGGCTGCTGCTGGAAAACGCCCAGGCCCGTCTGGCGCGGGGAGACAAGGCGGCCCTGGTGGGCCGCAATGGCACCGGAAAATCCACCCTGCTGCGCCTGATCGCCAGCGGCGCCGGCGGCGACAGCGGCGAGGTGGTGCTGGCCGCCGGCACCCGGGTGGGCACCGTGGCGCAGGAACCGCCACCGCCAGGACAGTCGCTGCTCACGGCGGTACTGGCCGCCGACAGCGAGCGCACCGCCCTGCTGGCCGAGGCGGAAACGGCCACCGATCCCGCCCGCATCGCCGCCGTGCACGAACGCTTGGCCGCCATCGACTCCCACACCGCCGAGGCCCGGGCCGCCACCATTCTGTCTGGTCTGGGGTTCGATGTGCCGGCCCAGGCCCGGGACGTGGGGGCGTTTTCCGGCGGCTGGCGCATGCGGGTGGCGTTGGCGGCGGCCCTGTTCGCCCGCCCCGACCTGCTGCTGCTGGACGAGCCCACCAACCACCTGGACCTGGAGGCGGCGGTGTGGCTCCAGGACTGGCTGGCCCAGTGGCCGGGCACGCTGCTGCTGGTGAGCCACGACCGCACCTTGCTCAACGCCGTGCCCCGGCGCATCCTGCACCTGCACGACCGCCGCCTCACCGCCTATACCGGCAACTACGACACCTTCGAGCGTCAACGCCGGGAAACCGCCGCCCATCAGGCACGGCAGGCCGCCCGGCAGCAGGCGGAGCGCGCGCGCATCCAGGGCTTCGTGGACCGCTTCCGGGCCAAGGCCACCAAGGCCCGGCAGGCCCAAAGCCGCCTGAAGATGCTGGAACGCATGGATCCCATCCCGGTGGAGGCGGAAGAAAGCGCTATTTCCTTCGACCTGCCCACGCCCACGCCGCTGCCACCGCCGCTGGTGACCCTGGATCAGGCGCAGGTGGGCTATGATCCCGCCACACCGGTATTGAAGCGCGTTTCCCTGCGTCTGGACCCCGATGATCGGGTGGCGCTGCTGGGCGCCAACGGCAATGGCAAGACCACCCTGGCCCGGCTGCTGGCGGGGCGGCTGGCGCCGCTCGGGGGCACCCTCACCACGCCGCCCCGGCTGGTCAGCGGCTATTTCGCCCAGGATCAGGCCGAGGAACTGGATCTGAACGCCACTCCCCTGGCGCACATGGCCCGGGCCCTGCCCGACGCCCCGCCCCAGACCCTGCGCAGCCATCTGGGCCGCTTCTCCTTCACCCAAAGCCAGCAGGACACGCCGGTGGGACACCTGTCGGGGGGCGAGCGGGCGCGACTGCTGCTGGCCCTGGTGACGCGCGAGGCCCCTCACCTGCTGATCCTGGACGAGCCCACCAACCACCTGGACATCGCCGCCCGTGAAGCCCTGGTGCAGGCCCTCAATGCCTTCGAGGGGGCGGTGGTGCTCATCAGCCACGATCCGCACATGGTGGAACTGGTGGCCGACCGTCTGTGGCTGGTGGCCGACGGCGGTGTGCAGGCGTTCGAGGGCGATCTGGAGGACTACCGCCGTCATCTGCTGGAGGAACGGCGCCGCCAGCGGCAAGCGGACAGCGGCGCCGAGGACAGCGCCCGCGCCAGCCGGCGCGACCAGCGCCGGGCCGCCGCCGACCAACGCGCCCGCACCGCCCCCCTGCGCAAGACCCTGAAGGACGCCGAACGCACCGTGGAACGCCTCACCACCGAGCGCCAACGCCTGGAAACGGCGCTGGCCGACCCTGGTCTCTACGCCAGCGGCGACGGCCAGGCCCTGGCCACGCTCCAAAAAGAGCTCGGCACGGTGGAAAAGGCGCTGGCCGAGGCGGAGGAGGCCTGGTTGGCCGCCGCCGATGCCCTGGAACAGGCCGGGGAGCCGTGACCAAAGCCGTTTCCTTTCCCGGGCGGGAGGCGTAGATTGAAAGGAATGAACGCGCCTTTCGCACCGCCAAGAACTGGCCGGGGATGTTGCCGCCATGGCTGAAAGCCCGCTTGTCCGTCCGCTGCTGCCCGATCTGCCGCGCCCGGCCGCCCGCGTTTCCGTGACGCCCGGCCGCGACGGCGACAATGTGATTCCCTTTTCCCCCCGCACCCCGCCGCCTTCCCTGCACGACCGGGAACAACGTCAGGAACAGGCGGACGATGATCGGCAGGCCGACCGTGACCCTCGCCGCGACCGCGCCGAGGATGCCCGAGTCGCCACCGAGGACGCGGCCGACGGCACCGCCGCCCCTCGCCCCGCCGGGCCGCCCCCCGATGCGCCCTTCGTGGTCCCCGACCAAGACCGCGCCCCCGCTAATGATCAGGCCGTTGGGAAAGAGGCCGATGGGATTCAGGCCGATGGGGCGGGGGAACGGGGCCGGCTCAGCGGCATGGGGGCCCGGTTCGGCAGCAACGTCCAGCAGTGGGTGGAGGGCTGGCGCGGGACCTCCGCCGCCTTTCTGGCCCAGCTCTTCGGCCAGGAGGGTCCCCCCGGGGGCGCGGGGCTGGTCACCGACACGGGCCTCAGCGCCAAGGTGGCCGCCGCCTACGAATACACCCTGTCCCTGGTGCAGGCCCGGGGCGCGCCCACGGCCCAGGGGCTGGCGAGTCACGTGGGCGCCGCCCACGCCCCTCTGGCCTCGGCCCGGTTCAACGTGATCCTGTGACCGGGCCCGGCCGCCGCCCCGTTGCCGATCCCCCCCCGGCCCTGGAAGGCGGGCACCTGCTGCTGGTGGAAGACACCCCCGCCGACGCTCTTCTGATCCAGACCCTGCTGACGGAACACCATCCCACGGTGACGGTGGTGGCGGTGGCGCGCCTGTCCGCCGCCCGCGAGGCCCTGGCCAGCCGGGCCTTCGACGTGATTCTGCTGAACCTCGGGCTGCCCGACGCCGCCGAGGACCCCGGCGACGACCTGCCGCCGCTGCGCCGGCTGGCCCCGGACACGGCGGTGGTGGTGGTCTCCGGCAATGCCGACCCCGCCCGGGTGGTGACCATGCTGCACCGGGGCGCCAGCGATTATCTGGTCAAGGGCGCCTTCGACGCCGCCACCCTGAGCGCCACCCTGGCCCGGGCGGTGCGCCACGTGCGCGGTCAGCGGCAGGCGGAGCACTCGCGGGTGATCCTGGAAACCACCAGCGACGGCGTGGTGGTGCTGGATGGCCGGGGGCTGGTGGTGGACGTGAACGATCCCTTCTGCGCCCTGCTGGACCGACGCCGGGCGCAGTTGGTGGGGGTGCCCCTGGCCACCCTGCTGCCCGCCCCCAACGGACTGGCCGCGCGGCTGGCGGCCATGGCGCCCCGCAGCAGCGACCGCTTCACCTTGCCCCTGTTCCGGGAGACCGATGGGGGCGAAGAGGCGCCGCGCGAGGTGGAGGTAAGCGCCCACAACACCCCCCTGGACGGCGGACAGGTGATCGCCTTCGTCCGCGACATCACCGACAGCCGCCGCCGCGACCAGGCCCTGCGCACCAGCGAGCAGCGGCTGCGCGACATCTCGGAGGCGGCGGGGGAATACATCTGGGAGCTGGACACCGAGGGCCGGTTCACCTTTCTGTCCAACAAGGTCAAGGAAGTGCTGGGCCACGCCCCGGAAGACCTGACGGGCGTCCGCTTTCTCGACCCGGTGGAGCCCGAGGACGTGGCGTGGATGCAGCCCTGGTTCGACCGCCAGTGGCGTCTGGGTCTGCCCTTCCGCGACATCGAGTTCCGCAGCCGGACCCGGGGCCGGCGCCTGATCTGGCAACGGGTGAGCGGCGTGCCGGTGTTCGATACAGAAGGCACGCTGATGGGCTATCGGGGCGCTGGCCAGGACGTCACCCGCCGCCGCCACGACCAGGAACGGTTGCGAGACAGCGAACACCGGCTGAAGGCCATCCTGGATGCCGCCGCCGATGCCATCCTGGGATTGGACGAAAACGGCCGCATCCGGGGCTTCAACCCGGCGGCGGAGCGCATGTTCCGCTGCACGGCGGGCGAGGTGCTGGGGGAACCGCTGGCCCGGCTGCTGCCGGACCCCAGTGCCCGGCGCTTCGATGAGGTGCTGGGCGCCTACCTGCGGGCGGGCGAGGATCGGTTTGACACCCTGGCCCGGACCGACGACAGCGGGCCCCTCATGGGCCGACGCCGGGACGGCACCCAGTTTCCCATCGAGATGCGGTTGTCCGACACCCACCTGAACACCCCCCACCTGTTCATCGCCCTGGTGCGCGACATCACCGAACGCCACCGGGCCGAGGAAGCCCTGCGCCAGAGCGAGGAGCGCTATCGCAGTCTGGTGGAAATGTCGCCCGATGCCATCCTGGTGCTGGAAGCCGGCCGCATCGTTTATGCCAACCGGGCGGCGGCCAGCCTGTTTGCCGTGCCCACCGCCGGCGACGTGGTGGGGCAATGGCTGGCCCCCTGTCTTTCGGGCGATGGCGCGGCGGCGCTGCTGTTCGTGGGGGCACCCGACACGGAACGACACGGGCCGGTGGCCGGGCTCACCCTGCAACGCCATGACGGCACCACCGCCGAGGTGGAGGGCGCCGCCACCCGCGTGCCCTATCAGGGGCGGGAAGCGGTGCAAACGGTGCTGCGCGATGTCACCGAACGCCGGCACGTGGAGGAACAGCTCATCCAGGCCAGCAAGATGGCCACCCTGGGTGAGATGGCCGCCGGCATGGCCCACGAGCTCAGCCAGCCGCTCAACATCATCCGCATGAATGCCGAGGCCGCCCGGGTGGCGCCCCCGCGCAACGCCCCGCCCATGCCGCCCTGGGGCGCCGATCGCATGGCCATCATCGAGGGCCAGGCCCAGCGCATGGGGCTGATCGTGGACCACATGCGCACCTTCACCCGCAAGCAGGACGGCCCCGGCAATCCCTTCGACGCCACGGCGGCGGCCCAGCGGGCGGTGGACCTGGTGCGGGGCCAGTATGCGCTGGACGGCATCGCCCTCACCCTGACCCCGGCCCCGCCAGTGCCGGTGCGGGGGCAGCCAATACAACTGGAACAGGTTTTGCTCAACCTGATCACCAACGCGCGCGACGCCATCCACCAACATCGGGCTGGCCGTCCCCCCGGCGCCGAGATCCGGGACCTGATCGCCATCACCCTGGCGGCGGCACGGAACACGGTGCATCTGGCGGTCTCCGACACAGGCGGCGGGGTGCCGGCCGCCGTGCGCGACCGCATTTTCGAGCCCTTTTTCACCACCAAGGAAGTGGGCAAGGGCACCGGCCTGGGCCTGTCCGTCAGCTACAACCTGATTGTGGGCATGGGCGGCCGCATGTGGCTGGACAACACGGAAACGGGGGCGGTGTTCCACATCACCCTGCCGACGGCCACGGGCGTGGCCCTGAACGAGACCGATACCCCGGCCCGGCTGGAGCTGCCCGCCGGCAGCTACCGGGTGTTGATCGTGGACGACGAGGAAGCAGCCGCCCACACCCTGGCCGAGGTGTTGCGGCAGCAGCACTGGACGGTGGCGGTGTGCCACAATGGCGAAAGCGCCTTCGCCAGTTTCGAGGACGAGCCGGCCGATCTGGTGGTGACCGACCTGCGCATGCCCCACGGCACGGGGGAAGGGCTGATCGCCCGGCTGCGGGCATTGGATCCCGACCTGCCCATCCTGGTGATGACCGGTGACCGCACCGAAAAAGCCGACCCGCCACCGCCTTGGTGGACGGCGGTGGACGGGGTGTTGACCAAGCCCGTCTCCCTGCGCGATCTGGTGGCCCGCGCCGGCCATCTGCTCCAACACGGCCGGGACGAAACCCAACCTTCATAGAGCCGATTCAGAGCGCGTTCTGGCGTGTCGGCGCGGCCCCGCCAGCGGGGGGGGGAGAGGCCCCGCCGGCCGATGAGGCGCATTATTCCGCCATCTGGGTCGCGGCCTGCGCCACCGCCACACCCGTGGTATCGGCGATGTGGCTGCTGGAAAGCGCCGGCTTGTTGCTCAGCGAGGCCACCAGGAACTGATCGGTGTCGGTGCCGGTGGTGCCATCGAACCCATCGCCGGGGTTGTAGTACAGGTCGCCGGTGCTGGTGTCGTAGAAGAACGCGTCATCCCAACTGCCCGCCGCCGGGGCCGTTTCATGGATCACGGCCGACCCCGCACTGCCCACCGCGAACTCCAAACCGTCCAGCCGCAGCATGTCGCCCTCGGCCCCATCGAAATCTGTGATGGTGTCGCCGGCGTCGTCCTGGTGAGGGAACACGAACAAGTCCGCGCCCCCGCCACCGGTGAGGGTGTCCGTTCCCCTGCCGCCGGCCAGTTGATCATTGCCGCTGCCGCCGTCCACGCTGAGGGAAAGCATCTGGCCACTGCCGGCCGGTCCTTCGTACAGGCCCTCCCCGAAGTCCAGGGTCACCCAGTTGGTGCCGTTGTAGAACTGCTGCGGCAGGGTGGCGGCCACGCTCTCGCCGTAGGGATCGAAGGCCACGGTCACGCTGCTGGCCGCGCTGCCGTCCGCGCCCATGATGTTCTGGCTGCTGCCGTCCACGGCCGCGCTCACGTCCCAGGTTTGGCGCTCGATGTGATCGAAGGTCAGAGTCCCGGTCCGCTCCATCCCGCTGGCAGTGTAGAAGGGGAAAGCCACCTCGAAGGTCCCGCTGCCGATGCCACTGCCCCCCGGCAGCACCAGGGTCATGGACACCTTGGTGGTGGCGTCGGGGCTGCTGCCGATGAGGGTGTCGTTCCCACTGTCGCTCAACACGCCTTCCACATCACGCACGGTGGCCACGAGGGTGCTTCCTTCTTGCCCCACGTAGGACAGCAGGTTGGCCTCCAGGTCCACGTAGTAGTTCTTTAGGCTGTCGTTGAGTACCAGGACATCCGTGTCGCCCAGGCCGTCGCCGCCGTCCACCATCTGATGGGTGCCGTCGCCGGGGAGCAGAAGGTCGCTGCCGCCATGGCCGAACAGGAAGTCGTTGCCCCCCTCACCACGCAGAATGTCGTTGCCGCCGTGGCCTTCCAGGGTGTCGTCACCGTCCATACCCCAGAATTCCTGGGCTCCGGCGTTGCCGATGAGGATGTTGTCGCCAGCGTCCCCCCACACGGTGCCGTCGATGGCCACCAGGTTGCCGCCCGTATCCACGTTTTCGAACCCATAGACGCTGGATCGCGTCGAGGTGCTGCTCGCGTCGTACAGGGTCGCCTCTTGGTAATCCAGATCGACGATGAAGCTGGTCACGGTGGCGGCATCGCTGATCATCAGGGTGTCATTGCTGCTGTTATCAACGCTGTTTGTACCGCCGTAGATATCCACCGCCACCCCGTGGGTCAGGAGGACGGTATCGTTCCCGTCCCCGCCTTCCACGGCAACCACACCCTCGCGGGCCACGATCACGTCATCGCCGGCCAATCCCGCCAGGGTGGCCCCGCTCAGCACGCTGTCATCGGGGGCCAGCAGGTCGTTGCCGCCGCTGCCACTGACCGAGAGCGGCGAAACGATGTTGAGAACCGTGCCCGCATCGCTGCCGGCGCTGACCAACATCAGGCTCATGGCACTGAGGGTCGCCGGGTTGGCCAGCCGGGTGATGCTGCTGGTGCCGTCGCTTTCGGCGTGGAAGGCCAGGGTCGTGCCGTCGGTGGCCGTCACGTCGGTGAGCGTCAGCCACGGATCCAGGCGCAGCACGTTGCTGCCCGCACTGTCGTAGATGGTGTCGTCGCCCAGGCTGGCCCGGAAGGTGTCGTCACCGCTAGAGCCGTACAGGGTATCGTTGCCGGCCCCGCCATCCACGATCATCTGGTCATAGGCGTTGGTCAGGGTGTCGTTCCCGCTGGAGCCCACCACCATTTCAATGTCGGCGAATCCGTCGTCTCCGGCGGCCAGGGCCGGACCCGAGGAAAGATCCAGGTTGCCGGCGCTGGCCAGCACGATGGCGTCCGCACCGCCCAGGCCCTGAAGGTACTCCACCCCGGTCAGATTGCCGAAATTGGGCGAGACGTAGAAGCTGTCATGGCCCGTGCTGCCCCGGAAGGTGTCCTCGGCGCCGCCGCCGCCATCCATCATATCCAGGCCGTCGCCGTGGCCGCGGATCGCGAACACGTCGTTGTCGGCACCGCCGGAGAGGCTGTCGTTGCCGGCGCCGCCTTCCAGCACGTCGGCCCCGCTGTCACCGCTCAGGGCATCGGCGCCGGCCAGTCCCTGAAGGGTGTCGGCGCCGGTGGTGCCCATGAGAGTGTCATCACCGCTGGTGGCGCCGGCCACCAGGGGCCGCACCTGGGTGTTTTCCAGCACCGCGTAGGACCCGTCGCTGGTGGAGACCAGCACATCCCAGTCGTAGTCGCCATCCAGGGAGGCCAGGGTCAGGGCGCTGGCATTGGCGAACACGCCGTCGGTGCTGATCACGTGGCGGGTGAAACTGCCACCGGTGTTTTCCAGCCAGCTCACGGCACCGGCTTCCGCCAGCATCACGTCGCTGTCGCCGTCCTCGTCGAAGTCGCCCACCAGCATGTCGTTCACGGTACCGGTGGGCGTGAGGCTGCCCGCGTTGGAGAAGTTCCCGGCCCCATCATTCATGTGCAAGCTGACACTGACGGTGCCGTCGTCGTCCGTGGCCAACCAGAAGTCGTTGCCACTGCCCCCGTCGAAGTCCCCCACACCGATGGCCGTCACACCTTCAAGGCTGGACAGTTGGGTGCCGGTACCGGCAGCGAGGTCGTACCACTGGGCGGTGACAACGCTCCCATTGCTCTCGGCCATCACCAGGTCCAGGGTGCCATCGTTGTTCATGTCGGCCAGGGTGGGATCGGCGCCGGTGAGTGTGACCCCGGACAGGAGGGTTTCCGCGCTGACCGCCAGATTCCCGTCACCGCTGTTGCGCAGCAGATCGGCCCCATCGGCATGGGTGATGATCAGGTCCTGATCGCCGTCCTGGTCCACGTCGCCCAGCAACAGATCCTGCACGGCGTTGCTGCTGGTATGCAACTGAGTGGCCTCGCCGGAGCCATCCAGGGCGCCGTCGCCGTCCTTGTCCACGAAGCGGAACGTGGCCCAGCCGTCGAAACCCACGTAGTATTCCAGCACGCCGTCATCGTCCAGGTCTGCCACGGTCACCGCACTGACGGTGCTGCCGATGGGCACGCTCAGCGGGGCCTCGGTGCTCAGGCTGAGCGGCTGACTGGCGTCACCCCCAACCACTTCCATCTGCCCGAGGCTCCCCGTGGTGGTGGGGGCCACCACGTCCAGCAGCCCGTCGAAGTCGAAGTCGCCGGCGGTCACCAAGGGCAGGAGATTGGGGTGAGCCCCGGTGCCGCCCAGGGTGAAGCCCGTGTCGGCGGGCGTGGTGCCGTCGTCGGGGGCCCCGCCGTTGTCGGGGGCCCCGCCGTTGTCGAACTGGTTGGCCAGCACCGTCCAGCGCGCGCCGAAGATGGTGCTGTCATACCCTAGGTACAGGGCATCCAGGTCACCGTCACCGTCCACATCACCGGTCTGAAGCGAGTAGGTGTTCTCATATGTGCCGTCAGAGAGGGTGGTTTCCGTCCACACGCCTGCGCCATCGTTTCTGAGGAGCCGCAGGCTGTTGTCGTCGAACGACACCAGCATGTCCTGGTCGCCATCGCCATCGAAGTCGCCGGTGGTGAGGGCGGTGGGCAAATCGGACATGTAATCGCCGCTGAGCACCGTACCGTCCAGCGGCGTGGTGCCATCCACTGATTGGATCACCAGGCTGAATTCCCCCATGAGGCCGCCTTCATCCTGGTAGATCACCTCGTCCAAGCCGTCACCGTCCATGTCGGCCGTATGCAGCACGTAGGGCGCCTTGGCACTGGCCAGGTCGGTGACGCTGGCGCCCACACCATCCAGATCGGCATAGGCCACGGTACCGGACATTTCTTCGGTCCACCCGGAGACCACGCCTTCCAGGGCCGCGTCACCATCCAGTTGGGCCAACGCCCAGGTGTGATCTATGATCGCGCCCGCCATGGTGGGCGCCGTGACCGCCAGGGTGGCCGTGCTGAAGCTGGCGCCCTGATTGGTCAGGACGTATAGGCCGTCGGCGTTGCCGAACAGCACATCGTCCTGGCCGTCGCCATCGGCGTCCCCCACCAGCAGGGAGTTGATAGACGTAGAGCCGGTGGTGCCGGTGAACAGCGTTTCCTGGGCATAGGTGCCATCACCGTCCCCATCCACGAAGCGGAACACGGTGCTCCCACCGCCGGTGCCGTCGGTGGCGAGGTAGAATTCCATGTGGCCATCGCCGTCCAGGTCATCCACCACCATGTGGGCGGCATCGCTGAAGCCGGTGATGGTATCGCCGGTGGTGAAGCCGGCATGGGTGCCGCTGCCATCGCCGGTGCCATCGAAGATCTGCACCGAGCCATCATACAGGCCCGCCATGTCCTTGAGGCCGTCCCCGTTGAGGTCGTCGGTGAACCGCACCACGTTCATTCCCCACGCCCCCTCGGTGTCCAGGGACTCGAAGGGCGGGAATTCGGGGGGCGGGAATTCGGGGGACTCGTTGGTGATCACGGTCACGTCCACCTGGGCCGCCGTGGCCGGCGCGGCGGTGAAGCGCTGGCTGAACACGCCGTCGGCATCCCCGTCCTGCCCGTTGGAGGTCCAGGAGATTACGAAGCCGCCATCGGCCAGGGCCGCCACGGAGGGGCTCTCCTGTGCGCCGGTGGTGTGGGTGTTCACCTGGAAAGCCTCGCCCAGGGCATTCCCGCCCGCGTCGAAGCGCTGGCCCCGAACGCCGTCGGCATCGCCGGTGGCGCCGCTGTGGGTATCCCAGGTGACCACGAAACCGCCGTCGGTGAGCGCCGTTACCTGCGGGTTGGCCTCTTCCCCGGTTTCATCGGTGTTGACCTGGAATTCCCCCCCAGCCGGGTTCCCATCGGCATCAAACCGCTGACCGTACACACCCCAGCTATTGCCGTCCTGGCCCAGGGATTCCCAGACCACCACGAATTCCCCGTTTTGCAGGGTGGTGACGGAGGCTTCCATTTGGTCGCCGGGGGTATGGCTGTTGATCTGGATTTCGCTGCCCCCGGTGCCGTCGGCATCGTAGAGCCGACCCCGCACGCCTACCGAGGATCCGTCGTCCTGACCGTAGGAGTCCCACGCCACCACGAACCCGCTGTCGGGCAGCGGCGCCACTGCCGGGTTTTCCTGCCCCCCGGCGGTGGCGGTGTTGATCTGGAATTCCCCGCCCACGGCCGTGCCGGTGGCATCGAAGCGCTGGCCATAGGCGCCCCAACTGGAACTGTCCTGATCAAAGGACTGCCACGTGATCACGAAGCCGCCATCGTTCAGCGCGGTGACGGTGGGGGTGGACTGGGTGTCGGCGGTGGTTGTGTTAACCGCGAACGCGCTGCCCACCGCATCGCCGCTGGCATCATAGATCTGCCCCAGGAGATCGCCATCCGCGTCCCAGGTCACCACGTAACCGCCGTCGCCCAACCCGGCCACCGCCGGCGCGAGGGCATTACTGCTGGTGGTGCTGCTGACCTGAACCTCGCTTCCCAGGGGCGCGCCCTGGGCGTCATACCGCTGGGCGAACACGCTGTGGGCGGCGCCAGCACTGACGTCGCCGCTCCAGGTGATCACGTAGCCCCCACCGGTCAGGGCCGCCACGGCGGAAGCGCTCTGACTGTCGGTGGTGGTGGTGTTGACCTGCGTCTCGCTGCCGACCGCCTCTGGGGTGGCGCTGCTGCCGGCGCTGGTGTCCCAGGCTTCCACGGTCAGGATGTGGCTGTGGCCATAAATGAGATCGTCCTGGTCGGCCACGGTGATCTGGCCGGTGACGGCGTCGATGGCAAAGGCCCCGGTGCCATCCTCATCCACATCCACGTTGCCGGTCAGGGCGTAGTTCAGCCCCGCGTCGGCGGTGCTGGCGGCATCAAGCTGGGCCTCGGCGTCGGCCACCACCGTGCCCACCGGGCTGTTGTCCACCACCGTGCCGCTGGGACCGGGGAACAGCGGTTCCTCGGCCATGTCGGTGACGTTCACCGTCACCGTGTGGCTGTGGGTGGCGGTGCCGTCCCCCACGTCCACCGTCAGGCTGAAGACAGGGGTGCTTTCGAAATCAACGTCGTCCGCATCCAGCACGCGCAGTTCCCCCGTGGACCCGTCGAGAGCGAAGGCGCGCTGCCCGTCTCCGTCCAGGTCCGGGTTGCCTGCATCGGCCAGGGTATAGGTCACGCCCGCGTCGGGGGTGCTGCCGTCCTCCACCGTGGCGTCCAGGTCGGGCACCAGTGTCCCGGCCCCATCGGTTTCCCGCACCGTGAAGGCGCCGTCATCGGCCAGGGTCGGGGCATCACGGACCGGCGTGAGGTGAATTTCGAAATAGCCGGTGCGGGTGGCCGTTTCGTAGCCGGGGGCCGCATCGTTGTTTTCGGTGGAGGTGACCTCCACCTTGATGGGCTCCAGCAGACCGTTGGCGTCGGCCGGTGGAATCAGACCGATGCGGCCCGCCGTCAGAACCTCCAGCCACGAACTGTCAAAGGTCCAGGGGACGCCCGCCTCGGCCAGCACCGGGCTGCCATCGCCGTAGGTCATGCCGATGCCATTTAAGGCCAACTGGCTGCCCACCGGCATGTTGCTCAGGGTAACGGTCAGGATTTCATCGGCGTTATGGTACGCGGAGGTGCCCACCACCTGGATGGGCAAGGCCACCACTTCGTCCTCGCTCCCTTCCAGGAACACGGTGTTGTCGGACACCTGGTCGGTTTCCGGAGGATTGTCGGTGGGGTCTTCGCTGGCCGGCCGCCCCACACTGCCGTCGGACAGCACGGTGATCGGGCTGCCATTCAGCCACAGGTCGGGGGTGTCGGCCACGCCCTTCACATCCACGGTGAAGCGGGTGGTGTGGGAAACCGTGTCGCCGTCGCCATCGGCCACGGTGCCGGTCACGGTGAGGGTGTCATCCACCGATTGATCGGGCGCGGCGTGATAGACCAGCCCGCCATCCATGGCCGAGTCCAGGGCGCTGCCGGTGAAGGACCAGGTCCCGTTGGCATAGCTGACGCCGCTGGGCAGACGGCCGCCGGCCGCCAGCTCGGTGCCGTCCAGACTGAGGGTGGCGCCGGCCTCCAGGCCGGAGAGGTCCACCCGGCTGGGGGCCACGTTGGGGTCGCTATCGCTGCTGGTGAGGCCGAGGGTGAGCACGCCCCGGGCGCTGCTGCCGGCATCGTCCTCGTAGGCCACGGTGGTGCCGGCGGTGACGGTGGCGTTGTCGGGCACGCCGTCCACCACCAGCGTCACCGTGTCGGCAACGGTGATGGTGTCGCCGGAGCCCAGGGTCTGGGCGGTGGCGGTCACCGTCAGGGTCATGGTGCCATAGAAATCGGCGGCCGGCGTCAGGTACAGGCCGTCGGTCAGGTCATCGGCCGTGCCTTCCCAGGTGCCGCGGCTGATCATGGTGCCCACGGCCCGGCCCTGGCTGTCCACGATCACCGACCCCGGCGGCAGGTTGCCGATCTGGACCAGCGACACCGGGTCGCCGCCCTGCGCGGTAACGGTAAGATTGCTGAGGTTGACGGTCTGGTCCTCGGTCCCCGTCCACTGGCGGGGTAGGCCGATCAACGGGGCATCGGCACGGCCGTCCAGGTCCTGCACCACCACGCTGTCGTACACGGCGGTGTCGGTGTAGTCGGAGAAGCCGCCTCGCCCCGACAGGGCATTGGCAATATCGTCATTGAGGGTGGTCAGACCCACGGCACCACCGCGCACGATGGCGTCCAGGCTGCCGGTGGTGGCGGCGTTCACATCGGCCACGGCGCGGGCCATATCGCCCTGAATGGCGGCCACCCGGGCCTGGCCGGTGGCATCGCCGGGGAAGGCGCCGGCGGCGGCACTGCTGATCAGGGTTTCCAGGGCCGTCGGATCGGTCCAATCCATGGCCTGACCGGCCTGGGCCTGGGCCAGCATGTCCGCCATGGCCGCGTCCAGCCCGGCGTTCACCGCCGCCGCGTCGGCGCCGGCCTCGCCAAGCGTGGTGGCCAGCGCCTGGAAGGAGGTGAGCAGGCGGGTGCCCGCCGCCATCACATCCAGCGCATGGGCGTCTCCCTCGGCATAGGCGGCCAGGGGATCATAGTGGGCCAAATCCACCGCCCCGCTTTCCAGCCCCAGAACGGTTTCCACAAAGCCTGTGGCGGTGGTGGTGTCATGCCCCTGCTCGATGAAGGATTGCAGCAGAGTGGTCACCGGGGTGATCACGGTGGCATCGGCCGGCGCCCGCAAGGTACCGGTGAAGGCATTGCCGGTGGAAATGTCAATCCCGCCCTGCACCACCAGCACGCCCTGGCTGAGCAGGGTGTCGGTGGCGTCCAGGGTGAAATTCCCGGCCGCATCGGTGGTGGTCCACAGTTCATCGGCGTCCAGAACCTGGTCGTCGTCCATGTCCAGGAACACGGTGGATCCGGCGAGATAGCCGTCAATGGCCACGCCTTCCAGGGTCACCGCGGCACCAGTGCCCGTCTCGGTATCGGAGGTGTCGGTATCCGAGGTATCGGTGTCCGAGGTGTCCGAGGTATCGGTGTCCGAGGTATCGGCGTCCGAGGTGTCCGAGGTGTCCGAGGTATCGGTGTCCGAGGTGCCGGTATCCAAGGTATCGGTGTCGGCCACATCGGAATCTGGTTCGTCGCTGTCGGAAGCGCCCGTATCATCGCCGCGGCTACCGGCGGTGTCCTCGGTCCCGGTATCCGGGCGGGTCACGGTGTCGCGCACGTCTCCCAGGTCCGGGCCTTCGTTTCCGGCACCGTCCTCGCCATCAAGGACCTCGCCCAGGTTGGCAAGCGCCTCGCCGCCAGCGAAACCACTGCCCTGGCCCGTCAGGTTGCCCAGGCCGTCGCCGGCCCGGCCCAAAAGGCCGTCGCCGCCCTCACCACCAGCACCACCGGGCCCCCCGTTGTCCTGGTTCAGCAGATCCCCGCCACCCATATCGGTCAGGAAGGCAAAGTCCTGGGACTGGCCGTCCGGCGACAGCAAATTGGTGCCCTGGTCGGGGGCCTGTCCGTCGTCGCCGGTCTCACCTTCCTCACCGGCGGCATCCTCTTCGCCCGTGGCAGACACCCCCTCATCGGCCGCTTCGTCACCGGGGGCCTCTTCTCCGGCGTCTTCGTCGCCGAGCGCCTCTTCGGCCGCCTCTTCCTCGGTGCCCTCTTCCTCGGCTGTTTCTTCGCCGCCCTCTTCGCCCTCGGATTCCTCGCCGTCGCCTTCGTCCTCACCGCTCTCGTCACCGCTCTCGTCACCGCTCTCGTCACCGGTCTCGGCCCCCTCAACGGGAGGCGAGCCCTCGGCCTCGGCGGACACGGAAAGCACATCGCCGAAGTTGTCGTTCACATAAGAAGGCGGGACAATCAGCGGCGCGGTGGGCGGGCTGTCGAACGTCGCCACGGTCACCAACTGGTTGGGCTGGTTCAACACCTGCATACCGCCAGCGTTGCGCACGACAATTTCGCCGACGGTGCCGTCGGCTTCGGGCACCAGCACGAAGCGGGTTTCGGTGCCCACGGTCAGAATGAACTTGGTGCCGCGAATGCCGGCGGTCCCGACCGGGGTGCGCACTTCCATGGCATCGGGGCCGGTCTTGGCGATTTCGCCACTAACAAAGGTAAAGGCCCCGGACATGGCCCCGAACACCTGCTTCCCGCTGCCGGTGGCGGGGTCATAGACCATGGTGTCGATCACCATGCGCCCGTTTTCGGTCATGGCCAGGGTGGTGTTGTCCACGAAGCGCAGACCCACCTTCCCGTCGCCGCCGGTGACCAGGGTATCGTCCTGATAGATGGGATCGCCCTTGCCCAGGGTGTCCCGACTGCCGTCGGCGTGGATCACCTCCACCGTGCCGCTGGCGTTGGTGACGGCGCCGATGGACGGGCCCAGGGCGCTGCCGGCATCCCCCGCCTGGGCCACCTGCCCGGGCGCGGCCGGACCGGCCAGGGTCTCGATCAGCGGGCCGTTCAGGCGCAGCCCCGGCATGGCCAGGTCGGGCGGCGAGCCCTGCTGGAAGTAGTCCGTGATGAGAATGTCACCCTCAGCCCCCGGCAGGCGCACCACCAGGTCCGGCCCGGCGCGGTCGAAGGTGGCCTCGTTCAGCCCGGGCAGGACGGGAAGGGTCAGGGCGCCGTCTTCCGCGGCGGCGGCATCGAACACCTGGGCCGGGGTTCCGGTGGCGCGAATCGGCGCCGGCTCGAAGACACTGGTTTCCACGGTCACGGCAGACCTCCCTCAAGGTCGGGCAGCAGAAGCGGCGCTCTGGCCACCATCAGGATTCAGGGGTTCTCAACAGCCACAGCGCCGGCGTGCCACGCCAAAAACGGCCGCACGCCGGACACAGGAAAAGCTGCGGGGGCTCTTCTCTTGGACTCTAGGAACTCTCGGCCCCGATACCAACCAATTTAACCATGAATTCGACGCAACCACCGTGACGGCCCGCACACTGATCGTCATCACCGGCGCCCACGCACCGGAACCTGTTGATCCCCAGGAACATTATGTAGAGAAAAAATACCAGGACCCAGAAAACAAGCTTGCTTTGATTATTTCATAAACACCGCGGCTACCTCAAGAGGCAACAAGGGATGCCGCGGTCTGCCTGACGGCCAAACCTGGCCTAGAGCGGGTCGCACCCAATCGGGTTCACGCTGTGACCCGGATTGGGTACGTGAATCCGCTCTAAAACAAAATAGATAGAGCCGATTCACGCGGTCAATGGGACCCAAAAATGGGTTCCCATTGACCGCGATAGGCTCTAGAGCCGATCATTGCCGCCCTTGACCGGGAAAGCGCCGAGTCGCATACTGCGCTGTTACAGGATTATTGCAAAAATGGATTCCGGCAGGATCGTGCCGCCCCCCCGGGGAGCGTTTCCGGGGGGGTTGGTGCATGATCGAAGAGACCGGCCGACCGGCGGGAGGAGAGCATGGACATGATGGCACAGGGCCGACCCTTGGCGTCACGGGCAGCACCGGCCCAACCGGAAGTGCGCCGAGTGGTGCGGCAGGTGCTGCGCGGCGCCCGTCAGGGAACCCTGGCCACAGCCATGGCGGGCGCGCACGGGTGGCCCTATGCCTCCTTGGTGAGTGTGGGGTGGGCCCATGACCTGGCCCCCTTGTTCTTGCTTTCTCATCTGGCGCAACACACTCGAAACTTTCAGGCTGACCCTCGGGTGTGTCTGTTGATAGAAGCCGGGACTGGGAAGACGAATCCGCAGGAGGAGACCCGCGTGTCTCTGCTGGGCACGCTGCGGGCCAGCGCCACGCCGGAGCATCGGGCCCGGTTTCTCGCCCGTCACCCCGATGCGCGTCAGTATGCCGATTTTAGTGATTTTCAGATCTATCGACTGACGGTGGAAACGGCGCACTTGGTCAGCGGATTCGGGCGAGCGCTGTGGTTGACGTGGCACGGGCTAGCCCCTCGGGAAAGCGACGCCAAGGCCATTGCCGCCGCAGAGGCAGACCTGCTGGACCAGGCCCGGCCAGAGATGCTAGCGGCCCGGGCCGGTCGCCGGGACAAGGGGTGGAAGGTGAGCGGCCTGGATATGGACGGTGCCGACCTGTCCCGGGGCGGACGGTGGCTACGTCTGTCTTTCCCGGAACCCTGCTCCACACCTGTCGCATTGGCGCAAGAGCTTACCCGCGAAGCATGAACCTAGCCCGGATTATTCATGACGCCCCAGATTCGGTCTGGCGCGGAATGCGCCCTCAACCGGAGAAGGTTTTGGCGCAAGCGGCTGCGCACCGCCCGTTTCGGGGCGGCGTGGTGTGCCAGCAGATCTCATTTTAGCAAAAAGGGGCTTTGCGTCGGACACAGGATGTGA